>JALEWG010000167.1 GCA_022788065.1 Lachnospiraceae bacterium | reverse complement strand
GTGGCTATCTACCTGAACATGACGATCCCGTATCTCATCGGCGAGAGTGTGGTATATATCGGATACATTATCGTGAGCTGTCTGCAGCTGGGGGCAACCATCGACTATTCGATCCTTATGTCCAACAATTACATGGAACTGAGGGAGACCATGGGCAGCAGGCAGGCGGCGGCCGGAGCAATCTCGAAGAGCGCTCTGTCGATCCTCACGTCCGGCGGGATCCTGACAGTCGTGGGATATCTCCTCTACTTCACGTCTTCCATCCAGGCCATCTCCCAGGTGGGTCGTCTGGTGGGAAGAGGAGCGCTGCTTTCCATGCTTCTGGTGCTTTCACTGCTGCCGGCTCTGCTCGCGGCCTTTGACGGCCCGATCAGAAAGCAGCAGGCCAGATCCTATATGAGAAAGAGAAGACAGAGGGAGAGGGCAGAGAATCTGAGGGAAAAGGTTTCCCATGCAGCATCAAACAGAAAGGTATCACAGAAAGAGGTGGTTCAGAATGGCAATTAGGAGTCAGATTAAGAGAGCGGTCTGTGCAGGGCTGGCAGTTTCCATGGTTCTGTCGGCCGGCATGGAAGGTCTGGCGGCACCCGGAACGCCGGCATGTGACGAGTCCTTATATGTGACCATGGATCCCTATGGGACTGTTACAGAGACGAGTGTGGTGAAAAGCTATGTGCTCCACGGAGCCAGACAGATCGTGGATCACGGTACATACAGAAAAATCAACAATATGACCGATTACAGTATCCCCGCTGTGGACGGAGAACGGGTAGTTTTTTCGCTAGATGAGGCGCCGGATCATGACCGGTTTTATTTTGAGGGAATACTGGATCCGGAGGAGACCGGAAAAACGCTTCCGTGGACGATATCCGTAAGCTACCGGCTGAACGGAGTGGAAAAGACGATGGGGGAACTGGCTCATGAAAAGGGGATGGTGGAGATCGCCATTGACGCCGTTCCCAATGAGGCTGCGAGCGATTATTACAGAAACAACATGTCCATGGAGATCGTTTCCATTGTGGATATGGATCAGAATCTGAGTGTGGAAGCGCCCGGAGCTCAGATCCAGTCTGTTGGAAGCATGAAGGCTGTGCTTTTCATGGTCATGCCGGGGGAGGAACAACATTTCGAACTGCGGATCGGGAGCGATGATTTTGAATTTTCAGGTCTGATGATCCTGATGACTCCCGTGACGTTAAGCCAGCTGGACCGGCTGGACGATCTCAGAGATATGAGAGATACAGTAAAGGATTCAGCCGACGCGGTCAGCGACAGCCTGGATATTATTCTTGACAGTCTGGAAGGGCTTTCGGCCGGCCTTCAAAGCACGGCGGCCGGTCTTAAGAAGCTCGACGCGTCAAGACAGATCATCTCCGGCACAAAAGAAGCGGTCTATGTGGATGCGGACGAAGCGCTGGCGGTACTAAAGGAACTTTCTGAGCGGGGCGTTCCGTTTACCGGATATATGGATGAGGCCAGAAACGCGCTCTCGGACGCAAACCGGGAGCTCAATAGTATGAACGGCACGCTGCAGGAGCTCGATGAGGATCTGGAAGACCTGCGGTTCAGCCTCAGGCATGTGAGCCGGGATTTAAACGAGCTGTCCGAACTGCTTGGCGATACCGGACAGGATATCCGGGAATATGAGAAAATGCTGACCAGCCTCAGAAAAGACCTGGAGGAGCTTTTGCGGTGCCGGGATGCACTGAATGAGAAAATCCTGAGGCTTAAAGAAATCATTTCCTCCCTCAGAAATCTGGAGCAGCAGCTGAAAGAGCAGGGCAGTATCCCCGGGTTGACGGAGGAACAGAAAGAAGCGCTCACGGAGGCGGTCGGAGTACTGATCGGGGAGCTCCCCGGGGAGGGACAGGACATCGCGGAGGCGATCATCGCCAGCTATTCGGACGCTTTAGAGCAGGCGCTGGAGGATGCGGCGTCCGTGCATGCCGGAGCCGCTCAGCAGGGACTCGCAAAGCTCATTATGCTGCTGGAAGCGCTTGTCGGAAAGCTGGAACAACCCTCGAAGCTGGAAATGATGATCCGGTCGGTGACCGAAGCGGTCTCTCTTTTAGAGGATACGATCCGCCGTGTGGAGGAAGACGGCGAATCCCTGGAATATGTTCTCGAAGATACGGCTGATCTGGCGGATTCGCTCAGGCATGCGGCTCCGACGGGGCAGAACCTGATCTCGGATGTGGATCGTCTCACGGATATCCTGAACCGATACCACGGTACAGCGGATCAGGCGCTTTCGGATACCGGACTTCTCATCGAAACTGCAGTGCGCGGTACGGACGCCATGTATGTGCTCCTGTCGGAGACGGAGAAGAATCTGAAGGCGGCCGGAACTCCCCTTGATCAGGGCGCAAAGCTCACAACGGAAGGTCTCACGGACGCTCTGGAAACAGCGATCCGGGGCCTTTCGGAAACCGGAGTGATCCGGGAGGCAAAGGATACCGTGAAAGATCTGATCAATGAAAAATGGGATGAATATACGGGTGAGGATATGACGATCCTCAATATCGACACGGATGCCAGGAAAATTTCCTTCACTTCCGTTACGAACCCTGAGCCGCAGAGCCTTCAGATCATACTGAGAACGGAGGGTACCGCGGAGACTGAGGACGAGGAAGAAGCGCCCGTCGATGAGGAATTCCATGCACAGGGAAATTTCTTTATGCGGCTGTGGAGCATACTGGTGAAGATCGTGGAGACGGTAAAGGGAGTTTTTCTCTTGCATCTTTGGAACGGATGTGGTATGTAAAAGAGAAAAGAATGTGACCGGCAGACGGAATTCCGAAACGCCGGTTCGATAAGATCCGGGGAGGAATCACCATGAATACAGCAGAAATTACAGCGAAATATGCAGACGAAATGATCGCGCTCCGAAGACAGATCCATGAACATCCGGAGCTCAGCAACCGGGAGTTTGAGACGACCGCACTGATCCGGGAAAAACTCACCGAATACGGGATTGAAATTGCCGGGATCGGATTGAAAACAGGCGTGGTGGGAATCCTGCGCGGCGGCTGTCCGGGAAAGACCGTTGCTATCCGCGAGGACATCGACGCGCTTCCCATGGAGGAGCAGACCGGACTTCCCTTTGCCTCAAAAAATCCGGGAGTCTGCCACTCTTGCGGACATGATATCCACACATCGGTTCTTCTTTACTGTGCGAGAGTTCTGGCGGAAATCAGGGAAGAGCTGCATGGAAATGTCATGTTTCTGTTCCAGCCTGCGGAGGAGACCGGGACGGGAGCCAAGCAGCTGATTGAATGCCGGTTTATGGATGTGCTGAAACCGGATGTGTTTATCGGTCTCCACA
>JALEWG010000148.1 GCA_022788065.1 Lachnospiraceae bacterium | reverse complement strand
ATATCCCCAACTCCGCCTCGATAAATGACGCAGCAAATTCCACCAGCTGCATTCCGATCATACCAAATCCCCCAAATGAGTAATTAAATACTCTTTCAGACCATTTATGTGATTCGGACTGGAAGTCAGTTCATATCCGTCTGTCATCACAATTTTCCCATCCACAATTTTTCTGACATGGCTGAGATTCAATATGATTCCCCGGTCCAGCATGTACATGTCAGCACTGTCCAGTTTCTGGTATACCTCCTGAAGTGTACTCCGGTCCCACTCTTTTCCGGCGCCGGTCAGGACAAATACCGCGTTTTTCTGGTCTTTATATATGTAAATAATGTCTCTGTGCGCGATCTTAATGTATTTCCTCTTGTTGCAGATAATATACGTTTTTTCATCCCGGCTTCTGTCCAGGCGATCGAACAGCCTGTTTAAAGCAGCCGGGAACTCGTTTTCCATCTGATCCTTCAGGACGTAATTCAGGACATTGACGTTGCAGGCTTTCACCGCATACTGTTCATAGGAAGTCAGGTAAATGATATAGCCGTCACCGGAATACTGTTCGATGATCTCAGCAAGTTCCATTCCAGACAGGTTCGGCATTTCGATATCAAGAATGTACGCGTCAAACCCTTTTCTCTCCTCGATCCGCTCAGCCAGTGTATCGCTGTCCTCGAAACATTCCAGAACGATCTTCAGCTGTCGTTCAAGACAGTACCACCGGATCTTCGCTTCCGTCAATTCCAGAAATTCTCTGTTGTCATCACATACCGCGACCCTGTACATATTTTTCCTTCTTTCTCTCCATCTGCCTCATCACATAAAGATATGAAGCGCCCAGAAATACAGCCGCAGCCGTCCATGCCGCTGGATGGCAGAAGCAGGCCATCTTGTAGCTGTGCAGGTTGATCGCCGTCAGTGCGGTAAAAAGGCGCGCCACCATTTCCACAACACCGCCAAACATAGGAAGAAATCCGTATCCGCAGCCCTGCATGACGTTCCGGAACACGAAAATTGCCCCCAGTGGAACGAAAAATGCCGTGCAGATTTTTGTAAAAGTCCATGCCCACGGCCACATCGCCATAAGGTTCACACCGTCAGAAAAGAAAATACCGAGAGCGGATCGGAGCCCCATGCACATGATTACGGCCATAACAATACTGTATACTGTCACAGAAAACAGCGCCGCGCGGACACCGGATCGGATCCGTGCCAGATCTCCTTTTCCGTAATTCTGCCCTCCGTATGTTGCAGTGGCCTGCCCGATGGCAACCATGCCCTGCTCCACAAGCCCCTCCAGCTTAACTGCCGCCGTGTAAGCTGCCACAGCATCGGATCCGAACAGATTGATCGCCGACTGTGTGACCATGCCTCCTGAGGCAGTGATCGCAAACTGGAGTGCCATGGGAATGCCCATGAACAGCTGACGTTCCGAATCGTTTCGATCCATCTTCCATACGCCGGTACCCGGAGTCAGGAGCGGAACCTTTTTCCATATATAAATACCGCAAAGCACTGCGGAAACTGCCTGCGCTGCGATGGTTGCAAGCGCTGCGCCCGCTGTTCCCCACCGGAAAGCAACGATGAAAAGAACATCCAGTCCCACATTCAGACACGCGGAAAATATCAGGAAAAATAACGGCGTCCGGCTGTCCCCGACTGCCCGTAAAAATGCAGAAAACAGATTATAAAAGACACTGGCCAGAAGTCCCATGCAGATGATCATGATATAAATATAAGCATCGGAAAAAATATCTTTCGGCGTATTCATCAGCCGCAGGAGCGGTTTAAGCCCCGCCAGAAAAACCGCGGTCAGAACGACGGCTGACCACAGAGACAGCAGAATCCCATTCGCCACGCTCTTTCTGACGCCTTTCTCATCTCCCGCGCCATATCTCTGGGAAGTCAGAATCGCAAATCCCGACGTGATCCCCTGTGCAAATCCTGTGAGGAGGAACATGATTGTTCCTGTTGATCCGACGGCTGCCAGTGCGCCGGCGCCTACAAATCTTCCGACGATCACCGTGTCGGCCATATTATAAAGCTGCTGAAACACGTTGCCGATCATTAACGGCAGAGTAAACCGCAGAAGTACCGGCAAAGGTCTCCCTTTTGTCATATCCAGTTCCATGACAAGCGTCCTTTCCTTGAAAAAAAGTTTATTTTTATGCAGAGAGCATAACATGAAATACCGGTCCGTTCAAGTGTGATTCCGCATTATTTCCGCCGGCGGATCCGCAAAAAATTAAAAAAGACAGGCCTTATACAAAAGGCCTGCCGGATTTTCTATGTATAAAACTTCATT
>JALEWG010000054.1 GCA_022788065.1 Lachnospiraceae bacterium | reverse complement strand
GCCATCAAGCTGGCGAGAAAATATTCCTATGACAAATACGGAGAGGGCAGAAACAAGATCGTGACACTGGTTCAGTCTTTCCACGGTCGTACCGTTACAACGTTAAAAGCCACCGGACAGGAAAAATTCCATCAGTATTTCTTCCCGTTTACGGAGGGATTTGCGTACGCGAAGGCCGGTGACCTGGAGGATCTCAAGGCGAAGGCCTGCGGCGCCTGCGCGGTCATGATCGAGATGATCCAGGGCGAGGGCGGTGTTCTCCCGCTTCCGGTGGAATTCGTGAAGAGCGTGGAGACGTTCTGCAAGGAAAACGATATTCTGCTTCTTGTAGATGAGGTGCAGACAGGAATCGGCCGTACGGGAAGCCTGTTCTGCTATGAGCAGTACGGAATCGAGCCTGATGTGGTGACCATGGCCAAAGGCCTGGGCGGCGGTCTTCCGATCGGCGGCGTCATGGCGTCGAAAAAGTGTGCCGACGTCCTCGGGGCCGGCACCCACGGCTCCACATTCGGCGGCAATCCGGTATCCTGCGCAGCGGCAAAAACAGTTCTTTCCGAGGTCTGCAGGAAGGAGTTCCTGGAATCTGTGAAGGAGAAGGGCGATTACCTGAAGAAGGCGATCCTTGCGATCGGTTCGCCGGAAATCAAGGAAGTCCGCGGAATGGGACTCATGCTCGGAATCGTTGTGGGTCCGGAAAAGAGGGCCGGATTGGTGGCTTCCCTGATGGAAAAGGGGATTCTGGTGCTGACGGCCGGGTCGGACGCCATCAGGCTTCTTCCGCCGCTTGTGATAAGTTATGACGAGATGAATGAAGCCGTTGCGGCCATGAAGGAGGTATTTTAGAGTGAAACATTTATTGAAGCTCATGGATCTGAGCACTGAGGATATTTTTACGATTCTGGATCTGGCGGACCAGCTGAAATATGAAAGAAAACATAATATTCCCCATAAACATCTGGAGGGAAAGACTCTCGGTATGATCTTCCAGAAATCGTCCACAAGAACGAGAGTCTCCTTTGAAACCGGAATGTTTCAGCTGGGAGGACACGCGCTGTTTCTGTCCGGCAAGGATATGCAGATCGGCCGCGGCGAGCCGGTTCAGGATACGGCGAGGGTTCTTTCGAGATATGTGGACGGTATCATGATCCGCACCTTCGCTCAGCAGGAAGTGGAGGACCTGGCGAAGTTCGGTTCCGTTCCGGTGATCAACGGACTCACAGACTTCTGCCATCCGTGTCAGGTGCTGGCTGATCTGATGACCATCCGGGAACATTTCGGCGGTCTGAAAGGCCTGAAAATGTGCTTCATCGGAGACGGAAACAACATGGCCAACTCACTGATCGTGGGCGGTCTGAAAACCGGTATGAACGTTTCCGTGGCAACTCCGGACGCTTACAGACCGGATCCTTCGGTTCTGGAATTCGCAAAGCCGTTCGGAAGTCAGTTTACACTCGTGAACGATCCGTTTGAGGCTGTTCAGGGCGCAGACGTGGTGATCACGGACACTTGGGCTTCCATGGGACAGGAGGCTGAGAAAAAAGCGAGAATGGAGGCGTTCCAGGGATATCAGGTCAATGAGAAGCTGATGAGTGAAGCTGCTCCCGGAGCCATGGTCCAGCATTGTCTTCCGGCCTACCGCGGTCAGGAGATCACGGAGGAGACCTTTGAGAACCACGCAGGAGAGATCTTTGAGGAGGCGGAGAATCGTCTTCATGCACAGAAAGCTGTGATGGTGAAACTCATGAAATAGAAAATGTCAGAAATCTGTCGGCTGTCGCACTGCGTGCGGCAGCCTTTTGAATTTCACGGGTCACTTCGATACTCGCAACAAACAAATGTTCGAAAAGCATCTTGCATTCTTTGCGGCAGGATGGTATAATGGCTGTATGCTAAAGAACATATGTTCTAAAAACGTGTGAAGCGGGGGATTATGCCATGCTGATTCAGGAAGTGATGGGACTGGAGGATAAACTGAAGATTCTGGCGGATGCGGCGAAATACGATGTAGCCTGTACGTCAAGTGGTTCTGACCGGAGAGGAAAAAAAGGATTCCTCGGAAACGCGGTGAGCGGCGGAATCTGTCACAGCTTTTCTGCGGACGGACGCTGTATCTCTCTGTTGAAAATTCTGATGACCAACTGGTGTATCTATGACTGTAAATATTGTGTGAACCGCTGTTCCAACGATGTTGTGAGGACAGCCTTTACGCCGGACGAGATCTGTGAACTTACAATGGAATTTTACAGAAGAAACTATATTGAAGGGCTGTTTTTAAGCTCCGGGGTGATGAAAAGCGCGGATTAT
>JALEWG010000053.1 GCA_022788065.1 Lachnospiraceae bacterium | reverse complement strand
CCGCAGGGATTGGAGGGATTGCAGATAATGATCGCTTTGGCTCCCGCCTGAAATCCCGCCTCGATCTGACTGAGATCGAAATTGTATTCCGGCGGTACCAGCGGGATATAAATGGGATCCGCGCCCGATAAAATGGCGTCGGCACCATAGTTTTCATAGAACGGCGAGAACACCATGACCTTGTCCCCCGGGTTGCAGATCGTCATCATGGCGCACATCATGGCCTCCGTGCCGCCGCATGTCACAACGATCTCCGTATCCGGATTGATCTCCCGTTTCATGGCCTTTCCCTGCTTTTTTGCCAGCGCGTCACGAAAATTCTTCGCGCCGAATGTGATGGAATACTGGTGCGGGCCTTCGTAAGCCGCTTTTGCCAGTGCATCCATGATCTCCTTCGGAGGATCAAAATCAGGAAATCCCTGAGATAAATTGATGGCTCCGTACTCATCGCTGATTCTTGTCATTCTGCGGATCACGGAATCCGTAAATTCCTGTACCCGATTGCTTAATTCCGGCATGTTCTGTTCCTCTCTTATGTAAAATTATCATGTTATGATGTTGGGATCGAAAGCATACCTTTATTCGCCTTCTATCCCTCCTCTGAAAGGTGGCGTATTTGATCCTTCAGCCACCATATTGCAATTCCTATGTAAGGCGTCTTAGGGTCATCTTCACTTTTCCATATATTCCCAGTAAAATATAGTTTATCATATAAAGGGGCCGGTTGGGAATATCCTTTATTCATATTTTTATGACTGTTTTCATTACCCGCCAAATACTGCACTGTCTTGGGATCTGCCGAAGCATAAATCAGATTAAAGTCAGAAGTGACTGTAGAAAAATATGGAGCGCGATGTGCGCAGAATGAAATAGGAAGCCGATCCGCCTGAACCTTGAAAAGCTCCAGGCGGACGGAATTATTTACCAGATTTTAATGGACCACCGGTTTTCAAATGCCTCCCCTGCGGGGATGGCTGTCATGTCCGCCATCTGACCCAGTTCCTCCACGATCCCCTCTCTGCCGGGCAGAACCGACCACGGCTCGATGCAGACATAGGGCGCATCGCTTTGATTTTTGTGCCAGAAGCCCACGTACGGCATCTGCGGGAACGCAACAGTCACACCGTGGCTTCCCTTTTCAGAAGAGAGGCTGACTTCCCTTGGCATATCCGTGAAAACCACGGCGTCGTTGTCAAACAGGCTGTGCTTTAATGGCAGCCTGTTTCCGCCCTCCAGCGAGTACGATGAGCGGGCGCCGGTGTCCAGAACGCCCGGGCTGAACTCCACAAGCTTCGGGCTGCAGACCTCCGGGAATGTGAGGGCGTAATCCTCAAAGGAAAGCCCCTCCTCCAGAGGTACATTAAAGCCAGGATGACCGCCCATACCGCAGTACATGGTCTCCTCAGAGCGGTTTTCCACCCGGAATGTGATCTTCACCGTGTCTTCCTCCAGACGATAATTCAGCCGGAACGCGAATGCGTACGGATAGACGGCCCTCGTCTCCTCCGAGTCAGTCAGCACCAACGTGCAGGAATCCATTTCGTTTGATTCCACGGCCATCTCCGACCGGGAAAGGAACCCGTGGATCCCCATGTCATACCGTTTTCCGTTCAGCGTGTAGGCTTTCTCAAAGAGCCTTCCCACAAACGGGAACAGGTTGGGCGCCTGTCCGCGCCAGTAGGCCGGATCCCCCTGCCATAGGTATTCCGCACCGGTCTCTTTCCACTTCAGCGAATGCAGAGTGCCTCCTGTTTCCATGATTTCTGCGGATATGAATGCGTTTTCGATATGGATCATATGTTCTTTCAACTCCTTTTCCGGAATAGTTTTTTTTATTATAACTCGTAATTTCCGCTCCGGATACAGGATTTTCTATTTTCTGATTGCCCTGATCACATCGATCACGGTACCGTCCCGGTACTCTACGATGCACACGACCCGGTCGGTGGTCTCGATCGGCGCCGGAACACCGGTCAGGGACTCTGCAAGCTGCTGTAAGTATTCGATCGTCACAAGCTTAAGTCCTGCCTGCTCCAGATCTTCCTTCAGCTCCGGATAGTATTTATGCTTCGGATTCAGCGCGATTCCCGCCTCGGTCACAACACAGGCTACGGTCTCGCCGGGCGTACAGCAGGTAAACACGCGCTTTGTGATCGACGGAGTTCTTCCGCGCACAACCGGAAGGCAGACGATGGAAATGTCGGAACCTGCCGCCACATCGGGGCCGCCGCCGAGTCCGCCCATCATCTCGCCGGAAGATCCGGTCAGGATGTTGACATTGAAGTCTGTATCCACCTCCAGGGCCGCCAGAACGCCGAAGTTCAGCTTGTCCAGCATGGAGCCTTTAGTGAACGGATTTGAGTATACGGCATTATCGATCTCCACAATGCCCGCGGTCATTCCGCCCAGCGCAAAGCTGGCTTTCACGCCGCGCTGCTCCATCCTCTCCGCCAGATAGACGGTGCAGGCGATGCTGATGGCGCCGGCACCGGTCTGGAAGGAGAAGTTTTCTTTAAATAAACGGGAAGCTGCCATGACGTCCGCCGCACGCTCTGCGATCATAAGATCACGCGGGTTTTTGGTCATTCTGGCCGCACCTTTTCCGATCTTATCCGGATCGCCGATCCGGTCCACTTTTACGACATAATCCACATACTGCTGGGAAATGCTTGCCGGGCAGCACGGATATTCTACAAGGTAGTCTGTGATGACGACCACCTTTGCCGCATTCTGTGCATCCACAAAGGAGTATCCCAGAGAACCGCATGCATTGGGGCCGATCTGGCCTGTGGCATTGCCGTACTCATCGGCTGCGGAAGCACCAATAAATGCTACATCGATCATAAGCTCTCCCGCCTCAATGGCTCGCGGTCTGGAGCCATGGGTCCTTAAGATGACCGGCTTTTCCATCAAGCCCTCCAGAACCGCGTCTCCCAATTCACCCCGGATACCGCTGGCTTCAATGCGATCAATGGTGCCGTCCTTTATAAAATCCACGATCGATGGATTCTTGATGTTGACGACCGCACTGGGGGCGAAGCGGAGGTGTTTGATCCCGAGGTTTCTGATCGCAGTCAGCACCTGGCCGATGATCTCGTCGCCCTCACGGAAGCTGTGATGGAAGGAGATGGTCATTCCGTCCTTCAGTCCTGTGGCTTTGACGGCTTCCTCAATACTTCCCAGCATTTTCGAGTCTCCGGACACATGCTATGCTTTCCGGCTGTTCTCAAAGTATGGACCGGTGCATCAGACGGAACGGTCGTGTATGCGCCGGTGTACGGTTTTACCACATAATCCCCGATCTTTTCCGGGATCTCACGTCCAACTGCGTTAATCATACTAGATCACCATTCCTTTCACATTGATCCCGGCAGCCTCGGCCTGTGCCAGTGTGGTCAGCGCGCGAAGCTCCATGGGCTTATCGATCATGCCTCCGTCCAGTGTAACGGCTCCCTTATGCTGCGCTTTTCCTTCTTCCACAGCCTTCAATACACGGAGCGCATATTTGATCTCCTTCATGCTCGGAGTAAAGAAGGAATTGACCGTGTCGATCTGGCGCGGATGGATACAGGTCTTTCCGTCAAAGCCCAGGTTTTTCGCCAGAGCGGTGTCTTCCTCGAGGCCTTCCCTATCGTTGATGTCACTGAACACAATATCCAGCGCGTCGATTCCGGCGGAACGGCATGCCATCAGCACGGCGTTTCTCGCATAGAATACTTCCAGGCCCTTTTTCGTTCTCTGGGCTTTCAGGCTCGCGGTCAGGTCTTCGGCGCTGACCGCCATGGCGACTACGCGCGGGTCGGAGTGGGCGATCTCCGTGGCGTTGATGACGCCCATGTAGGACTCAATATTGCAGATCAACTCGATCTTTCCGACTTCCAGCCCGATCTTTTCCTCGATCGCCGCGATTCTCCCGGAAATATCCTGTACTTCTCTCGCGTACTCCACCTTCGGGATACGGATGCAGTCCGGGTTGGCTCTTACCGCCGCCTGCAAATCTTCCTCCAGATACTCGGAATAGATTCCGTTGACACGGATGCAGACATATTTGTCCTTCGGTCTGTGATTTTTTACCATGTTATAGACCAGGAATCTGGCCGCATCCTTCTCTGCTGCCGGAACAGAATCCTCCAGATCGTAGATCAGCATATCTTCGTTATAAAATACCGCCTGAATCATGTTGACAGGACTGCTGCCGCTGGCATACAGGCTGGTACGTTTCAGATGGATCGTTTTCTCAGCCATTATTTTGCGTCCTCCTTTGACCAGTCATAGTGTTCCTCAGCGGCACGGCAGATGACGCACTGCATTCTGGACTTGATAACGCAGTCCAGCGCGCCCTTGTCGCGGATCTCCACGTCCGCGTCAGAAACCTCAAATTCTTCCAGAGTCTTCTTCACTGTTTCCAGAATGGAATCTCCGAACATGACCTTCATAAGCTCCCTGGATCTCCAGACACGAAAATGTAAGCTCAAGCCGCTTTTTTACAGTCCATTCCATCGCCTGTACTCCTTTGCCTCAATTCCGAACGGTTCCACCAGTTTCGCCGCCACATGGTACACCATCTCGTCAATGCTCTCCGGCATATGATAAAATGTCATCATCGGCGGGATGATCCGGACGCCCGGTATCATGGAAAGCTCGTGGAGATTGCGAAGATGGATCGGACTGAGCGGCGTCTCTCTGGCCGCCAGCACCAGCGTCCTCTGCTCCTTTATGGTCACATCCGCCGCCCGGAGAATCAGATTCTCCGCGTAACCCGCATGAATTCCCGCAATGGTCTTCATGCTGCACGGGACGATCAGCATTCCCTCTGTCCGAAAGGATCCGCTGGCAGGTCCGGCTCCGATGTCCTCCTGGCAGAGCACATGGTCAGCCAGTTTTTCCGCCTCGGAAACGGGAATTCTCATTTCCTGTCCGAACGTGATCCCGGCGCTCTCGCTTAAGATCAGAAACGACTCATACATGCCGGATTCCCGAATGAGCTCCAGACATTTCATCAGAACCGGCATTCCGCTGGCGCCCGAGGCGCCGACAACGATCCTCTTTTTCATCTCCGGTCTCCTCCTTTATATCCCTGTCTATTCCATGTCCGGAAGCCACTTTTTCGGGTCGACTTCCAGGAACTGAGCACGCCTGAACCGGTCCTTTAATCCGAACGGAACCGTGCAGCCGAAGATCGTCTTGCAGGACATTCCGCGGTCCAGAATGCTGGGGCTGTAGTCCGGGCTGGAGCTGGGATCTAGCGGATGGCAGCGCACGCCGGGAATCGTGATGATATCGCGGTCGCCCTGGAATCTGGTATTCATGGCCCAGAGGACATCATTGGTATCAAAAATATCCACATCATCGTCCACGAGGATCACATGCTTTAACTCCGGGAATGCGGAGAACGCGAGAAGCGCGGCCTGGCGCTGTTTTCCCTCATCGGTGTGGACAGTCTTTCTGCACTGGAGGATGGCCATGTACTTGCCGCCGCCCGACGGGTGGGCATATACGTTCACGACCTTGCCCGGAAGCGCCTTCTCCACCATGCCGTAGATACTCGCCTCCGTAGGAATTCCGGCCATATTCACATGCTCCTCGCTCGGTCCGATGCAGGTCTGCATGATCGGATGGACGCGGTGCGTCACAGCCCTGACTTTAATCAGCCAGCACTCGCCGGAAGCCGCGCCGTTATATCCCGGGAACTCCGGCATCGCGCAGCCGGTATGAGAATTCTGGTCCTCAACGACTCTGACTCCCGGCTGGATCTCGCCCTCGATGACATACTCCGCGTTGGCAATGCAGTTCTCCTCGATGGAAACGCATTTGTGAAGCTTCACGGGCTCTTTCCGCAGCGCTCCCGCGATGGAAAGCTCATTGAAGCCCAGCGGGGTTGTCGGCGGCTCGAAGCAGGAAGTGATCTCAATGGCAGGATCCACACCGATGCTCACAGAGATCGGGAGCGGTTTTCCCAGCTCTGTGGCGCGCTCCGCCATGGCCCCGATATGTCTGGAGCCGGGCTGCAGGAAAATGGACAGCTCATCCTTACTCTGGATGCACATGCGATGGATCGTCACGTCGGAACGTCCCGTATCCGGGTGGGTTGCGTAGCACATGCCGAGTGTGATGTAGGGGCCTGCGTCCACCGGCGTGTTGGTGGGCGCCGGAACCAGCTTGTGCAGATCGAAGTCCGGATCTGTGGCCAGATGGATAACCTCCTGCACCGGCGCCGCCTCGTCTGTCACCACCGGTTCAATGGGATTCTTCGCGCACTCGCACAGAAGCTTTCCCACCTCGTCAATCTTGCAGCCGAACATGGCAGCCACGCGTTTTCTGCTTCCCACAACGCCGATCGCGACTCTGGCGTCATCGAAGCCTTTGATTTTGTTGAAGATCATGGCCGGTCCGCCGGATCTCGTTGGACGCATGACGGTGCCGCCGGCGCCCACATAGCGGTAAACGCCGGAAAGCTCTGCCTCCGGATCGACTTCCACATCCGTTTCCACCAACTGGCCCGGCATGTTCCGCAGAAGTTCCAGAGCGCTTCTTAAATCTCTTACTTTTTCTGACATTGAAAATACCTCCTTTATTCTGGTATCATTTTATCGGCTCCGGTCTTTCCAATCAATTCCAGTTGTGGTACAATTGATTCCATAATGGAATGAGAATTGCATCTGTTTCTCGGAAAGGAGACTTTCATGACATTTGATCAGCTGGACGCTTTTCTGGCCGCTGTCCGGTCCGATACGTTTTTCGATGCGGCGGAATCGCTCCATATTACCCAGTCTGCGCTTTCCAAGCAGATCCTCAAGCTGGAAAAGGAGCTGGATCTGTACCTGTTTGACCGTTCCGGCCGCTCAGCCGTTCTGACAGATGCCGGGCGTATTTTTTACGAAGAAGCTCAGGGCCTTTCTGCCCAGTATCACCGGGCCCTGGACCGGATGCAGGAATTTAAGACCGCCTCCCGCCTCTCCCTGCGCCTCGGCACTCTCCCGGTCCTCTCCCAGTACCACCTGACCGGCATGTTGAAGGACTTTTCCTCGTCCCATCCGGAAATCCGCCTGTCCATGGATGAGCTGGAGGAGGAAGATCTGACCTACGGCCTGAAACAGGGCCGTTTTGACCTGATCATCATCCGGGATCTGTTTCTGGACCAGTCGGAATTTCAGTTTTATCCACTGTCGAGCGACCGGCTCGTGGCTGTTTTCCCCAGCGATCATCCTCTGGCAGAGGAAAAGACAGTTTCCATTGAGGATATCGCCGGCGAACCGTTTGTTCTGATGCATCCCTACACAGCCATCTACCGTCTCTGCCTCAGCCTGTTCCAGGATGCCGGGATCCGCCCCGATATCGTTCGCACCGCCAGGATGGAATCCATCCTCAGCGCCGTCACACTCCACGAGGGGATCAGCCTGTTCGCAGAAGAAAATTTCAACCTGTTTCGCCACGACTCCCTCGTATCGGTGCCCCTTGAGCCTTCCCCGGTCTTAAAAACCGGCGTCGCCGTTAGAAAAACCGGTTTCCGGTCCCCGGCTGCGGCGGAGTTTTTAAGGTTCATGCGGACAGAAAAATCCCTCTGACAGGCTTCCGCCCGCAGAGGGATCGTTTATCAGAAATGAGTTTCACAAACTGCCGTAAAACGACAGATTCCGATGATTTATCCGATCAGCCCCATGCCGGCAAACAGCATGGAAAGAATCGGAATTACAATGACGCAGCAGAGCATGCCGGTCTGCGCCGTGAGATTCTGGACTTTTACCGAGCGCCGCAGGACTGATCACCGGTACAGCTCCTTTGCGATCTGCCAGCTTACCATCACTAACTCCAGCCCCAGAAGAAACACATGATGGCGAACGCTCTCCGTCGGATTCACCAGAAGCAGGATTCCCAATGCCACCTCAACAGCCGCCTGAATCATTTTCATTACAAAAGATTCATGAGCCGCCATGCTGCAGATCGCCTCGTTGAGGACCTCCGCTCCCTTGATTAGTCCCAGGATACCCCAGATGCTTCCAATCACCTCATCGGCGTTGGCATGATGCCAGAGAATGACGGCTCCCAGCACCAGATATACGACCGCACTGGAAGTCAGCTTCGTTTCCGGGTTCCGATACTCCCCTGTCATGATTCCGCGTGTGAGACTGCCAAGTCCCAGGATCTCCAGAAAGATTCCCACGATAAACGGAAGCGCCCGGTGCATCCAGGCTGTACAGAACAAACATAAGATACCCACCGTCATCAAAAGGAGCGCATAGATTCGTCCCCCTTTTATACTCTTAAACTGTCGCGGTCCGCGCTTATGCGCTTTCGGAGCCGGCGCGTTCTCCATGATCGTTTTTAGCTCTTCTCTGCTCTTCATACGCCCTCCCGTCTCCGGGACAGGTCCTTCCCGGTCTGAAACAGCCGTGCCGCATCACGCTCCACCTGTGTCTCCTCATACCGGATCTCACGGATTTCTTCCCCGGTGATCTGCCCCGGCTTCAGGCTCTCAAGTCTGCTTCTCAGTCTTTTTACCTCGGTCTCCAGAAGTTTACGCTCCCACGTATCCAGCTTTTTCTCCCTCAGATCCAGAGATACCTCTGCCGTGATGCGCTGTGCCTCCGCGATGAGATAATAGATATCCTCATCTTCCGGAACCCGTTCCGGGCACATGAGCTCGGACACTTCCGGCATGCTCTCCGCTCTGCGCACTGCGATTTCGTCCAGCCTTCGGAGCATTTCCAGAAGCTGTTCCACATTCTCCTTTCCGTACTCCTTCACGATCTCTCTTCCATACTGTTTCAGAGCCTGCTCCTGTGCTTTTAACATGCTTTTTCCCTGTTCTGATATCAGCAGATACGCCCCCTCCGGGTCTTCGGGGTTATTTTTCTTTACAATATATCCCTTCTCCTGCATCATGCAGACGAGCCGATAGAGTCGGGATACAGAAATCTGCATCCGTTCACCCATTTCCCTGATATTGACCCGCCCATCCGCGTATGGCGACTCTGTCGACAGACGTTTCACCGACTGCATGACGAGAAACTCCGGCAGCGGCATGAACCGGAAAACACGACTCATCTTTTCCCTTCTGTCCTTTTCCTTCACAGGCACTTCCTCCTTCTTAAGAGCATTCCAGCAACAAACCAATTTGCCTTTATTAGCACTCTCTTTTATTGAGTGCTAAAGTTAAAATGCATTATATTCAGATTGGCTGTTTCTGTCAAGAGAATTTATGCTTTTTTAAGAAAAGAAAAAGCGCAGGACCACCGGTTTTCTTCTGATGGCCCTGCGTTTCGCAGTCTAAACGGACATGTCTGTTGACGCAGACGTCACGATAATTAAAAATCGATTGATGCTGTCCTAATAGGACAGATTTCGTGCAATAGCCTTGATTACCTCCTCCATAACAACAGGTTTGGCGATATGGCCGTTCATCCCCGCATCCAGTGACGCCTGGACATCCTCAGCGAAAGCGTTGGCTGTCATGGCAATGATGGGGATCTTTCGCGCATCCGGGCGATCCGAAATGGCTCGGATGGCTTCTGTGGCTTCATAACCGTTCATTTCCGGCATCATAATATCCATAAAGATCATATCAAAGGTGCCCGGCGGATTTTCTGTGAAGACTCTCACTGCCTCGTCGCCGTCGGCAGCCCTGGTGACCTGAATTCCCAGCTCCTCCAACTGAACCATTGCGATCTCCGCATTCAGGTCGTTATCCTCCGTCAGCAGGATCTTCACGCCCGCCAGGTCCGCATCGGAAGCCGGCTGATCCTGCTTCTGGACCTTGCTTTCATCCGTAATCTCCAGTGGAAGCACCACAGTAAAGGTTGCGCCTACGCCCTTTTTACTCTTAACCGATATCGTACCGCCCATCAGATCCACATACCGCTTTGTAATGGCCATACCCAGGCCGGTCCCTTTATACTGCGTCCGCGCACCGTTTTCCTCCTGAGAGAATTCGTCAAAAATGTGCTCGACAAACTCCTCGCTCATACCCACGCCCGTATCCGCGATGCAGTAGCGCACCACCATATGCTGCGCATCAATTCCGGGATAGTAGCCGGCTTCAAAGGCAATGGTACCGCCGTCATCGGTAAACTTCACCGCGTTGCCGAGAATATTCACCAGCACTTCCCGGATACGAACGGCGTCAGCAAGCACGTAGGGCGTCTCAGGTTCCTCCAGATTCGTGCGGAAGGTAATATTGCGGTTGGACAGGAACCCGTACATGATGCTCTGCACCGTATCCGCAACCTCCGCAATATCAACCGGGATCGGTGCGAATTTGATTTTTCCGCTCTCAATGCGGCTGATATCAAGTACATCATTGATGAGCGTCAGCAGATGCTCAGAGCTTTCACTGATCTTCTCCAGACATCCCATTACCTCCGGCTTCGGATCGTGTTTCATGGCGATATTTGTAAACCCGATGATCGCATTCATAGGCGTCCGGATATCATGGGACATATTGTTTAAGAAAATGGTTTTCGCACGGCTTGCGTTCTCTGCGGTATGGACTGCGTCCTCAAGCTTCTGATTGATCTTCTTGTCCTTGGTGCGGTCGGATAGATCCAGAATGTATTTTTTCTCACCCTGAATGTCCGTGCAGAATACGACCACGCGGAACCACAGCTCAGCGCCGGTCTTCTGATGGATATACTCCCGGTCCCATTCTCTCTGCTCGCCGGGCAGGATCGTTGACATCTGATCCAGTATGTGAACCGAATCGTCCGGCCTGAGCAGATGCTCGATCTCATAGATATCACGGGAGACCTGCTCCTCCGAAATACCGATCAGCTTCTCGATATTGGGGCTGACATACTCTACATGAAGATCGTCTGCAGCCACCATCAGGAAGACGTCATCCACATTGACCGAGAGCTTTGAGAACAGCTCATCGCGGGCAAGCAGTTCATTGTCCTTCCGTTTCAGCTTCTGCCGGTTTTGCTGGATTACCAGAAGCAGAAGCATCAATGCCAGAGCGATGACGATTCCCGACACCACGAACATGGTAGCCGACTGCAGTCTGTTCATGCTGGCGTTGACCACATCGGCAGGTACGATTCCCAGTACGATCCAGTCCTGGAAATTTGCGGACTCGTAGATCAGATAATAGGGCCTGCCGTTTACATGAAACAACATCGAGCCGGAATTGCCGGCACAAAAGTCCTTGTGCAGTGCATCGATTTCCGCATCGGAAAGGCTGTCGGATTCTTTCAGCAGCGCAAAGAGATTGCGGATATTTTTCATATCCCCGCTGCCGTTGTCCACGACCACCCGCCCATCCGGCAGCACAGCAAATGTGCTGGCCTGTCCGTCGAAGGCGGAGATCTTCAAAGCCTCCACCAGATCGGAGTTATTATAGGTGATGGCGATCGCTTCGTATTCAAAGTCACGGTACCGTCCCTTCCCGGCGGGAACGGCAAATACCATGATCTCCGGCTTGTCCGGTACAACAGAGTTGGCAACCACCGGCTGTTTTTCCAGAATCAGCTTCGAAAGCTGATTTCTCAGATCCAGATAGCCTCTCTGCCCCTCCGGTGTGAGATAATCACCGTTCCGTGAGATAAAGTAGAAATCGGTGAAATGATTTGCCTCCCGGGCCCGGTTCACATAGCTGACAATATCCGCTTCACTTTCTGCCGACTCCAGATAAGGCGTCCACATGTCCATACGGCTCCAGTTGACAGACACCAGATTGTACAGAGTCTGATTGGCCTGATGAAAGATCTCCGTGAGGTGGTCGGTGCTCTCATCGTAAATTGTCATGGAGACAAAACGGAAATAGGCAAAGCCTGACCAGCCAAGCCCCGCAGCAATCGCAAGGGCAAGAAGCAGCGCAAGCAATCGCTTTTTCATGGCACCGTCCTCCTTTCGTCTTTATTCCGGTTTATCATTTGCCCTGAAGAATCGTCACATACTCTGTGGGCGCCAGAAACTGTCTCGTTTTCTCAAGCGCCTCCTTCATACACTCCTGGCTGGAGAAATCACTCACCAGATAGGCCTGCCGCTTTTCCTTCAGGTCTGCTGGCATGGGACAATTGCAGAAGGTCTCATTCTCCAGGAAGGTGTCCGCCCCTACTAAAAGGACGGTATAGCTGGCCTTATCGTCCAGGGGCTTTCCGTTCACAGTCACTTTCTCCAGGCGGAACTTACCTTTTTCGTACTCGGTGACCGTATACTCCAGTCCGCTGGTAACAGGCATCAGATTGCGGTGACGGACAGGATTGGAGCCATCCTCCTTCACATTTACCAGCCAGTCCATAAACCGTCGGACTTCCTCTCCGGTATACTCGCCCTGGTAGATCGAATTGCGGGCGGTGAGGATCCACTTGGCCTGCTGCAGAGTGTAGTCCCCGGCATAGATGGAGGTGCTGGCCACAGGGGAATATCCAATGGCGATTTCGGCCTCCATGGACGCCCGGATGGTGTTCATCAGAGAGGAGGCCGCAGCGCTTCCGTGTTCGGTAAAGTCGTTGGAATAGGCAGTCTCCTGGGTGAACATGACCTCCGCCGCATCCGGGTCGGCATAATGGGTGATCTGCTGATTAAAGGCGTCATAAGCGGCCTTTGCGTCATACTCGCCCGTCATCATCCTGTGCCCAACATCCTGAGAGACAGCAAACACCTCGGTGGAAGCCAGACGCATATACAGGTGGTTGCTGTCGATGCAGTCCTGCACATACTGAAGTGCGGGAGAGGCGGAAATATTCACTTCCTTATTATAGGACAGCATAGAGGTACCGGCTGCAACATGCTTCTGGCCTTCTTCGCTGAAAATGGCCGTCAGGATCTCCATCACGGCTTTCTTCTTAGCCTCGTCCTGTTCCACCTGTCTGGAAACTGCCAGCTGGCACATAGGATAGGTAAGCAGCCAGTTGTCCTGTTCGGTTTCTCCAAAATAAGGCAGAATCACACTGTTGATGCCTCTCTCCAGCGTGATGTTGTCCGCCAGAGCCGCTGTATTGCGAACCATAGCAGTCTTTCTTTCAAAATAAGGCTCCATCACTTTGGTAAACTGCAGTTCCTCATCGCCGGGCTGGAAGCGGACATCCTTCAGGAATTGCTCATACTTTTCAAAGACCCTGGGCCAGACTGTATCATCGAGTCCGACCTGGTGATCTTCCGTTTCACTTTCATATTCCATACGCCACTGGGTCCCCTCAAGGCTCATCAGATCAGAAACCGCGCAGCCCTGCATGGTCTCCAGACATGAATAGTCGTAATACCAGTCTGTCTGGAAGCCCTTGATACCGACTGCTTCGAAGGCGTCGATTGCCGCCACAAACTCGGAATAATTGGTGGGCAGGGGAATGTTATACTGGTCAAACAGATCCTTGTTGGCCATAATGCTGTCCACCTCGGCACACATGGGCAGCCAGCGGATGGCACCGCCGGTTTCCCGGTTGACCTCCAGATAGCTGGAGTAGAAGGTGCCTGCCGCCTCGGTCTGGCTCAGATCCATCAGATGATCGGCAAGCGGCGCCGCATCATTCAGTGAGAATCTCCGGCAGGTGATGATATCCGGGATCTCCTCGCCCCGCGCTAACAGGTCCTTGTAGTATTCTATAGTATTAAAGCTCTGGACAAAGGTAAAATCAATATCCGGGAACTTCTGCTCCAGCCAGGGCGTAAACTCCTTTAACATGGATCGGTCCCACAGATAGATGCTGATGGAAATTTTGTTATCTGCCTCATTATGTACTGCACTCTCGTTCTGACTTGCACAGCCGGAGAGTACGGTCACCGCCATCACTGCCGAGAGCAGCAGGCTGATCAGTTTCTTCTTTTTCATTCCTCTTTCCCCTCTCTTGTTCTTCGCATAAACTCTTACAGAAATTTTTCCAGGCTCCTCAACAGGCGGGCTCATTTTCCCCTGTTATCCGAATGTTTCCTTCGCGTACCGCTCCAGTTCTTCCCTGAAATCCGGGTGCGCGATCCTTATCATTTCCTCCGCCCTTTCTCTTAACGATAACCCGGAGAGTTTCGCGATTCCGTACTCTGTCGCAACATACTGGATCATGCCCCGGGGCGCGGAAACAGTGCTGCCGCCCGGAATAAACGGTACAATATTGGATTTCAGCGTGCCGTCCTTCTGCTTTCTCACAGAATTCAGGCAGATGAAGCCCTTGCCGCCCTCAGACCGGAATGCTCCCTCCAGGAAATCGAGCTGCCCGCCGGTTCCGGAAAGCTGTCGTCTCCCTCCGGATTCCGCGTTTTCCTGTCCCATAAGATCAAGCTCCACACCTCCGTTGATGCTGATCACATGCTTCATTTTCGCAATGCGGTCCGGGGAATGCACATAATCCACATCAGCCGGGCGGAATAACTGAGGCTCCTCGTCCAGCCACTCATAGAGCTCCTTCGATCCCATGGCAAGATTCCATGTGGAATACCCGTTATCAATTTCTTTTCTCTTATTGGTCAGCTTGCCGGCCTTGTGCAGCGCAAAAAACGCATCGCTGATCGTTCCGGTATGGCATCCCAGATCCTTCACATCCGATTCCGCCAGCATCTGCGCCACCGTAAACGGCACGCCGCCGACCCCGAGAGACAGGACCGCTCCGTCCGGAATTTCATTTACGACCTGTTTTGCGATCGCCACATCGATCTCTGACGGCTCCCGATATGTACGGATCGGAAGCGGCTCATGCTCGCCCTCCACAATATAATCTGCCTCGGAGAGATGGACCCTGTGGGAACCGTCCACGCCCTGGAGTCCCGGCAGACGCTCGTTGATCTCAAATACGACGGTTCTGGCATGCTCAAAAATCGTGCGCCACGCGTAGTTGGAAATACCAAGTCCGCAGTATCCTCTGTCATCCGGACGGGAAACGGGAACGAATGCCACATCCACACGGATATGGTGGCGGTACAGATCCGGAAGATACCGGAGGATCATCGGCATGAACTGACACAGACCGCGGCTCTGAAGCTTTCTCTCATAATCACCGATATGCCAGCTGTAATAATGGAAGCTCTCCTGTTCCGGGTCACACTCCACCACCTCGATCCGCGGCCGGATCACAAGTCCTCCGCGGATCTTTACATCCCGAAGCTCTCCTTTTCGCGCCGCCAGCGCTTTATCCATCAACTCCGGAAATCCCGCTCCGAAGCCGTAATCTACCCAGTCACCGGAGCGGACCGCCAGCCTTGCAGCCTCCTCCGGAGTGACAAATTTACTTCTGTAATCACCTGACATATTCTTCCTCCCTCGTTTAAGACTTTGAAGTTTGCTTTTCATGTGCAAATAAATTCTGTAATGTCCGTATGAGCTCCTCCAGATCAATGGGCTTGGAGAGGAATCCGTTCATACCGCATTCCAGTGCAGCCTTCCGGTCCTCCTCAAAAGCATTGGCTGTCATGGCCAGGATGGGAATCCCCGCAAGTGCAGGCTCCCTCCAATGCCCGGATCGCCCGTGTGGCTTCGTAGCCATCCAGGACCGGCATCTGAATATCCATCAGCACCAGATCATAATAACCGGGGCGGGCGGATACGATCTTCTTCACTGCCTCGGCGCCGTTTTCCGCCGTCTCGATCCGGAAGCCATATTCACCCAGAAATTGGGCATGATCATGTTGCCGGCCATCTTTTCTGTATAATCTGCTTTGAATACCGAGCCGGTAAAGCTGTTTGCCGGTGCGATCAGCACATCGCTGCCGTAGTGTCCGCGAAGCGTGTTCGCCATGGCGGAATATGCTTCGTAGCCGCTGCGCCATATGCGGCCCTCCATGGAGGTAATCTCAGGAATGGACAGTCCCTGCAGAATCTCCATGCAGGTATAATCATAGGTGAAATCGGCAACAAAGCCGTCAACCTCCCCGCAGAGCGGCAGCCAGTTGATCGTGCCGTCCGTATTGGTGAAGTTTGAAAGATAAGAATCATATATTGCGCCCGCCGCCTCTGTGGTGGACAAATCCATCAGGTGCTCCTTCAGATCCACCGCGTCATGCAGAGCGAACCGACGACAGGTGATAATGTCCGGCAGCGCACCATGCTCATCCATGAATTTGTAGAAAGCGACGCGTTCATCATCACCGCCCCAATTGCTGAAATCAGTCTGATTCTGTTTCTTCTTTTCATTTTTTCCTTTCCTGTAAAATTACCCGCTGCAGTATTCATTTTCTGTATTCGAATATCCATCATATGTCTGGGTAACAAAGTGAAATCATAGAATACGCAATATCAACGCGAAACATATAAGTAATTTAGAATGACAAATCAGTAATTTAAAATTGCACTTTTCCATTTCGTTAACAGACCTCTTAGTAATATAACACACCTTTGTGATACACGCAATCGAAGAATCCATTTTAATAGAAAACTGCCAGAAAAATTCTGTAATATAAAATGACTTTTGATTACCTGTCATGTTCTGCCGTCTGAATAGAAAAAGCCAGCCGGATCATGGAAAATCCGCTGGTTCTTCTTACTCTTTTGCTTTTGCTTCTACTTCTCCTGTTTCCGTCCCCAGCCTGTGAGAACCGATACAAGAAATACCGCAAACAGGACAAATCCGTAAATCGTGCCTCCCGCAACGACAACCGGAGATAATCCGGTCAGTGCAGCTCCGATAAACACGAACACGCTGAGGAACGGCACAATGGACGGGAGGCTGTTGGCGGTTCCATCCAGAAGATTTGCACGTCTGTACGGGTGTATGTTTTTCGCCGATCCGATCTTGTTTAAAATCGGGCCGAAGGTCAGAATGGAGGCGCTGGTCACGCTGCCCAACAGGATCGTGGTGACGGAGATGCCAGCCATGCAGACAAGCTCGGCTCCCGTATCCGTCTGAGCCATTTTGCTGTTTAAGATCTTATCCGCGATCAGGTTCAGCATGCCGGCATCGTTCAGCACGCCCATGATACCGAATACGGAAATTACAAGCGCACACGTCGGAAGAATATTATTTACGCCGTCGATCAGGAATCCGACTGCCGCGTTATTGGCTGCATCGTTGGCGAACACCGCATCAAAGGTGAAGAGGCCCGCCGCCAGTCCGACAGCCGTTCCAAGTCCCAGTCCCACAAGAATACCTGCATAAATGTTTCTTGTTTTTGTTGACACCGCTAACATCACAGCCACAGGGATCAGCATGATAAGAGAGACCGGATTTGCGGCCGCATCGATGGCTCCGCCCTGGAAGGTTCCTCCGATTCCGCCAAGGATACCGAAAATCACGATCGTGATCAGTCCGGCAACCGCGAAGTATCTCAGCCGGCTCGTCACCACGCCGCCGATATCTGCCGGACGTCCGTCCTGAAACTGCTGAGTGGACGCCGATGCAATGGTAGTATCAGAGATCGGCGCCAGATTGTCTCCGAAAATCGCGCCGGATACAATGCTGCCTGCCATGAACATTTCATTGGCCCCGAGAATCAGACCTGCGGGGTAAAAATGGGGAACGCGATAAACATGGTTCCGATGAAAGATCCGGTCGCAGTGGACACGATACAGGTGGCAAGGAACGTAAACGCCACAAACAGACCTCCATGGATTCCCATGGAATTTGCCATCCACACAAATCCGCCGGACAGTCCGCCGATCAACAGGGCAAGAAATCCGCCCACAGCCAGAGCCTCCATATTGAATGCTTTAAAGCCGATAAACAGTATCACGCAGAAAAATACATAAATTACTACCGGTACAAGTGAAAACAGTACGCCTCCCCGAAAGGTGAGCTTCTTTCCTTTTTCTTTCATCGCTCTCTCCATTCTGTGCACATTTGATGTCACGACTATGCTTTATGCTTTATTCAGGTTCATCTTCATAATATTGCGGTATCTGGATCCCGGAGTCCGCTCCAGAGTGAACGGTTCACCCTCCGGTGTCGGATACTGACTGATAAAGGAACGGATCCGCTCCGGTTCATCGTCAGTCAGATCAAATTCCGCGATCCGCGCGTTATCCTCCACATGTCTGCTGTTTCTGCAGCCTACCATGACTGCGCCCACACCGGGCTGATCGAGAATATATTTGGTCGCCACATTGGCAATGCTTACCTCATACTTATCCGCAATCTCTTTTAAGAGCAGCAGGATCTTCTGAAAACCGTCCCAGCCGAGAGAATCCTCAATGATCTGGAGATATTTTACATGGGATCTTGTCTCCGGCTCGAAATCGCTGCGGCTCACACCGATCCACCGCTCGGACAGGAAACCGCCTGACAGAGTACCGTAGCAGAAGCTGTACACATCATGCTCTCTGGAATACTGTAAGAGCGCCCGCTCCGGACGTCTGTCGAATACGGAATACTGAGTCTGATTGGATACCACCGGAATGCCCGCATCGATCATCATTTTCAGGTGCTCCGTGTCAAAATTGCACATCGCGATATTTCCGATCTTTCCTTTCTCCTGAAGTTTCACCAGGTCAAAGGCCGTTTCCATCATTCCGGGTACCTCATAATCCCACCAGTGGAACTGTACCAGATCCAGACAGTCTCTGTGCATGCGCATCAGGCTGCGGTCCACAACCTTTTCCGTGTACGCGAAATCAACCTGATCCAGAATATTCAGATCCGGAACGTACTTGGTGTGGATCTGGATATCATCATGGGAATAGCCGCCCATGGACTTTAATTCATTTACAAACCGTCCAAGAATCTCTTCCACACCCGTGTAGATATCTGCACAGTCAAAGGTCGTCAGCCCGCGCTCTTTCAGCATATGGAATGCTTTTATAGCGTCATCGATATCCAGCTGCCCTTTCAGGCAATGCTCCGCTGACAGCTGCCAGCAGCCGTTGATGACGCGGTTAAAGGTATATTCGTTATCCAGTGTGATTTTCGATGAAGTAATTTTTCAATCATGTTCCTTTTCCTCCTTGCTGACAGGTACTACAGTGCAGTCCCTGTGTTTTAAGATTCTTTTTCCGGTTCTTGTGATTTTAAATCTGGCTCCGCAGTTGGGATCCGGACATGCGATCAGACTGTCTGAAAGCATCCAGTCATTCTCATGGAGCGGACGCTGCTTTGCCGGCAGCAGTGGAAGCAGCGCGCTTAGCGCATACATGGAAAAGGAGTGTGTCTGCGGAAATACGAGGTTCTCACCCTCTACCAGAAAATAATCGCCTTCCCTGTGGCTGCAGACCATCGGCTTCTCCGATGCGACCACTTCCACTTTCAGATCATACAAGGTAAAACTGTCATCCATTTCTGTTGCTCCTTTCCTGTTGCATAAAAAAAACCTGTCCCTGAATTGTTTCAAGGACAGGTCAAAAAACCTGCGGTACCACCTTAATTGACACACATTCGTATGCCCACTCTCCCGGAATGCCATCACATCCCTGACCCGTTAACGCTGGCCATGCGTCTTGACTAATAGGAAGCAGAGCTATCTTCTTCCGTTCATCTTGCCCTCTGAGGCCCACTTGCTTTCACTGACATCACCCGGATCACACCATCCCGGGCTCTCTGAAGACCGTTTGAAAACCCAACTTCCTCATCACTGGTTTAAAATCATCCTAATTACTTTTTTTAAAAATGTCAACTGAAAAATCAGAAAATGTTCTATTTTTCAGCCGCTTTTTTCTCCGTCTCGGCTCCCTCGCCTTCACCCGAATCAGACTCCGCGAGGTCTGCATTCTTCGCTGCGGAGACCACAACGACCGTTGCCTCCGGATCCGTGATCAGGCTGATTCCCGGATCGGAAGCGATCTCAAGATCTTTCACCTTAACGGAATCACCGATCTTAAGCTTTGAAACATCGATTTCAATCTTATCAACCAGCGACTCCGGGAGTGCCTTGTAAGAAATCTCATTGAGGATCTGCTCCACAATTCCACCGGCATGATCCTCATGGTTTCTGAGGATTACTTCTGCGACGGAATGAACCTTCTCACCCTTTACAAGTTGCTGGAAGTCGATCTCTTCGACCTGATTCTTCATGGAATTAAAATCAATTTCCTTGATCAGGACATCCATCTCCTGACCATCCACATTCAACATGACCTGACTTCCTTTGGTACTGTTCTTAAGAACCTTATCCAGTTCGAGCCTATCGATCTTTACCGGAATGGAGCCCTTGATCTCCTTGCCAAATACGTTGCCGGTCACGAAACCTTCCCGTCTAAGCCTTTTTGCCTTGATGCTCATGTCTCTTCTTTCAGCTTTTAAAGTATTCATTTAACTTTTCCTCCAAAATACTGATTGCTTAGCGGCCTTTTTCTCACAGAGGTCTGTTAAGTATCTCAGGTGAATCCCTATTTCTTGTTACATTCGGATTATAGCACATATAGCAAATAATGATTCACTAAATTTTGGATTATTTCAGGAGGTTTCGTTGTGCAATTTTCTTCTATCTCCGCTCCATCCGAAGGATCAGCTTCAGATTTTCGCGTTCACACTCAGTAAGGACACTCTCTTTAAACGCACCCGGTTCAATCGTTCCGTGATACCAGCTGTAGCCATCAAAATAGGCCTGCAGAGCCTGATCCCGAAACCGTCTCCCGTGCCGCGCATAGATCTCATTTCTGGCGATCCGAAGCTGGGCTTTTGATAGGTTCAGGAGATTCTCTTCTGTAAGATAGGCGCAGTCACTTAAGGGCAGGACAAATTCTGCCAGTCCGCCCTCCCCTTTATACAGGGAAGCTCCGTTGCCGACCTCTATATTATTCACAAGAGCTTTGATATCTTCATACATTCTTCCGTACAGCTCCATCTGATCGATCGACGGCTGAACATCCGTCGGGTACTCCACAATCAGACCGTACGTTTC
>JALEWG010000117.1 GCA_022788065.1 Lachnospiraceae bacterium | reverse complement strand
GTGGAAATTATTTCCCGCATCTGATATTCCCGATAACGACCTGTAAGGACGCCGACCACCTCTCCCTCATACCACAGCGGAGCGTAAAAAATCATCAGGTTCTCATGGGCAATTCGACCGTTCATGATGATATCCATTCCTGAATTTCCCTGCATTCCATCCTGGAAATAGTACCGGTCTGAGACCTGTGCCTGTCTTCCTAAGTTGTCAGTATAAATACCGTCACCACCTACAATACCGATGAAGTCAAAAGGTGTATCGTCTGTAAGTCTCTGGAGCGTCTCTACGTCCACCTGCTCCGGATCCATCGTCTTACTGTATAAGAAGGCAATTGCGCTGATACTGTTTTCCGCGCTGATCAACAGATCGTCGATCCGTCTGGCTGTCTGATTCGCTGCGTCCTCCACATAGTTCGCATTTCGTTCCACTGTCATACGGCGATTCGTATCAAGATAAATGCCGAAACTAATGAAAATACAAAAAATCAGAATGCAAACCGGAACCGTCCGTTTCCAAAAAAGCCGGTTTTCACGCATACTGTGTCACCCCTTCGTTTCCATAAATTATACATCAGCATTACTTGAAAATCAATAAAAGCTCTTCCAGACACCGCTCCATCGCCGTCTTTTGCCTCTCATCCATCCAGAGATATTCCAGTTTCTCCATCTGACGGGCGGCTCCCTCCAGCATATGGCGAAGCTCCTTCCCCGGATAAAATCCCAGGTCTAATCCCACGCAAAGCAACAGAAAAAGCTGCGACATGTGAATAAAAAACACTGTGGACAGCTCCACGACACTTTTATACCAGTTACACATATCCTCCTCATATAAGGAAAGGCTGTCCATTACTTCCCTCTCCCAGCCGGTCTGTTCCCTGTATACATACCGGATCGCCTGGAAAATCAATGCCTGATACCCGGAGGTCTGAATCCCATGGAGACCGGATTTCTTCTCGTGAAGCATTTCCAGGTACTCTTTCCAGCGGGAATACAAAACCGCTGCACACACCTGCTGCACTCGTTCCATTTCTTCCGGTTTCGTCCGACCGAGTGAATCCGAAATCATCGCACATTGATCTCCCGATAAGTCCATTCGTATCGTCTTTGCAAAAATAATCAGGGCCTGTTCCCCAAGGCCTGAAAGCACCAGAAATGCCTCGGTCATTTTTACGTTCACACGTTCTTCCCAGACAAAAATTGAAAAGAAATTGTACGTTTTCTTCTCTTTTTTGTGAAGCAAAAATGCCGTTGTCATTTCACAGCAATTGTAGAATCCAAGACTTTGTGCCCGGGACAATCGTTTCAATGCACTTTCCATGTGATGTGAAGCTCCTGATCTAAAATATCATATCTGTTTATCAATTCCTGCGGTTTTCATTAATTTCAATAAAGTCCTGTAAGCCGCCTCTTTTTTCGCCTTTGTCTTTCCTATTGCCTGTCCGGATCCGCAGACTCCGCAGCAAACACAGTCGCACCTCCAGACATCGCCCTCTTCTTCCGTGAATGAGTATTCAGGCTTCTCATCCAGATACTTTTTCTGGTAAAGCTCCTGTATCTGATTGATGCTGTTTTCTCTGTCCGGCACAAGATTCGCATGATTCAGATCAACCCACAGGCCATTTTTTACGATGAACCGGTATGCGCACTCAGCGGCGTGTTCTCTTGCCTTGCTCCTTGTCAGCCCCTCAGAAACCATTCTATGGCTTGTGTAGACGCCTTTCTTGTTTTCCGGAACCTGGAACCGGATATCACACCAGTAATGATTGTATCCGTCTTCAGGCCTCTGTCCCAGCTCCGGGTGGACCTCGTACTTCGGAATACGTCCAAAATGCTTCTGATGCCACGAGTTGAAAATCTCGTAAAAGCTCTTTTTCAAAAGATCATTTTCACAATCCAGCTGGATTTCCAGGAGTCGGTTTACCACATTATCCAATACAGCCATATTCCATTTACAATCCACGGTCACCGCACCGATCAGTGCTTCCATCATATCCTCTAATGCGCTTTCTGTGGCTTCCTCTCCGGTACCGTAAAGGATATACTTGTCAAGGCCGAGATCGGTGGCACGCGATGCAAGATACTCCTTATTGATAAACTGCATGCGTAGTTTCGTCAGGTCACCCTCCGAATATTTGCATTCAAACGGAGCAGCAACATTCTCGCAGTTACAGGAACCAAACTGCCGCATGATCTCCCGCGTGACGATCGTATTCATGATTGCATCTCCCAGGAATTCCAGTTCCTCGCTGCAGCCTTCATGACCCGGATACCCCACCAGACCATATTCTAATGCAAACGCTCTTCGGGTAAATGCCTGTCGAAGAAGGTTCTCATTAATAAAGCTGTACCTGATAATGTTTTCGATCTCAACGACCGGATCTTTATCAGAATCCATCGGCGCTAATTTTAACAGATTGATATGGTCTGACAGATCCTCCGCATCTTCATCCAATTCCATCGGAACTGTATCTTCATCGTAATCAAAACTCCACTCTGTCGGCTCCGGCCAGGAGCATGTCGGCCACACTTTTTTAGACATAAAAATACCTCCTATGTTTTCTCCCGAATCATTGGGATTAATAATAATAAACATGGAGGCATAGATGTAATTCTTCCGTTCAATATCTTCTTGTATGCAACCTCTCTGCCCGATGCCCGCTCGCCACAAACATCAACCAGGATGATCAACACACGAAAAAAACCTCACGCCATCCATGTATTAACAGTATACCACAGATGGCATGAAGTTTTCAATTCCTATATTTGCAGGGTTACTGTCCGTTCATGAATTCATCCAGCTCCTCGAGGGCTTCCCTCAATTCAGGATTTCTTTCTCTTGTTATTAATTGCGATAGCTGCATTAATTGCCACGGTTCCGGCTCACACATGACATCATATGAAAGGTGAACCATTTCCCACAAAAATTCTGCTTTCTACTACAATATAAATATGGTTAATATCCCTTACAGCCAGTAAGGAATTACCCATCTTGTTGCTTAAGCTGTATAATGATGGAGCAATCGGTATATCGTCTACCTTTCTTGGTTACGACCTTCCATAACCACTTCGTAG
>JALEWG010000098.1 GCA_022788065.1 Lachnospiraceae bacterium | reverse complement strand
GGCTGTCAGTAAGAGCCTGGCAGAAGCTGACATGTTGCGTTCGGTATCTATGCGCGGTAACTTTGGTTTTTGATACCCACTGTGATCAAAGTTTGAATTTTATGTCAACTATTTTTGAAATTATGTCAACTGAAAGTATCTCACAGACCGAACCTTCTGTCCTGGATACCCGGAAGCCACCACTTTTTTGATTCATTTCATTTTTCTGGTATCTAATTAAGTGACAAAGATGTATGGATACCGGAAGGGTCCCAAAGCCGGAAGGGTCAAAAAGCCGCAAGAGTAATAATTTCCAACAGTTGGTCCGCCGTTGTCCATGTTTCGGTGTCCAGGCGGCATTCCGCATCCAGATTTCGATTGCGTCTGCCTGAAAAAGGACATATAATGAAGTTAGATCAAAAAGCGTTATTGTCCCTTTTGGAGCAGTGCAGAGAGGTGGGGAATATGGCGAAATATATCATGGCGCTGGATGCGGGAACGACCAGCAGCAGATGCATTTTATTTGACAGATCGGGCAGGATGGTGAGTGTGGCGCAGAAGGAGTTTACCCAGTATTTTCCAAAACCGGGCTGGGTGGAGCACGACGCCTCGGAAATCTGGTCCACACAGCTCGGGGTGGCTGTGGAGGCTATGGTGAAGGCGGGTGCCTCTGCCGGTGATATTGCGGCTATCGGAATCACAAATCAGAGGGAGACGACTGTGGTATGGGACAGGAATACGGGAGAGCCTGTCTGCCCCGCAATCGTGTGGCAATGCAGGAGAACGTCGGAATACTGCGACTCCCTGAAGGAAAAGGGACTGACGGACAAGTTCCGGGAGAAGACCGGTCTCGTGATCGATGCATACTTTTCCGGGACAAAGCTCAGGTGGATTCTGGAACATGTGGAGGGAGCCAGAGAGCGGGCGGAAAACGGAGAGCTCCTGTTCGGAACCATCGAGACATGGCTGATCTGGAAACTGACCGGCGGAAAGGTTCATGTGACGGATTATACGAACGCTTCCAGAACCATGCTTTTTAATATCAATACACTGGAATGGGACGGGGAGATTCTGAAAGAGCTGGAGATTCCTGGCTGCATGCTGCCGGAGGTCAGACCTTCCAGCTGTATTTACGGTGAGACGGATCCGAAATTCTTCGGCGGAGCGATCCCCGTTGCCGGGGCGGCAGGTGACCAGCAGGCAGCGCTGTTCGGACAGACCTGCTTTGAGCCGGGGGAGGCGAAAAATACATATGGAACCGGCTGCTTTATGCTGATGAACACGGGAAAAAAGCCGGTGTTTTCCCAAAACGGTCTGGTAACCACGATCGCGTGGGGGCTTGACGGAGATGTGGAATATGCGTTAGAGGGATCGATCTTTGTGGCGGGCGTGGCGATCCAGTGGCTGAGAGATGAGCTGCGGCTCATCGATACGGCGGCGGAGTCGGAGACTATGGCGCTTAAAGTGAAGGACACAGGCGGTTGTTATGTGGTCCCGGCGTTTACGGGACTTGGTGCGCCGCACTGGGATCAGTACGCGAGAGGCGCCATTGTGGGGCTGACCCGCGGCGTGAACCGGTGCCATATTGTCCGTGCAACGCTGGATTCCCTGTGCTACCAGACCTACGACGTGTTAAATGCCATGGAGGCGGATTCCGGAATCAGTCTGGCTTCTCTCCGGGTGGACGGCGGAGCCAGTGCAAACAATTATCTGATGCAGACGCAGGCGGATTTCATTCAGGCGCCGGTCAATCGTCCATCCTGCGTGGAGACGACGGCCATGGGCGCGGCATATTTTGCCGGACTGGCTGTCGGATACTGGAAAGACCGGAATGAAATCAGAAAGAACCGTGATGTTGACCGGATCTTTACGCCGCATATTACGGAGGAAACGAGAGAACGCATGGTGGCCGGGTGGAACCGGGCAGTACAATGCACCTATGGATGGGCAAAAAACATCAGCCCCTGTTAGTCAATTATGATGATCGGGAGGTATGAGGGGATGAAAAAAAAGAATGTATCATTAGCCGTCGGCCTGTTGCTGCTTGCGATGACTGTGACCGGCTGTGGAAAAGGCGCTGCGGGAACCGCTGAAACGAAAAAAGCCGCACAGGAAGAAACAACGGGGACAACTCAGACCGTGCAGAAGGCAACGGAAAAGGCGACTCAGAGTGAGCAGAAAGAAGCAGTGGAAACGACCGGGGCTGTAGTGAAAGAGGCGGAAGAGACGACTCAGACGAGAACGCCTGAGCATGTTCCGGTTATTTTAAAGACGAACCGCACGGATATTTTTAATGAGGAAGTGGGGGCGTCGGAGGCGGAGGAACAGTATGTCGAGATCCTGCTGGATGAGGAAACAGAAAAGAAGTATCCTGAGATGGCAGAAGCGCTGAAGAGATACAATGCTGAGGAGGCAGCCGCGGCAAAAGAGACGCTTGAGGGGCTGTGCAGGGATTACGACGATATGAAGGAAACGGGTGCACTGGCGTATCAGGAGCTGGTCATGTCGGATCTCTGCGAAGGAACCGTGCTCCGCGCGGATTCCAATGTCATCAGTGTCTTCCGTGAACACTCGTCATACTGGGGCGGCGTTCACGGGATGTATGCCTATTCCGGCGTGAGCTTTGACACCGCTTCGGGCCGGGAACTGACGATTGCGGATGTGGTTGCGGATATGGATGCGTTTTTCGGACTGGTAAACGATAAGATGAAAAGTCAGTATGCGGATATCTATGAGTACCTGTCCGACGTGGAAGAGTATCTGGCCGGTATCGATCCGGCGGACAATCAGGCAATCGCCTGGTCCATTGACAGCGAGGGCGTGAATGTGTATTTTAACCCCTACACATTGGGCGCTTATGCGATGGGAGCACAGATCATCAGCGTAGGTTTTGATGAAGCGCCAGAGATCTTTGAAGAGCGCTACATGATGGTTCCGGAAACCTATGTGATCCCCATGAACCAGAATATTCCACGTTGCGTGGATACCGACGGGGATGGGGAAAGGGAACTGGTAGAGATCATGTATGAGCCGGTGGAATATGCAGGAGAATACAGCGGCCAGTACGACTGGCAGATCACTGCGGGAGACCGTTCTGTCACCGTCCCGGACTCCTGCTATTCGGAAAAGAGCTATCTGGTTCGCGCAAATGACCAGTATTATCTCTATATTTTTGAATGCTCGGATAACGACTACAGGCTGCTTGCGACGGTGGACTTTAAGAACATGGTCTACGACCAGGATAAGACGATCAATGCCGGAACGGGAATGATCGCGTACGACTGGAGAGAGACGGAAGACGGTTATGCAAGCTGGGATATGGGATATGGATTTACGGATCCGGAAAACTTCGAACTGGAAACCAGACTGGACATGCTCAGCACTATAACGGGAAAAAGAGCATACCATGTCGGGCGGGATGGATATCCGGTGAGTAATGATGAATGGTATCAGATCAATGGGGGTATCGTACTGCAGTCAAAGCAGGATGTGGTCTGCGACCAGGTGGACAAAAACGGAAGAAAAACTGCAGAAACGACTCTTGGGAAGAATACTTATGTGATCCTCGTACGCACCGACGGCGAAACATGGGTGGATGTCCAGGAGATCGATGAGTCGGAAATCGTGAAAGAAGAGTATGGGGAAGAGTACGGGGACTTGTGTATGATGTACGTGGAAGATGCGAAGCCTGATTATGACAGGGCAATTTACAGAATTTCCGTGAACTGCATGGAATATCCCCATACGGTGAACGGAATCGAGGAAGATCAGATGTTTTCCGGTATCATGTACGCAGGTTAAGTTCCGGAAGAGAAAGAAGCATAACTTTCAAAAGAAGCGCTTGCTTTTTTGAAAGTTATGTGTTATAATGCATTTGATAACATAAGTGACTGGCGTTGAAGAGTGGACAAAAAAGTCCACTCTTTCGTTTTATCTTTTCGCGCTGCAATCAGGACACGCACGGATGCGGAGGAAAACAGTACAGCCGGAAACCGAAAAGAAAGGTGGTGGAGCACAGGATGTCCAAAAGAGAGGAGTACGAAAGCCGGGTAGAGGCATTCCTGCTTCCGATCATGGAAGAAAACCAGTTTGAACTGGTTGATGTGGAGTATGTGAAGGAAGCGGGAACCTGGTATCTGAGAGCCTATATTGATAAGGAAGGCGGATTTACCGTGGATGACTGTGAGATGGTCTCCAGACGTTTGAGCGACTGGCTTGACGAGAAGGATTTCATCGATGACAGCTATATCCTGGAGGTGAGTTCCCCGGGGCTCGGAAGACCGTTGAAAAAGGAAAAGGATTTTAAGCGCAGTCTGGGAGAGCAGGTGGATATTAAACTGTACCGGGCAATCGACAGACAGAAGGATTTCACCGGAGCCCTTGCCGCTTTTGACGAAAATACCGTTACGATCCGATATGAAGACGGTTCGGAAAGTACATTTGAAAGAAAAGATATTGCCTTAATCCGTCTGGCATTCGATTTTTAAAGGAGGATAAAAAATGAACAAGGAACTGTTGGAAGCAATGAACGTGCTGGAAAAGGAGTACAATATCAGCAAGGATACATTGCTGGA
>JALEWG010000090.1 GCA_022788065.1 Lachnospiraceae bacterium | reverse complement strand
AACGATTACGTTTGACATAGCTCACACCTAACCTCCCTCCAGTTGTGTAATTGTGCATAATACAACTGTTTGGGTATTTTTTAGCACAGCTATGATTATATCATAAATTACACATTCGTCAACCTGTTTTTTACAAAAAGGCCAAAATTTTTACGCTTTTATTTGATCTGACCCTCCAGAACCTCGGAAACCTTCGCCAGAGCCGCTTCCACGCCCTCCGGATTCTTTCCGCCGGCCTGAGCCATATTCGGGCGTCCGCCTCCGCCGCCACCTACAAGACCCGCAATGGCCTTTATCAGGTTGCCTGCATGGGCGCCGCTCTTTAAGGCGCCGTCTGTTGCTGTCGCCATCAGATTTACCTTACCGTCGAGAACAGACGCGATCACGATCACGCCCTCTCCCAGCTTCTCCTTTAACTGGTCGCCGAGATTTCTCAGACCGTTCATATCGACGCCGTCCGCGCGAACTGCGAGAACCTTTACACCTTTGACTTCCTTCACCTGATCCATGACATCGCCCATGGCTTCTTTGGCCAGTTTGCTCTTTAACTTTTCATTTTCGGAATGAAGCGCCTTGATCTCATCCATCATGGCAGCGATCTTTGCGGTAAGATCTGCCGGTGTAGCTTTAGCAGCCGCAGCAGCTTCATGGAGCTCACTCTCCACCTGCTCATAGTGGCGGATCAGACCGTCGGAGGTCAGAGCCTCGATACGTCTTACTCCGGCAGCGATGCCTGCCTCAGACAGGATCTTAAAGGAGCTGATGGAAGAGGTGTTGGATACATGGGTACCGCCGCAGAGTTCTGTGGAGAAGTCACCCATCTTAACCACGCGCACAGACTCGCCGTATTTTTCACCGAATAACGCCATGGCGCCTGTCTTCTTCGCATCCTCCAGCTTCATCACTTCCGTATTGACCGGAAGGGAGGCACGGATCTCGCGGTTTACGATCTCCTCGACCTTCTTAATCTCCTCCGGCGTCATTGCGGAGAAGTGCGTAAAGTCGAAACGGAGTCTGTCTTTTGTCACAAGGGAACCTGCCTGCTCAACGTGCTCTCCCAGTACGGTGCGGAGCGCCTTGTGAAGCAGATGGGTCGCACTGTGGTTTCTGGCTGTCAGGGCACGGTTGTTCTCGTCAACCTTTAAGGTTACGGACTCGCCGGTCCGGAACATGCCTTTTACCATTCTGCCCACATGGCCGACTTTACCGCCCTGCAGCTTGATGGTATCCTCCACAACGAATTCACCGTCTGCGGATACAATGGTTCCGATATCCGCCTGCTGGCCGCCCATAGTCGCATAGAACGGAGTTTCCTTCACAAGAATCGTTCCGTGCTGGCCGTCCGTCAGTGCCTCCACGATCTCGTCATCCGTTGTCAGAACCGTAATCTCCGAGTCGTGCACAAGTCTGTCATATCCGACAAATTCTGTCGTAATGGACGCGTCGATGGACTGGTATACCGTAACGTCAGCGCCCATGTAGTTTGTTGTTTTTCTTGCTTTTCTCGCCTTTTCCTTCTGTTCCTTCATGCAGGCGGCGAAGCCTTCCTCGTCAACCTCGAAATTTTTCTCCTCAAGAATCTCCTTGGTCAGATCCAACGGGAATCCGTACGTATCATAGAGCTTGAACGCATCTGCGCCGGAGAGTGTGGAAGAACCTTCCTTCTTCATATTCTCTTCCATATCGGAGAGAATCGCAAGGCCCTGGTCGATGGTCTTGTTGAACTTATCCTCCTCCTCTGTAAGCACCCGGAAGATCATTGCCTTCTTCTCTTCGAGTTCCGGATATCCGTCTTTGGAGAGCGCGATTACTGTATCGGAAAGGTTTGCGAGGAACTTGCCCTCAATTCCGAGCTTTCTTCCGTGACGAGCCGCACGTCTTAACAGTCTGCGGAGGACATAGCCGCGGCCCTCGTTGGACGGCATGATTCCGTCGGAGATCATGAACGTACAGGACTTAATGTGGTCCGTCACAATACGGAGGGAAACATCCGTCTCGTGATCCTTCTGGTATTCTTTTCCTGCCAGTTCGCATACTCTGTCAAGCAGAGCCTTGTTGGTGTCGACAGTAAACAGGGAATCCACATCCTGAACCACGACAGCCAGACGCTCCAGTCCCATACCGGTATCGATATTTTTCTGGATCAGATCGGTGTAATTGCCGTGTCCGTCATTGTTGAACTGGGAGAATACGTTGTTCCATACCTCAATATAGCGGTCACAGTCACAGCCTACGGTACAGCCCGGTTTTCCGCAGCCGTATTTCTCTCCGCGGTCATAGTAGATCTCAGAACACGGGCCGCAGGGACCTGCTCCGTGCTCCCAGAAGTTGTCCTCTCTGCCGAAACGGAAAATCCGGTCAGCCGGAATTCCGATCTCCTCATTCCAGATCTTGAACGCCTCCTCGTCATCCAGGTAGATGGACGGGTACAGACGATTGGGATCAAGACCGACCACCTCGGTCAGAAATTCCCAGGACCAGTGGATCGCCTCTGTCTTAAAGTAATCACCGAAAGAGAAATTGCCCAGCATTTCAAAGAATGTGCCGTGGCGCGCTGTCTTTCCGATATTTTCAATATCACCGGTACGGATACACTTCTGGCATGTGCAGACTCTGCGTCTCGGCGGAATCTCCTGCCCGGTAAAGTACGGCTTTAACGGAGCCATACCGGAGTTGATTAAAAGTAAGCTGTTGTCATTGTGCGGAACAAGAGAAAAGCTTTTCATTGCCAGATGTCCCTTGCTCTCAAAGAACTCGAGGAACATTCTCCTCAGTTCGTTTACACCATATTTCTGCATGGTCTTTATGCCTCCTGGTTACTGTTGTTTCTTTTGTCTTTCATTTTCTTTCCGCATACGATTCCCGCAAACGCGACTGCACCAAGGAAAATAAATTTAACGGCAGTTCCTGCCAAAGATGTTAAAAATGCTGTCATAACATACCTCCTCATTCAATGCGCACGAGTATAACTTATATCATAATCGCAAATTCCAATATATGCAAGATGAAAATTTATGAAAATGCCATGAAAATTCAAAAAAATTTTGGGACTATGAAAAACAGATATCAGTTTTTCACAGCCCCGTTTCCTGCAGTTTTATTAAGAATCTCTTCATATTCCGACACCAGCCAGTAGCATCGTTCTTTTGTCTTTACGGTCAGCGCCTTGCTGTATTCCGGACTGATTCCGTTGATTCCGGCGCTCTTTCCTGCTTCCTTATCCGCATAACGGTCTCTTTCTTTCAGCCATTCCAGCTCCAGGATCTTTAATTCTTCCGCCTCCTGCTCCGTCATGCGGCTCCGGATCGTCCGGTAAACCAGATTCAGCTCGTGATCCCACAGTGCCCGCTCCTGTTCTGCTGCCGCAGAACCTGCCCCCACATTATCGGGAGTCACATTCTCCCAGAATTTCAGGGAGCATATCTCCGCATTTTCAAACCTCTTCAGGAAATCTTCTGCTCCATAGGAGGCTGTCAGGTCTTCCTCGGTCTCCGCCGTATTTTCCTTTGAAACCATGGGATCAAGAGGAGATTTCACCGTCTCGGCAGTCGCAGAATCCTCCGGCGCTTCCGCGTCCTGTGCGCTCTCCGCCGCAGCTACCTGCTCCCCGGCTGCATTCTCCTGCTTCTCAGAGCTTTCCGTCTCCGCCAAAAAAGCGGCCGCCCGGGGGACTGCCCCTGCTTCGGGCTCCGGATCTGCCGGCAAATTTCCTTCTTCCGGTCCGGAGTCAATTTTTCCGGCGCCGGTCTCGTTCTGCATAACTCCTGCCGCAGGCGCCATTTTTGCCATCGCTTCCGTCAGACTGCGGACATCAGAAGCGGCCGCCATTTCCGCCGAATTCGAAGCGATAAAGCTTGTTGTCATTTTCGTAACGGAAATGCCGACCACCAGAATACATATTACTGCCATCCACATTCCAACTCTTCTGCGCATGTATTCCATCTCCAATCTACTATCCTAAACATAGCACAAACATCGTCAGTTGTGAACAAGAATATGAAATTAGTAATATTTTGTAAGATTCCTGTAAAGATTTAAACCCCGCTGTCCGTAAGAAGATCCCCGCCGTCGGCAGCCGTCGTGGCAAGCCTGTCGCAGCGTTCATTCTCCGGGTGGCCGTCATGTCCGCGTACCCAGTAAAAATCCACCTGATGAGGTTCCATGGCCTTTAAGAGCCGTTTCCACAGATCCACATTTTTCACCGGACCGCTCTTTGGACGGTTCCAGTTATGTTTGATCCAGCTCTCGATCCAGTGCTGGTTGAACGCGTCCACCAGATATCTGGAGTCCGAGTAGAGATCCACCTGGCAGGGACGGTTTAACGCCTCAAGCCCTGCGATAGCCGCCATCAGCTCCATACGATTGTTGGTGGTTCTTTTATAACCTGCGGACAGCTCTTTTTCATGAAGAAGTCCCTGCCTGTCCACATACTGGAGGACTGCTCCGTAACCGCCCGGCCCGTCGGGATTCCCGCGGGCCGCGCCGTCCGTATATAATGTTACCTTCATAAACTATAATTCCTTCCGTTTAGAGGTCCCACTTATCGCATAATGCGTTGACATCCGCCGTAAATTTCCTGATGTCTTTGTTGGAACACTCTCTGTTTTTTCTGATCACACGCATCAGGCGCTCGCCGGCAGCCACAAGAAGCTCGAAGATGCCGCGGTTCTCTTTCTGTCTTGCAGTCTCCTTCTGGATCGGAATGCCGACCGTCTGTTTCTCCCAGACACCTGTCGCCAGGTTAAATACCGATCCGGAAAACGGCGCCGCCGTCCGGAATCCGTATTCCGCAGAGAGGAGCGTCGCAAAGCCTGTGCAGACCGCATCGTCTCCGTGAACCAGGAATACCTTCTCCGGCTTCTCCTTAAATGCGCTGATCCACCGGATCAGCCCTTCCTTGTCCGCATGTCCGGAAAGGCCCTCCAGCTTTTCGATGTGCGCCTCCACATCGATGGTCTCACCAAACAGTTTAACGACCTCCGCGCCCTCGATCAACGATCTTCCCAGCGTTCCGACTGCCTGATAGCCCGCGAACAGGATCGTACACTCCGGACGCCACAGATTATGTTTCAGATGGTGACGGATACGACCAGCATCACACATACCGGCAGCAGAGATAATCACCTTCGGTTTCATGTCAAAGTTGATATTTTTGGAATCCTCGCTGGTAATGGAAAGCTTCAGTCCGGGGAACGTGATCGGGTTGATTCCCTGCTCCACCAGATCCATGGCCTCCTCATCAAAGCACTCCTCAATGTTCTTATTAAAGACGTGCGTTGCCTCCACAGCCATGGGACTGTCCACATAGACTTCAAAATCATCATGCCCCTTGATCATGTGCTCTTCCTTGATCTTTCTGAGGAAATACAGAATCTCCTGGGTGCGTCCGACGGCAAAGGCCGGGACCACAAGGTTGCCTCCGCGATCCAGCGTTTCCTGTAAGATCGACGCCAGCTCCTCGATATGTTCATGCGTCACACTGTGGGAGCGGTCGCCGTATGTGCACTCCATGACCACATAGTCCGCCTCTTCAATATACTTCGGGTCTTTGATCAGCGGCTTATTCTTATTTCCGATGTCGCCGGAAAAGACGATTTTCTTCTCAATGCCGTCCTCATCGATCCAGACCTCGATGGACGCGGAGCCCAGAAGGTGTCCCACATCCGTAAAACGGATCTTTAATCCGTCTGTAAGTGTCAGCACATCTCCGTATCGGCATGGTACAAAGTGCCTCAGAACGCCTTCCGCGTCATCGACCGTATAGAGCGGCTCCGCCTCCTGCTTGCCGGCACGTCTCGCCTTACGGTTTTTCCACTCTGCCTCCATCTCCTGAATGTGTGCACTGTCTTTTAACATGATGTTGCAGAGATCGCAGGTGGCCTGTGTGGCAAAGATCTGGCCTTTAAAGCCCCTTGCGTAGAGAAGCGGCAGCAGGCCCGTATGGTCAATGTGGGCGTGTGTGATCAGAATATAATCGACATCGGAAAAAGGGATCGGAAGTTCAGCGTTCTCGTATACGTTTCCGCCCTGCTCCATGCCATAATCCACAAGAATGTTTTTTCCGCAAGCTTCCAGGTAATGACAGCTGCCTGTAACCTCATGATCAGCACCAATAAATGTCAGTCTCATAAAACCCCTCCTAAGTCAGATTTCCGGTTCAGGCCGCGCTCCCCCGTACACGACCGTTTTCATAAGATACTGACACCATTATACTATTTATCAGATAATAATGCAAATCATTCCACCATTGCTGTCATTTATTATTTTCTGAAGCGTATCCTGAAGTTTCTGCTGGCAGTCCTCGGTCATCTGGGAGATCTTGGCCTGCATCCCGTCCTCCACGATCTGTTCCACGGATTTTCCGAAAATATTTGTTTCCCAGACGCCCTCCTCCGTGGACTCACTGTTTTTTATGTAGGCGATCAGATCTCTGGCCTGCTTTTCATTCCCGACGATCGGAGCGATCTCCGTCTCAATATGCGCCTTGATCAGATTGATGGACGGCGCCTGGGCGTGGATCTTCACACCGTACTTGTTTCCATGGCGGATCAGTTCCGGTTCTTCCAGAATGATTTCCGACTTGTCAGGCATCACAATGCCGTAGCCCTTCATGCGTACCTGGCTTAAGGCATTCTTCACCTTCTCGTACTCCTCCTGCATGCCTGCAAATTTTGAGAGAGTATGAAGGAGCTCGTATTCATCGCGTACCGGAAGCCCCGTATATTCACTGAGCACACTAAAATAGCTGTCCTCATTCATCTTCATTTCAGCAGAAACTTTCCCGTCTGACATCTCCATTCGTCCGATAACAACGGCTTCCAGCCCGGGATCTCCGTCCGTATGAAATACTTCCTCGCGCACATCCTTCATCTGGCTGACGTCGGAGAGGATGGTTTTTGCCCGCTCGATGGCAGCCTGTTTCAATGGGTGGGAATCCGGAAGGATCTCCAGCCATTTGGGAACATAAAAATCCAGTTCCGTCACAGGAAATTCTTTCAGGATCTCCGCCAGGATCCGCTCCACATCCTCCCGTTTCAGCTGTTCACAGTTTAACGGAAGAACCGAAACACCGTATTCCTGTTCCATGCGGGCCGCCTCCGCCTTTGTTTCCTCCGAAAACGGTCTTGCTGAATTTAATAGCATGAGAAAAGGCTTTCCGATCCTCTTTAACTCCTCGATCGTCCTTCTCTCCGCAGGTATGTAATCGCTTCGTTTCAGATCGCCGAAGGTGCCGTCTCCCGTCACGGCGATACCGATGGTGGAATGATCGCGGATCACCTTCTCCGTTCCGATCTCAGCCGCCTGTGTAAACGGGATCTCATAATCAAACCACGGGGTCTTCACCAGCCTCTCTTCCCCGTTCTCCTCATGACCCGCAGCCCCCTCCACCATAAATCCCACGCAGTCGATCAGCCGGATCCTGGCGTTTGTCCCGTCTTCCAGCGCGATCTCAGCTGCTTCCTTCGGTATGAACTTGGGTTCCGTGGTCATGATGGTCTTCCCCGCCGCGCTCTGCGGCAGCTCATCCCGTGCTAACGTCTTTCCGTGTCCCTCCGGCAGTCCGGGCAGGACCATCACCTCCATAAAGCGCTTGATAAACGTGGATTTTCCCGTGCGGACCGGCCCCACAACGCCTATGTAGATCTCACCGCCGGTTCTGGCCTCGATATCTTTGTATACATGGAAATTATCCATAAAAATACCCCCTTGTTATACTGATAGAGTATATGCAGGGGGTATGAAAATTATACGGTCAGCCCTATTCCTCCCAGGGGAGATCACTGTGCTCGATCCGTTTATCGCGGAGCATCAGATCCTGGACCGCTTCCTTCGCCGTTTTGCCGTTGAACAGAACATCATTGACCTGTTCCACGATCGGCATCGGCACCTGATATTTTTTTGAGAGCGCGATCGCCGCCTTGGCGGAATATACGCCCTCAACGACCATCTTGACTTCCTTCATGGCCTCCTCCATCGAGTAGCCCTTTCCGATCAGGATACCGGCCCGGCGGTTTCGGCTGTGCATACTGGCACAGGTCACGATCAGATCGCCGATGCCCGTAAGTCCGGAAAACGTCTCGTACTTGCCGCCCATGGCCTTTCCGAGTCTTGCGATCTCCGCGATTCCACGGGTGATCAGAGCCGCTTTCGTATTGTCTCCGTATCCGAGACCGTCGGCAATACCGGCAGCCAGAGCCACCACATTTTTGAGCGCCGCGCCGATCTCGATTCCGAGAACGTCCGGACTCGTGTACACACGGAACACCGGGCTCATGAACAGGGACTGGATATACTCGGCGACAGCCTTCTTGCGGGAACCTGCCACACATGTAGTCGGAAGTCCGCGGCTTACCTCCTCCGCATGGCTGGGACCGGAAAGGACAGCCGGTTCACACTGTGGAATCTCCTCTTTTATGATCGTGGTCATCATGGAGAGCGTCTCTTCCTCGATGCCCTTTGCCACATCGACGATGATCTGTCCGTCTCTGCAGAACTCTCGCATGCGTCTTGCCGTGCTCCGGACAAATACGGACGGAACCGAAAGGACGAGAAGATCCTTATCGTTCATGGCCTCCGGAAGGTCTGCCGTGCAGCGGATCGAATCCGCAAGCACAACCTCCGGCAGATTTTTGTGTCTGCGCGTGCGCCCCATCTCCTCGATCTCTTCCGGGATCGCGGACCAGAGATCCACCTGATGACCGTTATTATTTAATAAAATTGCAATCGCGGTTCCCCAGGTACCGGAACCGATCACACCGATTTTTGCCACAGTCCACCCCTCCTATTTTTTGCCGCCCCAGAGCTTGTTTTCCGTACCGTGAAGCAGGCGGCCGATATTCGCCCGATGGCGCCAGATGGCCATAAACGTCAGTACGGCTGCCACACCGAAAAACTCTGCCCTGCTGCCGTCTGACACGCGGTAATCCCCGTTCATACCATAATAGATCATCTGGATCAGGAACGCGGTCACCACCAGAATGGATCCCAGAGACACGTAGCGGGTGATGATCACCGCACCGAGAAAGAGCACGGCACAGACGATCGTCACTCTCCAGTCCATGGAGCAGAGAATTCCGGCCATGGAAGCGATCCCCTTTCCGCCCTTAAAATGCAGATAGCACGGGAAATTATGTCCAAGCACGACCCCGAGTCCGGTGTACAGAACATAAAGATCCGTATCCGGGCTGTCCTTAAATACGATACGCATAATCAGGCAGGCCAACACAGTCTTTAAAAAATCGCCTGCAAACACGATCAGGCCCGCTTTTTTCCCCATCACCCGAAGCGCATTGGTGGTGCCGGAATTTCCGCTGCCGTAATTCCTGATATCGATATGTTTCATTTTCCCGTACAGGTATCCCGTCTGAAACAGTCCGAATACATAACCTACCGCAAGACATAAAATTCTGGACATTTCCTATTCTTTCTCCTTCCGTTCCCGGATAATGAATTTCAGGGAAGTTCCGCGGAATCCGAAGGCCTCTCTGATCTTGTTCTCCAGATATCTGGTGTATGAAAAATGCATTAACTCCTTGTCGTTGACGAACACGACAAAGGTCGGCGGTTTTACGGAAACCTGTGTGGTGTAGAAAATCTTCAGGCGCTTTCCCTTGTCGGACGGCGGCTGCTGGAGCGCCACGGCCTCTGTGATGATCTCGTTCAGCACACCGGTCGCCACGCGAAGCGTCTGGTTTTCGCGCACCATGTCGATCAGCTCAAAGAGCTTTCCCATCCTCTGGCCCGTAAGAGCCGATACGAACACATATTCCGCATAGGGCATAAAGGAGAGCGTCTGTTTTAATTTGCTTGTATATTCGTAGATCGTCTTGTCATTCTTTTCGATGGCGTCCCACTTGTTGACAACGACAATAATTCCCTTGCCGCGGTCATGAGCGATTCCGGCGATCTTCGCGTCCTGCTCCGTCACTCCCTCGGACGCGTCGATGACCATTAACACCACATCGGCCCGCTCCACGGCCGTAACCGTCCGGATAATGCTGTAACGCTCGATATCTTCTTTTACCTTGCTCTTTCTTCTGAGACCTGCCGTATCGATAAACACATACTCGGTGCCGTCGTGGACGATCTCCGTATCGACCGCGTCTCTCGTCGTACCGGCAATGTCGGACACGATCACCCGGTTTTCTCCCAGAAGCTTATTGATGATCGAAGACTTGCCCACATTCGGCTTTCCGACGATAGCGATCCTCGGTCTGTCATCCTCCTCCTCGCCGTACTGCTCCTGCGTAAAGTGTGCCGTCACCGCGTCAAGAAGCTCGCCCAGGCCCAGACGGGAAGCAGCAGAAACCGCGATGGGATCCCCGATTCCCAGGTTATAAAACTCGTACACATCGTTTCCGAATTTGGCAATGCTGTCCACTTTGTTGACTGCAAGAACCACCGGTTTTCTGGACTTTCTCAGCATGTCCGCCACCTTGGAATCCGCATCCACAAGTCCCTGTCTCACATCGACGATAAAGATGATCACATCGGCGGTATCGATGGCGATCTGCGCCTGTTCCCGCATCTGAGACAGAATGATGTCGCTGGAATCCGGCTCAATACCGCCGGTATCAATTAAAGTAAAAGCGTGATTTAACCAGGTGCAGTCCGCATAGATGCGGTCTCTTGTAACACCCGGAGTGTCCTTTACAATGGAAATGGCACTGCCCGCCAGAACATTGAACAGTGTGGACTTTCCCACGTTCGGCCGTCCCACAATCGCTACTACTGGTTTGCTCATATTTTCTCCTCACTATCTGTCACAGGACTTCTCCGTCCTCTGATAACATCGTTTCCTTCATGGTCAGCTCATAGGCTCCGTGTTCCGCCGTCTGCATGGCAGCCTCCTCCGGATCCAGAATGGCACGGACCAGATCATATCCGCTTGATTTTACTATATTTATCGGAATCTGTAAAGCGGCTTCTGCCCCGGATTTTGTCACATCATCCAGAAAAACTTCCTCTCCGCTCTTGAACATACAGGCCGGAAGGAGCAGTCGGTCTCCCAGATTTTTCCCCTTCAGCTGGGCGATCAGATCCTGTCCCGTAACAAGTCCCGCGACCGTGATCATCTCCCCGAAAAAGTCATTCCGGATCGGATAAAGGTGAATGTTCCGTCCCGGATATACCGAGGAAATTTTCTCTGTCAGACGCTTTAAATAAGGATACGGAAGATATCCCGTCGCAATGGAAAGCTCTTCTTTCTCTCCGTCGTCAGTCTGTCCCTCCAGCGCATCTGTTACTTCCTCGTAGAGAAGTCTCAGCATTCCCACGCCGTTTTCAAGCTGGATATATCCGTCGTAGCGCTCCTCCTCGGGAAGCTCCCGCTCCGCCAGAATATACCATTCATCGCTGGCATGGATAAAATGGATCCGGTGCTGTTCATACATCTTTTTCTGCCACGATTCGATCAGGTCGATCACCTGACACGCATCCTCTTTCGTAAAAGGCTCCAGGGGGTACAGGCCGTCGCGGAATTTCGAGAGTCCCACCGGAACCACCGAAACGCTCTGCATATGAGGCGCGTAGGCAGCCAGCTTTTCGATGGAGTATTCCAACTCCTTTCCGTCATTGATCCCCTTGCAGAGTACGATCTGACCGTTCATCTCCGTGCCCGCCTCATAAAGCCGGTCGATCTTTTTTAACGCATCTCCGGCAAAACGGTTGTTTAACATCGTACAGCGCAGTTCCGGATTCATGGTCTGCACGGAAATATTGATCGGCGACAGATGGAACCGAATGATCCGGTCGATATCCTGGTCGCTCATGTTTGTGAGCGTAATATAATTTCCCTGAAGAAACGACAGTCTGGAGTCGTCATCCTTAAAATAAAGTGTATCGCGCATCCCCGGGGGCATCTGGTCAATAAAGCAGAAAATACATTTGTTCCTGCAGGACCGATACTCGCTCATAAGACCGTTTTCAAACGTGAGCCCCAGATCCTCACCGCCGCTCTCGATCTCAAGCTCCCACTCTTCGCCGTTCTGTTTCCTCACGACCATGACGAAAGACTCACTGTCCGTCATGTAGTCGTAGTCGAATATATCTTCAATCTCTTCCCCGTCGATGGTGAGAAGAATATCTCCCGGCTCCAGCTCCAGTTCCTCACCGATGGATCCCGGAGCTACCGCCGTAATTTTATGGCCGTTATATTTTTTCAATTTGTTTTCTCCTGTCAGTCAGAGTCTCATTCTGTTTTCACTCCTCTGTCTATTCATCATACCAATCTTCGGACGATTTGTAAAGAAATGATGTTCAGAGATGTTCTTTTTTCGATAATGCAGGAAATACTATTGACGAAAAACGTTGAAAAATGTTATATACATTATGGAATCATATGAAATCAAAGGAATCGGAGGAATCTTTGACATGTCGAACCAGTACGTTTTTAATGACCGGCTTCCGGTAGCGCCGCTAAAAATCGCCGCGCTGGAAAGCTGCACCGACCTTGCAAAAAAGGTCAATGACCACATCGTTAATTTCCGTCAGAACGACGCGGAAGAGTTAACACGCAGACATCAGGACCTGCAGTACAGAGGCTATGATGTGGATTCTTATCTTCTTGACTGCGCCTGCCCGCGTTTTGGCAGCGGTGAGGCCAAGGGAGTCGTAAAAGAATCTGTTCGCGGCACTGATATCTTTGTTATGGCGGACGTAACGAACCATTCTCTCACTTATAAGATGGCCGGTTACGTAAACCATATGTCCCCGGATGATCACTATCAGGATCTGAAGCGAATCATTGGCGCCTGTGCTTCCACAGCTCACAGAATCAACGTCATCATGCCGTTCCTGTATGAGAGCCGTCAGCACAAGAGAACCAACCGTGAATCCCTCGACTGTGCAATGGCGCTGGAAGAGCTGGTGCAGATGGGCGTTTCCAATATCATCACATTTGACGCTCACGATCCGCGGGTCCAGAACGCGATCCCGTTATCCGGATTTGACAACTTTATGCCGACCTACCAGTTCGTAAAAGCTCTGTTTAAACATGATAAGACCTTAAAAATTGATAAAGATCATCTGATGGTCATCAGCCCGGATGAGGGCGCCATGAACCGCGCCGTTTACCTGGCCAACAACCTGGGCGTCGATATGGGTATGTTCTACAAGAGACGTGACTACTCCAAAGTCATCAACGGACGCAATCCGATCGTAGCCCACGAGTTCCTGGGAAGCTCCGTGGAAGGAAAGACCGTGATCATCATCGATGACATGATCTCTTCCGGCGAGAGTATGCTCGACACCGCAAAGGCGCTGAAAGAAAGAAAAGCAGCCAAAGTCGTTGTCTGCTGTACCTTCGGCCTGTTCACCAGCGGTTTTGACAAATTCGATGACTTCTACGAGAAAGGCTACATCGACTCTGTTGTCACCACCAATTTAAACTACCGCCCGGCTGAGCTCTTTAACCGTGAGTGGTATGTGGAGGCTGACATGAGCAAGTACATTGCAGCCATCATCAACTCCTTAAACCATGACGTTTCCATCGGCAACGCGCTGTCTCCGACCGAGAAGATCCAGAGCCTCATCCGCAGATACAACGGAGTGGAGTAAAA
>JALEWG010000082.1 GCA_022788065.1 Lachnospiraceae bacterium | reverse complement strand
CCATAAGAAGTGCCTCTCCCATTGTTTCCGGTTGCTTCTTCTCCGGTTCTTTCGCCTTACATGCCGTAAGAGAAAGAAGCATTGTCATCGCCAGCAATAAAGTAATGATTTTTTTCATATTCGCTCCTTATCTGATTTTTTTCCGCCTCCATATGTATGAGGCCTCTGGATTATAACATGAACAACGGTTCCGTTCAATCGGAAACCTCTTACAATCCCATTACATTTTCCTTGCCATGACAAAAAAACACCGGGTCTTAATCTTCGACCCGGTGTGTCTGTCCTGCCTCTTTTCTGGCTTCCGTCAGAAAGCGGTCCACTTTCTTTATTCCATAATAGCCAATGATAATCATGATCACCACTGCCCCTATTAATAACAGCATCTTCATACTGTCACCTCCCACGCCATTCTTACGGTTCTTCTTTCTTTATCATCTCATGAACCATATAAAATGTGCATTAGCAGGTGAATTCCGGTATTAAAATACTGTAAAGATTTCCTCTGTCCGCGGAAGCCATATCCGATTTCCTATTTGATCGTGATACGTCCCTGGCCCTTCGGGTTCGCATACTCTGCGCCCACGGTGCCGCCGAGGTACTCATTTACATAGGTCGTGATGGTATCCACATCCACCATAACCTCGTCTAACAGGAGTTCCCCTTTTGCCAGCATGCTCATTCCGTCACCGCCGGATTTCAGCCAGTAGTTGTGGGAGGCAACTGTGTACATTTTTTCTGTGTCGAGAGGTTCACCGCCTACCATAATATCCTTCACGCGGTATTCACCGGCAACGCCGACAAAGTTTCTCTTCTCGTCAACCTGTACGCTGGACGGAACCGAGCTGTCGATGGTGTAAGTCATACCGGATGGATGGATAAATCCGCCGCTCTCCTTCGGATACAGGCTTGCGCCAAGCTCCAGTGCATCCTTGATCTGCTGCCCGGAAACACGTACCATGCAGACCATATTTCCGTACGGATATACGGTCAGCGCGTCTTCATATGTGATATCGCCGGTCTTGATACCTGCGCGGATTCCGCCGCCGTTCATGATACCGATATCTGCACCCGTCAGAGTCCGGTACGCGTCTGCACAGAGATCGCCGAGGTTCGTCTCAGAGTTTCTTACCGCGCGCTCGCCGGTCGCCGGATTCTTATCAGTCAGATCCACATCCGTATGTCCGAGAACGGTCTTTAAGGATTCTTCATACTGTGCCTTGATTCCTGCAATTTTTGCATCCATATCGGCATCCGCTGCTGCCACATTGGAAATCAGTTCCGCTTCGATCTGTCCTTCCGGAGTGATCGTAATTTTTCCGATATTTTTGAATTTGGTACCTGTCTGTGCAAGAAGAACCGGATTTCCGTCTTTATCGGAAATTGTCTCTGTATAGGCTTCATGGGAATGACCGTCAATAAGGACGTCGGCGCCGCTTGTGTTTTCGATCAGTGCCTCCGAACTCCAGCGCTCGGTTACGCCGTCTTTTCCGAGATGGCCCACGAGAACGACATAATCGGCTCCCTCTGCCTTCACTTTATCGATCGTCGTCTGAACGCGGTTATAGAGGGCCTCTCCTGTGTTGTCCTCACAGAATCCGTAAATATAGTTTCCTTTTTCATCCTGGAAATACTTCGGAGTTGATTTCGTGATGCTCTCCGGTGTGCTGACGCCGATGTATGCCACCTTCACATCATCGTACTGCACCATCTTATAGGCCTTAAATACATTCTTTCCGGACGGCAGATTTACAAAGTTGCAGGAATAATAACCGCAGTCCAACTGTCCGTACAGGCTTAAGAAACGGTCCATCCCATAGTCAAACTCATGGTTTCCCGGAATTGCAAAGTCGTATCCGGCCTGATTCATGATCTGGATCAGATATTCGCCTTCCGACAGCGTTCCGACCGGGGCTCCCTGAATCGCGTCGCCTGCGTCAACCAGTGCCACATACGGCGTTTCCTTCTGTACTTCCTTCTTGTACCAGGAAAGACCGCTGAAGCCGATGTTCTCCTCGATTCCGCAGTGGGTATCGTTTGTGTGAAGAATCACGATCTCATGATCCAGCGCGTATGCCGGCGATGCGAAAACCATAGCAGCCGCCATCGCGATCAGAACAGCAGAAACATTCTTTTTCATCCTTTTTTCCTCCTTTATTTTTTTCACTTTCCGATTGGCGGAAAGCATATAAAGTACCGCTTTTTCTCAAAACAAAAAGAGCTCCATGAAACAATTCATGGAACTCCGATTGTCAATCTGCACCATTAAATACCCACAAGATTAAGCTCTTCCAAGGTATTCTCCCGTACGTGTATCGATTTTTACTTTGTCGCCCTGGTTTACAAATAACGGAACATTGATCTGTGCGCCTGTCTCAACGATTGCCGGCTTTGTTGCGCCTGTAGCGGTATCGCCCTTGAAGCCCGGCTCTGTATCTGTAATCTCCAGCTCAACGAATAACGGAGCCTCTACGGAGAATACTTTTCCGTTGTAGGAACATACCTTAACGACTTCGTTCTCTTTTACGAACTTTAATGCGTCGCCGACAACATCGCCTGCGAGAGCAACCTGCTCGTAAGTATTGTTATCCATAAAGTTGTATAAATCACCGTCTGCATATAAATACTGCATGTCCACACGGTCGATTCTTGCTGCCGGGAACTTCTCAGTCGGACGGAAGGTTCTCTCAACAACACCGCCGTTGATCACGTTTCTTAATTTTGTTCTAACGAAAGCAGCACCTTTACCCGGTTTTACATGCTGGAACTCTACGATCTGTACTACCTGGCCCTCGATCTCCAGTGTTACGCCATTTCTAAAATCACCTGCTGATACCATAAATGATATTCCTCCTTAAAAGCTATTTCTCTCAATTCACGCTTATGGCTGATTCTACCTTATTCTATACTATAATCAGTCTGTTTTCAACTAT
>JALEWG010000069.1 GCA_022788065.1 Lachnospiraceae bacterium | reverse complement strand
ATCTTGGTAATGTCTTCCATTCTCAATATTTCCTTGGCCATACCTTCTCCTCCTATACGATATCAGCAGGATTAACGAAGTAATCCTGCTGATACAAAATCAATCCGTTTTAATTACGGTGCTACGGAATTCAGAAGCTCTTCGTACTCAGCCTCGCTTGCAAAATCGTAGTAAGATTTTACAGTGATCTCACCTGCGAGAATCTTCTTCTGAGATTCAGCCATTTTGTCTCTGATCTCCTGCGGAACATGCTCCTGGAAGAATGCGTTGTCAACATAACCAACGGACTGCTCCTTTAAGCCAAGAGTATTTAACTTGCCCCATACATCCTCGCCTGCCTCAACAGACTCAAAGAATGATACGAAGGAGTCGCCTACGTTCTTCAGCATGGAAGTAAGAATTACATCAGCAAGCTCCGGGTTCTCAGAATCTTTGTAGTACTGATACTGGTCGGAATCAACGCCGATTGCCCATGTTCCGAGTTCCTTACAAGCCTCGAAAAGACCGGTACCGGAACCGCCGGCTACCTGATAGAATACGTCTGCTTTCTTATCTCTTGCCTGGCTTAAGCAAAGCTCTTTCATCTTTGCCGGATCTGTCCAGGAACCAACTGCCGCCTTGATAACCTTAACGTTCGGATCATAGTCCTTAACGCCGCTTACGAATCCGGTTACGAAGTCTGCGATAACCGGGTTGTCCATACCAACGTTAACTGCTACAACACCGCTCTTTGTCATACCGGCAGCCATCTGGCCTACCATGTAGGAACCTTCGTTCTGTGCATAGAAGATGAACGCTACGTTATCCGGGATATCTGCCTCATCCTTGAAATCGTCGAATACAACGAATTCGTTTTCCGGATACTCAGCAGCCAGTTTCAGGATGATGTCTGTGTATGTGGAAGATGCAACCACATAGTGATAACCTTCGTCCATAACATCGAGGATCATGTCTTCCCATTTGTCAGCCTTGGACGGATCACCAACTTCGATGGTCTTGCAGTCCCAGCCTGCTTCTCTCAGGCGTACCATACCTGTCTCACCGGAGTCGTTGAAGGACTTGTCGCCCAGGTTTCCGACTACATAAGCGATTCTCTTATCGATCTTGCTGTCGGTAGCCTCTGCTGCCTTTTCCGTTTCCTTCTGTGTCTCTTTGGCTGCCTCTGTCTTTGCTGCCGCTGTTGTTGCAGCTGCTGTTGTGGATGTGGAACCGGAACCGCCGCATGCTGTTAAGGATGCTGCCATGGTTGCTGCCAGAACTACACCTAAAATCTTTCTCAGTTTCATTTTTCTCCTCCTCCTTAATAGTTTTTATAAATGAAACCGACTCCTCTCCGGGAGCCCGCTTTCGCGCATAACGCTACAAGGTCAGATTTCGCATCCATTTTCCTGTATGGATCCTCCAGACGCCAACTGACGCCTCGATCGCGATATTGACTTTAATGATTGATACGACCAGATACGGCGATCCTCCGAGGAAGAACGCGCATACCGCAGCCGCCGGGATCGTTAACATCCACATGGAAAAGATGTCGCAGATAAATCCCATTTTCCCGTCGCCGCCTGCACGGAGCACACCAACCATGCCTGTCATCTCCACTCCGGAGAACGGCCAGATCGCTGCAAAAACGAACATGAAGTTTCTCGCGTATTCCGCTGCTTCCGTGCTCAGCAGATAAAAGTTTACGAAGTAACCGCCAAACACGAGCGTGATCAGCCCCAACATGCTGCCGCCCACTGCTCCGATGAGGACCATACTGTAAGCCTCTCTCTGGATCCGGGCCTTGTCCTTTCCGGAACCGATCGTCTTTCCCATGACGACAGAGCACGCATGGAGAAGACCGTTGGATACGCAGGCATTTAATTGATAAAATACGTTTGCCACGTTGTAGCCTGAAACGATCTGTGTTCCCATCTGGCCGGTAATGGAGCTGGCCGCCGTGGTTCCTGTGGACCACACGATCTCATGGGCCAGGATCGGAAGGCTTACTTTCCAGAAATCCAGTGTCAGCTTTTTATTCCGTCTTAAAAGGTCTGCAGGCCTCATTCCCACTTTCTTCTCCCGCCGGAACACAAACCGGCTGAGGATCAGAAATTCGACCATTCTCGCGATGACCGCACCGACCGCCGCGCCCTGGATCCCCAGTTCAGGCATTCTGAAATGTCCGAAGATCAGACAATAATCCAGAAATACATTTAACGGATAGGAGATCAGGTTCGTCGTGAATGATACGCTCATCTCCTCGATTCCTCTGCACCACGCGAACATCAGCGTGCTCATAGCGCAGAGCGGATACATCATCGCCGCCACTCTCAGATAGGAAGCTCCGATTCGGATCAGTTCCGGATCACTGCTGTAAATTCTCAGAATTCTGTCCGGCCATGTCATGACCGCGCCCGAAAACAGCAGGCCAAAGATCAGAGAACTCTGAATTCCCACTGCAAGCAGTGTCCGGATCGGCTCCAGATCCCGTTTTCCCCAGTACTGAGCCACCAGTACGGAACAGCCCGCCGCCAGACCGTTGCAGATCGTATAAAAGATAAAGAAGATCTGCTGCGCCTGGGATACCGCGCTCATCTGGATCTGGTCGATCCGCCCCAGCATAATGCTGTCCAGCGTATCGACACTGACCCGCAAAAGCTGCTGCAAAATGATCGGGATGGACAGAATGATTATATTCTTGTAAAACTGAGGGGAGGTGACAACCAATTCCCTCTTCCTTGCCTGTTCCATCATATGCTCTTGCAGTTTTTAATGCTGCTCTTCAGCCATGTCTTGAATACTTCCGGTTTCAGTTCCACAGCCACCTGTACATTGGGCTCTTTCCCGAAGCGGTTTCTCACATCTACTACAGTATGGCCCGCCGTATAGATACTGTCACAGACCACATCCACGAAATAATCATGATATTCCATGCACTCCGGACATACAGCCGCTGCCAGGGCAAGCGCGTCATGCATCAGGGCATCCTCGCCGCCGCCGCCGTGACGCACAAACATGTAATTCAGAAGGTCTGCCGAAAGGAGCGCGCCGTTATGGCCATAAGAACGGATCTCCTGCTCATCCTCCCGGTTTAATACCGCTTTTTCCGTTACATCGAGTCCCACCATCGTCATAGGGATTCCGGAAGAGATCACGAGCTGTGCCGCGTTGGGATCCACCCAGATATTGAACTCGGCGCTCGTGGACGAGTTTCCTCCGCGAATCGCTCCTCCCATGAACCAGATATGCCGGATCTGCTCTTTCAGTTCAGGATACAGGCAGAGTGCGATCGCGATATTGGTCATCGGACCGACCACAAGGAGCTCCAGATTTCCGTTCTCCTCCGCCGCGATCCGCCGGATCACTTCAGGCGCCATATCTTTGGAATACGCATATTCCTCTGCATCACGGAGAATCACATCTCCGAGGCCAGTCTGACCGTGAGTCAGACTGTAGTCATATCTCTTCGGTCCGATCGGATGTCTGGCACCGTGGGCAACCTCCACATTCAGTCCCAGATGTGCCGCCAGATTCCTGTTGTTTCTTGACGTGTACGGTTCCGACACATTTCCGTTTACGGAAGTGATGGCGCGAACCTCGATCTCCTCGCAGCCAAATGCAGCCACAAGAGCGATTGCGTCGTCTGTACCGGTATCACAGTCTATAATAAATGGTCTACGTCCCATTGCTGTCATCTCCTCTCCACCATGATCGTACCTGCCGTATCATGATTGCTTCAAAATTTTATTGATTCCTCTGCTTCATAAATTCTTCTGTCTCTTTTCTGACGGGAATACTGGGTGCCGCCCCTTTTCTTGTCACACCGAGAGCGCTTGCCGCACTGGCGCGGGCGAGATTCTCTTCCATATTCATTCCCTCCGCGAGGCCTGCCAGAAAATATCCGCAGAATGTATCGCCGGCTGCCGTCGTATCCACCGCTTTCACCGCATAGATATCGTGGAACGCTTTTGTCTCCCGGTTAAAGTAATACGCGCCCCTGTCTCCCAGCGTCAGTACAAAAGAGGCGTCCGGAAATTTCTCTTTGAGGGCTGTCATGATCTCCTCCGGCTCCTCCGACCGGATTCCGGCAAGGATTCGCCCCTCCACTTCGTTGAGTACGAAGAGATCCACCAGATTCAGGTCGCATTCCCAGACTCCTTCGTCGATGGGCGAGGGGTTAAACGCCACCTGAAGGCCCCGTTTTTTTGCCTCCTCCATTGCAAATGCAATATTGGATATCTCATTCTGGAGAAGCAGCATATCACCGGCGTCAAAATGGGCGATCACTTCCGAGATGTAGCTCTTTTCAATCTTCCGGTTGGCTCCGCCGCAGATAATAATATTGTTCTGACCGGACCGGTCCACCTGAATCACAGCATGTCCGCTCGCGCCGTCAATGGTCTGCAGGTATTCCGTATGGACTCCGGAGGATTCCAGCATGTCCGCCAGAAGTTTTCCATCTGCGCCGATGGCTCCCGCATGATAAACCTCGGCTCCCGCACGAGCCAGTGCCACTGACTGGTTCAGACCCTTTCCGCCGCAAAATTCCTCGTACTTCAACGCCTGAATCGTCTCCTTCGGCTGCACGAAGCGCTCCACCGAATACGTTCTGTCCACGTTCAGGGAACCCAGATTCAAAATTTTCATAGATATCCGCCCCCATCTGGTAAAATATTTTCCGAAAGTTTTTTCCTATTTTAAATAATATCTTTTCACCGGTCTTATGTCAATGTTTTTTGTGCATATTCCATACTTTTTTTCAAAACAATTCGTGTTTTTTATGACTATTGCAGATTTGACCGTCCCGCCATGGATTCTGACACTTTGCAGGCCGCGAGGATTTCCTTTTCCTTCGCGATGGCGTTCTCTTCCAGAGCCTTCACCCGCCCGGTCATCTCAGTAACAAATGCCTCGTCCCGGATAGAATCCAGATTGATCTTTACATTGAGCAGTGCGGCAAGAACCGCCGTTCTGGCTATCATGGCGGAAATCAGCCCGTCTGTCACCGCGTTTTTATTGCCGTGCTTTACCGCCAGTTCCGCGATCGGGAATATTTTTTCCGCACACTCCGCGATCTCCAGAGGAACCTCAGCGGCTTCCTTCAAGCCGCTCTGCATGGCCTCCCGCCTCAGAGCCTTTTCTTCCTCCGTGTTCTTCGGCATACGCAGAGCCGTCATATACGCCGTAAACGATGCGCTGTCTTTCCGTATCGCATTGATCAGATCCCGCCGGATTGCCGCCCCCTCCTCCGAAAGGCGCTGCATTTCTTCGTCAACCTCCGCATACTTTTCTTTTCCGACAGTAAGGTTGGCCACCATCTCAGCCAACGCTGCTCCGAGCGCTCCGGTAAGCGCCGCCACGCTTCCGCCGCCCGGCGCCGGCGCGTCAGATGCAGTCAGTTCCGCAAATTTTTCTACTGTATAATCCTTAAAATCCACCAGTTTTCCACTTCCAATCTTCTGTTATCATCTCTATTGTATGAGAAAACGCCGGATATTTCAAGGAAAAAAATGACCGAGACTCATCAATGAAAACTTCATGTAAGAATCTCTTTCCCGTTCCCATTGCCCCGGCTATCAGACTGTGCTACAATACAGGTATCTTAAGAGAATCGTGTAAGGAGGCACCTTCAAAATGAAACTAAAGAAATCAGCCTACAGCTATGTGATGATGTTTGGCCACCTGTGTGCCGACCTGGGCGGCGGCGCGCTCCCCGCAATTCTTCCTTTTCTGATTTCCCAGAAAGGGATCTCCTACGCCGCTGCCGCAGGCCTGACGTTCGCATTAAGCAGTATCGGTTCGGCAGTCCAGCCGCTGTTCGGCAGTATGGCCGACAAAACTTCCCGCCCATGGCTCATGTCACTGGGAATCTTCATGGCCGGATGCGGAATTTCCATGCTGGGCTTTCTGGATAACTACTGGGCCATGTTCATCGCTGTCGCGTTCACAGGAATCGGCTCCGCTCTCTTTCATCCGGATGGAGGCCGGATGGCCAACTATGTGGCCGGTGAGAAAAAAGGCAAAGGTATCAGCCTCTTCTCCGTGGGTGGCAACATGGGAGGCGCCATCGGCCCCATGCTGGTCGTTTTCGGTATGACGATTATGGGCGGACTCCACGGCACTGCAATCCTCGCGATTCCGGCTTTCGCCATGGCTGCTTTCATGGTGACACAGCATGGCAACCTGGCAGAATTTGCCGCAGAGGGCAATAAAGCCACAAAGGCTGCCATCGCCGCAGGACAGAAAGATGACTGGAAATCCTTCTACAAGCTGACAGGCGTTGTATTCCTTCGTTCCGTCCTCACCGTCGGCATGTCGACCTTCATTCCCATGTACTGGATGAACGTTCTGATGCAGTCCGAGGCACGTTCCGGTTCTGTCACGACGATTCTTTCCCTGTCCGGAGCCATCGCCACACTGATCGGCGGAAATCTGGCTGACCGGTACGGCTTCAATAAAACGATCAAAGCCGGACTGACGCTTCTGATCCCGTGCCTTGCTGTTATTACAATATCTCGTTCGGTCGTGTTATCCACCATTATGCTGATACCGGCATCCATGTTTCTGAACTTTGCCTTCAGCCCGTCTGTGGCGCTGGGCCAGAAGTTTGTGCCGAATCACCTCGGGCTGGCTTCCGGCATCACCATGGGACTGGCCTACAGCTTTGGCGGTATCGTTTCTCCGTTACTCGGTAAGATTGCCGACATGAGCGGCCTTCCGACTGTCATGTGGATTCTGGTTGCCATCTCCGTCGTCGCATGCGCAGCCTCCTTCTTTGTTCCGGACGCTCCGCCGGAGGTTCACGGGGAAATGTAAGATTCAACAATTCAGTTTCAAATCAGGCGAAAAGTTCCTTTACTGCTTACAATGCAAAATCCCCTGATAAAGCAGTATTTTTTGACACTTGCTTTCGGGTAATGAACGCTTTTCGCCATATATTTACTGCTTGATACAGCATAATAATTTGATAAACCGTAATTCTTTGAATATTGGGGCAAAAATCTACGGCTTACAACAGGGAAAAAAATCTCCAGGCCGTGCAGCCACTTACCGCACAAGCCTGGAGATCTCTCATTTCCCGCCGTATCAATCAATTCATAGAATCCTATGAGTTTACTGTTTCAGTTCTTCCGGGATTTCCGGCTGGTAACCAATTCCCATCGATAAGAATCCGGCACCAGTTTCCGCTACTAAAGCGATAAATTTCGCAACCATACCTAAAATCTGTCCCATATTCCCTTACTCCTCCTTTACCATTTTTATCATCAGTGCGGCCGCACATAATGT
>JALEWG010000044.1 GCA_022788065.1 Lachnospiraceae bacterium | reverse complement strand
GCGCTCTCAACGAATCCGGCAAACAGCGGATGCGCGTGGTTCGGTCTGGACTTGAATTCCGGATGCGCCTGTGTTCCGATATAGAACGGGTGATCCGCCAGTTCGATCATTTCCACGATCCTGCCGTCCGGAGACTGTCCGGAAAGAATCATACCATTGGAGGTCAGATCCTCCCGGTATGCGTTATTGACTTCAAATCTGTGACGGTGACGCTCATCAATACGATCTGTACCATATAATGCGTATGCTTTCGTTGTTTTATCCAGAATACAAGGATAGGAACCGAGACGTAAGGTGCCGCCCAGATTCTCGACGCCGTTCTGTTCCGGCATCAGGTCTACGACCGGATGCGTGGTATCAGGATTCAGCTCGGAGCTGTTCGCATCCGTATAACCGACCACATTTCTTGCGAATTCCACGATTGCCATCTGCATGCCGAGGCAGATGCCAAGGAAAGGAATCTTATTGACTCTTGCGTAACCGGCAGCCAGTATCATTCCCTCAGTGCCGCGGCAACCGAATCCTCCCGGAATAAGAATGCCGTCAACGCCTGCAAAGTTTTCTTCCAGATTCTCTTCCCTGAGTGTCTCCGAATCGATCCAGCGGATCTGTACCTTGGTGCGGTTTGCAATTCCGCCATGCTTTAATGCCTCCATGATACTTAAGTAAGCGTCGTGAAGCTGGATATATTTTCCGACCAGCGCGATCGTCACTTCGCTCTGCGGATTTTTCAACGCATCCACCATCTGTTTCCAGTCGCCCAGTCTCGGCTCGCCGCACGGGATATTCAGACAGCTGCATACTACATGGGCAAGGCGCTCACGCTCCATCGCAAGCGGTGCTTCGTACAGATATTCCACATCCAGGTTCTGGAGCACATGATCCTCGGGCACGTTGCAGAACAGTGCAATCTTTCCTTTAATATCATCCTCTAACGGAACCTCGGTCCTGCAGACAATGATATCAGGAGAGATTCCCATTCCCTGAAGTGCCTTTACGCTCTGCTGAGTCGGTTTTGTCTTAAGCTCTCCGGACGCTTTCAGATAGGGAACCAGTGTTACATGGATCAGGACGGAATTGCCAAAGCCGACTTCCTGGCGGAACTGACGAATCGCCTCTAAAAACGGCTGGCTCTCAATGTCGCCTACGGTTCCGCCGACCTCAATAATCGCGATCCGATTCTCTTCAGGCGATTTGGCTCTGTAAAATCTTCCCTTGATCTCGTTTGTAATATGAGGGATCACCTGTACAGTACCTCCACCGAAATCTCCGTGACGCTCTTTCTGGAGAACAGTCCAGTAGATCTTACCTGTTGTCACATTGGAATTTTTATCAAGACTTTCATCAATAAAACGTTCATAGTGACCGAGATCCAGATCAGTCTCCGTACCGTCATCGGTTACGAACACTTCGCCGTGCTGGATCGGGTTCATTGTTCCCGGGTCGATATTGATATAAGGATCAAACTTCTGCATCGTCACCTGATAACCTCTGGCCTTTAAAAGCCTTCCCAATGATGCAGCTGTAATTCCCTTGCCCAGGCCGGAAACAACGCCGCCTGTCACAAATACGTATTTTACCATACTTTACCTCCTGCGGTTTTAATATCTGCCCCAAAAACAGAAAAAAGGCGACAGAATCCTTAAGGATTTGACACCTTTGTCTTAAAAGAAATCATCCAATTTTAATTTCTTTTCAGAATTTCCTTATCTCAGCGCAGACTGAGAGCAGACTGAAAAAAATATGGAACTAATATATTCCTTTTTTTCTAATTTGTAAAGCACTTTTTTTGAATTTATTTAACTTTTTTTCTTGAAAACATTCGAAAAAACGGTTGACAAAATCTCGAAATCGTGTATACTATGCCTCATTAAGAGCAAGGGCGCTTCAGTTTCGGCTGAAGTGCCCTTCTTCTATTCCGGGACATACTCCCGTCAGAAAGGAGAACAATCTATGAGCAAGAACATCCCAGAACTGTATGGAAGTCTCGTTTTCAACGACAAAGAAATGAAGTCACGGCTGCCGAGGGACGTGTACAAGGCCCTCAAGAAAACCATCGACGCAGGCACCCATCTTGAGCTTGACGTTGCCAATGCCGTTGCCGTTGCCATGAAGGAATGGGCCATCGAACATGGCGCAACCCACTTCACCCACTGGTTCCAGCCGATGACAGGCATCACCGCTGAAAAACATGACAGCTTCCTTTCCCCCACCGGTACCGGCGAAGCGATTATGGAATTCTCCGGAAAAGAGCTGGTTAAGGGCGAACCGGATGCGTCCAGTTTCCCCTCCGGCGGTTTAAGAGCCACTTTTGAAGCCCGCGGATACACCGCATGGGATCCTACCTCGTTCGCCTTTATTAAAGGTCATACTCTCTGCATTCCGACTGCCTTCTGCTCTTACAGCGGCGAGGCGCTCGACAAGAAAACACCTCTGCTTCGTTCTATGGAAGCCGTCAGCAAAGAAGCCACCCGTTTACTGCACATTCTCGGCAACACCGATGTGAAGCGCGTACTTACGACCGTAGGCGCTGAACAGGAATATTTCCTTGTAGAGAAAGAAGCATACAGCGCAAGAAAAGATCTGATCTTCTGCCGCCGCACCTTATTCGGAGCACCGGCGCCGAAGGGACAGGAAATGGAAGATCATTACTTCGGTTCGATCCGTCCGCGCGTAGAAGCTTTCATGGAGGAACTCAATGAGGAACTCTGGAAACTTGGAATCCCCGCAAAGACCGAACATAATGAGGTTGCGCCGTGTCAGCATGAGCTGGCGCCGGTCTTCGAGACCGTAAACGTAGCGGTTGACCACAACCAGCTTGTTATGGAGCTGATGAAAAAGGTTGCGGATCGTCACGGTCTTACATGTCTGCTCCATGAAAAGCCGTTTGAAGGCATCAACGGAAGCGGCAAACATAACAACTGGGCACTCTCTACGGATACAGGAATCAACCTTCTGGATCCGGGTAAGACACCGGCTGAAAATACACAGTTCCTTCTGTTCCTGGCAGCCGTGGTAAAAGCAGTTGACGAGTATGCGGATCTTCTCAGAATCTCCGTTGCGACTGCGGGAAATGACCATCGTCTCGGCGCCAACGAGGCTCCGCCTGCCGTAGTTTCCATGTTCCTCGGAGATGAGCTTGCCGCTGTTGTAGACTCCATCAAGTCCGATACCTTCTTCACAAGCAAAGGCAAGGTTGAAATGAGCATCGGTCCGAAGGTAATCCCCCACTTTACCAAGGACAACACTGACCGTAACCGTACATCACCGTTTGCGTTCACAGGAAATAAGTTTGAATTCCGTATGCCGGGTTCCTCCCTTTCCCTCTCCGGTCCGAACGTGATCCTCAACACAGCGGTAGCAGAGGAATTAAAGCAGTTTGCCGATGAGCTTGAGACAGTTCCGGAGGATAGCAAGAACGAAGCGATCCACGCGCTTCTCAAGAAGGTATTTACAGAACATGAGAGAATCATCTTCAACGGCAACGGCTATACGGACGAATGGCTTGCTGAGGCAGAAAAGCGCGGACTTCCGAACTACAAGTCCACACCGGACGCTTTGCCGCACTTCCTTGACGAAAAGAACATTACTCTTCTCACCGGACATCATGTATTTACACGCGAAGAAATGTTCTCCCGTTACGAGATTCTTCTCGAGGAATATAGCAAAACGCTCCACATTGAAGCAAAGACCATGTCCGAGATGGTTCAGAAGGAAGTGCTTCCATCAATCTTCTCCTACGTCAGCGAACTGACCTCCACCGGCCTCAGCAAAAAAGATCTGATGCCGACCATTTCCACGAAGGCAGAAGAAAAACTGATCTCAAGGCTCAGCACACTGGGCGACAGCATTTCTGATGAGCTTGACGCTCTGAATGAGAAAATCCGGACAGCGGAAGGTACCGCAGACAGCCTGGAGGCAGGTCACTACTATCATGATGTGATTCTCTCCGAAATGGAGACGATCCGCCAGCTCGTAAACGATGCTGAGGAACTGATCCCGGAGGAGATTCTCCCATACCCCACATACGATGCAATTCTCTTTTACGTATAGATTGTTCTAACAGGCAGAAAGCCCCGCAGTATAACGGATTCGTCCGTTATCGCGGGGCTTTCTCATTCGTTATTCTCCGTAAACGCGGATCTCTCCGCATATTTCCTTAAGTACCGACATCCCTTTTAAGATCACCATGGCGTCGTTGAAATGGCGCTCCAGTACGGATCCGGTGATAATGACAAGTTCCGCAATGCCGTCCTTGCTGGGCTTCTGGACAACCTGCGCGATACTCACGTCATTGTTTCCGAGTACGCCTGCAATGTTTGCCAGGGCGCCGGGACGATCAGAAACCTTCAGACGCACGAAAAACCGGCTCTTCGTCTCCTCGATCGGTTTCACGGGGATTTTCTTGTATGCGACTCCTCCGTTCCAACCGCAGTTGTCGTGAAGGATATTTCTCATAATGATGATCACATCACCCATGACGGCGCTGGCCGTCGGCATCATTCCGGCGCCGCGCCCCATGAACATGGCGTCATCACAGGCCTCGCCGTGAACAAAGACCGCATTGAACGAATCGCGGACAGACGCAAGCGGATGCTGTGCAGGAATTAACATCGGGTGGACTCTTGCCTCGATCTGGCCATCTGAAAGGGCTGCGACGCCGACCAGCTTGATCACATAGCCGAACTCTTTCGCGTATCGCACATCGTCGGCCGTGATCCTTGTAATGCCTTCCGTGTACACATCGGAAAAGACCACACCTGAGTTGTAGGCTAACGACGCCATGATTGCCACTTTCCTTCCGGCATCGTAGCCTTCGACATCCGCTGTCGGATCTGCCTCGGCATAACCGAGATCAGTAGCCTGCCTGAGCGCCTCCTCATAGCTCATATTTTCCTCGGTCATTTTTGTGAGTATGTAGTTAGTCGTCCCGTTCACAATGCCCATGATCTCTGTCAGCATACTTGCGGAAAGGCTCTGTTTTAACGGACGGATAATCGGGATCGCACCGGCCACGGCAGCCTCAAACTGCAGATCCACGCCGCGGTTTTCTGCCAGTGTAAGCAGTTCCTGTCCGTGCTCCGCCAACAGATCCTTATTGGCTGTAACGACTTGCTTCCCTGCAAGAATCGCCTGCGTAATATAGGTGTTTGCGGGTTCCACACCGCCCATGACCTCGATCACCAGCTGAATTTCCCGATCCTCCAGGATTTCGTTCCAGTTATCGGTGAGGACGTCCTGCGGGATTCCTTCCCGCTCCTTATAAAGATTCCGGACAAGCACTTTTTTTATTACAAGACAGGCGCCGGTCTTCTGCACCATCTCAGAGGACAGCATTCCTGCCAGTTTATATACTCCGCTGCCGACGGTTCCGGCTCCGAGAAGAGCCGCATAAATCACATTTTTTTCCATAATCTGTTTCTCCTCTGTGTCATAATTTTTTCCATATTATAGCTTTCCTGAGAGGAGAACGCAAGAATTAAATTAAATACAGTTTTAGGATTCACAGTAAACACGGATTACTCCGCATACTTCTTTTACTACGGACGTTCCTTTCAGAATTGCCATGGCATTATTGAAATCCTGCTCCAGAACAGATCCCGTGATAATTACAAGCTCGCTGGCGCCTTTGACTGTATGCTTGGATACCACCTGATCGATACTCACATCATTGTTTCCGAGCACGCTGGCGATATTGGCCAGTGAACCGGGCTTTTCAGAAACCAGAAGTCGTAAGAAGAACCGGCTCTTTGTCTCACCGATCGGTTTAATCGGAAGCTTTTTATACGCGATGCCGCCGTTCCATCCGCAATTGTCGTGAAGGATATTTCTGAGGACCGTAATGGCATCACCCATAACAGCGCTGGCAGTCGGCATTTTGCCGGCGCCGCGACCCATGAACATGGCGTCATCGCTTGCTTCACCGTGTACAAATACAGCATTAAAGGAATCTCTCACGGAAGCTAACGGGTGATGATTCGGGATCAGAAGCGGATGAACCTTGACTTCAAGCTTTCCGTCGTCGATCCGCGCCATTCCGATCAGCTTGATCACATAGTCAAATTCGCTGGCATAGTACACGTCTTCGGCGGTCAGGTTTGTAATGCCTTCTGTGTAGACGTCAGAGAATACCACCTCTGAATTATAGGCGAGGGATGCCAGGATCGCCATTTTCCGGCCTGCGTCATAGCCTTCCACGTCAGAAGTCGGATCTGCCTCCGCATATCCCAGTTCTGTGGCTTTTTTGAGGGCTTCCTTGTACCCCATGCCCTCCTCGGTCATCTTGGTGAGAATATAGTTGGTCGTGCCGTTCACGATTCCCATGATCTCGGTGAGCATGCTGGCCGACATACTCTGTTTTAATGGCCGGATGATCGGGATGGCTCCCGCCACAGCCGCCTCAAACTGAAGGTCCACGCCGTGATCCTCTGCAAGGCGGAGAAGCTCCTGCCCATAATCAGCCAGAAGATCCTTATTGGCGGAAACCACCTGCTTTCCGGCAAGGATCGCCTCAGTAATGTAAGTTTTTGCCGGTTCGATCCCGCCCATGACCTCAATCACCAGCTGGATCTCCTCATCCTCGAGAATCTCTTTCCAGTTGTCAGTAAGAACTTCCGCGGGGATTCCGTCTCTCTTTTTGCTGATATCACGAACCAGTACCTTCTTAATTTCAAGGCTTCCGCCTGTCTTCTGCACCATTTCGTCCGCGAGCATACCGGACAGTGCATATACGCCGCTTCCAACGGTTCCTGCGCCAAGAAGAGCGGCACGAATCACATTCTTATTGTCCATAATCTCAATCCCTCTCCTGCCGCTCCTGGAACCTCCAGTGCAGCAATTGTAACAGAATAAATAGGAAAGCAATTTCCTGTTGTATGAAAAAAGACGGATCTTCCGCCAGGAAAATCCGCCTTCGAAATTTGCAAATTAGTCTTCAACTTTAACGATTTCACGTTTGTTGTAGCTGCCACATGCCTTGCAGACTCTGTGAGGCATCATTAATGCGCCGCATTTGCTGCACTTTACTAAGTTCGGAGCACTCATCTTCCAGTTTGCTCTACGGCTGTCTCTTCTTGCTTTAGAAGATTTGTTCTTTGGACAGATAGACATGGTTACACCTCCTTAAACTGTTTAAAAATATCCTGGATAACTGCCATCCTTGGATCGAGAGACCTGGTATCGCAGTTGCAAGTCTCATAATTGAGATTTGCTCCACATCTATTACAAATCCCTTTGCAATCTTCTTTGCACAGGACCTTCATAGGCAGGTTCAGAGTCAGTTCATTACCAACCAGCTGGTCTGCATCCAGATTATAGCCAGTTAAATAAGATTGTTCATCCAAAT
>JALEWG010000043.1 GCA_022788065.1 Lachnospiraceae bacterium | reverse complement strand
GGGCTCAGTGGATTTACCTCCGTGATGCCGGCCATGGTGGCCGCGAAAGAGGAACCTACGGATCCACGGGAGCCCACCAGGTATCCATCCTCGTTGGACTTCCACACCAGCTTCTGCGCGATGATATACATGACGGCAAATCCGTTGGAAATAATGGAATTCAGCTCCCGCTCCAGCCTGTCAACAACGATTTTAGGCAGATTTTCCCCGTACATCTCATGGGCGCGGTTATAACAGATGTTTCTCAGCGTCTCGTCGGAATTTTCGATGACTGGCGGGCACTTGTCCGGCCGCACCGGCGCGATGGGCTCGCACATGTCTGCGATCATGCGGGTGTTGGTAACCACGACCTCGTAGGCCTTCTCGCTTCCCAGGTATTCAAATTCCTCCAGCATCTCGTCGGTGGTGCGCAGATACAGCGGTGCCTGGTCGTCGCTGTCCTTAAACCCCTGCCCGGCCATGAGGATCTTCCGGTAAATGGCGTCCTCCGGATCCAGGAAATGGACGTCGCAGGTGGCACACACCGGCTTACCGAACTGCTCTCCCAGGCTTACAATCTTCCGGTTGATATTCTGGAGATCCTCTACCGTCTTTACCGTACTCTTCTCATCCCGCAGCATAAACATGTCGTTTCCGAGGGGCTGGATCTCCAGGAAATCGTAAAACCGCACCAGCCGCTGAAGCTCCGCGTCACTGCTTCCGCGAAGCACCGCCTGGTAAAGCTCACCCGCCTCGCAGGCCGTTCCGATGATCAGACCTTCCCGGTATTTGTTCAGCAGACTTTTCGGGATCCTCGGCCGTCTGGCGAAATACTGAATGTGGGACAGCGATACGATCCGGTAGAGGTTGACACGCCCAAGATCATTCTTTGCCAGTATGATCACATGGTGCGTCGGCATTTTCATGATGGCGGCGGCGTCTGCCTGATTGAACACATTCAGATCGTTCAAAGTCTTCATGTCATACTGCTTCTTTAACATCTCCGCAAATTTCAGAAAGATCCCGGCGGTGGCCTCCGCGTCATCCACAGCGCGATGATGGTTCTCAAGAGAGATATTTAACGCTTTCGCCACGGTGTCAAGCTTGTAACGGTTCAGATTGGGTAAAAGGATCCTCGCGAGCGTCACCGTATCGAGGACCGTCGGATCAAAGGGAATCCCCAGTTCCTTCGCATTGTGGCTTATGAAACTCACGTCAAAGGATGCATTGTGAGCCACCAGTACCGCATCCTTTGCAAACTGAAGGAATTTCGGAAGGATCCCGTCGATCTTCGGCGCATCCATAACCATGGCGTCGTTGATACCGGTCAGATGTTCGATCTCAAAGGGGATCGGCACATCCGGATTGACAAACTCATTGAACCGGTCTGTGATCTCTCCGTTTACCACCTTGACCGCGCCGATCTCAATGATCCTGTTTTTCTGCGGGGAAAATCCGGTCGTCTCAATATCGAAGACCACATACGTGCCGTCCAGGCTCTGATTTCTGGAATTGTCGACGACTTCCTTCATATCGTCCACAAGATATCCCTCCACGCCGTAAATGACCTTAAACGTGTCTCCTTTGTCGAGCGCATGATTTGCGTCCGGGAATGCCTGCACGCAGCCGTGGTCCGTGACGGCAAGCGCCGGCATGCCCCACTTTTTCGCACGCTTGATAATATCCTTCACTTCGGACACGCCGTCCATATCGCTCATTTTCGTGTGGCAGTGCAGCTCCACCCGTTTCACGGGAGCATTGTCCTCCCGTTTGGATGTGAAATCCTCACACTTTTTAATTCCCACGATCGATCCGACCGTAAGTTCCCCGTCGAACCGGTCGATGGTCGTGATTCCTTTTAAGCGGATAAACGCGCCTTTTTTTATGGCGTTCGCCGCATCCTCCTCCTGATCCTCGCGAAGGAACATTTTGATCGTGATGCTGTCGGTAAAATCCGTAATATCGAAAATCGTGAGCTTTCTTCCGCTCTTTAATTCTCTCGTCTCAGCCTGCAGGATCTGACCGCGGATCACGACCTCGCCGATCTCACCGGCGATCTCGCGAATCTCAATAGTCTCACCGTCAAAATCACGTCCGAACAGCACATCCGGATTCTCCGATTTTTTATAGGGCATACGTCCTTTAAAGCCTTCTCTCCTGAAGCCGCCGGAGCCCTCGCCTTCTTTTCCGGCGCCCGTTCCCGCCCCGAAGTTCTTCTTCGTAAAGCCTTCTTTTCCGGTGCCCGGGCCGGTTTTGCCGCCGTTCTTAACAGTCAGCTTCGCTTCATCTGCCGCGGAAGCTTCCTTCCTGCCTGCAGCCATTCCCGAAGGCTTTTCAGAACTTTCCCGGGAAGCTGCCGCGCCGGCATCGGAGGCATAAGCTCCTGTACCCGCAAAATACTCCGGCATATCCAATACCGGCTTTTCCTCTTTCTTTTTTTCAACAAAGCAGAACTTCACTTCCGCGGCTATGCCGCAACGCTCATTAAATATCTTCTCCAGCACGCGTCCGACTTCCTTCGAGCGCTCCCGGCAGATCAGATTATCTTCCACCTTGAGCACCATGACGTCCTCCTCCGGAAACTCTGTCTCGGCCTTTCTGAGGATATTATATTCCACCATACCAAACTGTCTGAATTCCAGAAGAATACTGTCTTTATAGACATCATAGAGCTTCTTTGGCGTATACTGTGCGGAAAGACGGTATTTTTCCTGGATTTTAACCGTGATTAGCCGTCCCGGGAACAGCTGCTTCGCGATTCCCTCTTCCATGCTGTATATATTCTTTTTATGAATCAGCCTCGGACTCACAATATAAATACGAAGAGAGCTTCTGTCCTTCGGCATGGTGAGTTTTTCAACCATGACAAGCTTCAGAAGCTCCTTAAGTTCTTCTCCTATATGCAAGCCGGGAAATACTTCCAAAAATGGTTTTTCCATTCTTATTCCTGTTCTTTCTGCATCTTAAGAAGCTCTTCTCGGAGAGCTGTGAGCAGTTCCTTCTCCGGCACCTTTCTGAGGACTTCTCCCTTTTTGATCAGAAGCCCCTCGCCGATGCCTCCGGCGATTCCGATATCGGCTTCCCTTGCCTCTCCCGGGCCGTTGACCACACATCCCATGACGGCCACTTTGATATTCATATCCAGATCAGCCACCATGTTTTCCACCTGATTGGCCAGTCCGATCAGATCGATCTGAGTCCGCCCGCAGGTCGGGCAGGAAACCACCTCAATGCCGCCCGTGCGAAGCTTGAGAGCCTTTAAAATGAGCTTTGCGCTCTTGATCTCCTCCAGCGGATCACCGGTCAGAGATACCCGGATGGTGTCGCCGATTCCCTCATAAAGGATGATGCCGAGTCCCACCGAGGACTTGATATTTCCGGAGAGCAGAGTCCCGGACTCCGTGATGCCCACATGAAGCGGATACCGGCACTCCTTCGCCAGAAGCTCATGAGCCTTCACACACATCATCACGTCGGAGGATTTGATACTCACCACCAGATTGTCATATCCGAATTCTTCGATCATGGCCACCTGCTTTTTGGCGCTCTCCACAATAGCCTCCGCCGTTACGCCGCCGTATTTCGCGATCAGGTCCTTTTCAAGAGAACCACTGTTCACGCCCACACGGATGGGAACTCCGTACTCTCTTGCCTTTTCTACAACTGCCTGCACGCGTTCCTTCGCTCCGATATTTCCCGGGTTGATCCGGATCTTGTCGGCGCCGCTTTCGATGGCCGCGATTGCCAGCCGGTAATCGAAATGGATATCCGCCACGATCGGAATATGGATCTGCCTTTTGATCCTGCGGATCGCCGCGGCGGCCTCCATTGTCGGAACAGCCACCCGGATAATATCACAGCCGGCGGCCTCCAGCTTCAGGATCTGGGCCACCGTCGCCTCCACGTCCTCAGTTTTTGTGTTGCACATGGACTGGATCAGGATCGGGTTTCCGCCGCCGATCATTCTGTTTCCAATCCGGATCACCTTCGTATCATCCCTGTACATACTGTCCTCCCGCATTTATCCGTTAAAACATTACTCTCAGATCATTAAAAAATACAAATAGCATGAGCGCCATAAGAAGCGCCATTCCCGTCATATTCACAGCGTTCTCGATCCTCTGGTTTACAGGCTTTCCCGTCAAAAGCTCCCAGAACAGAAATACGAGACGTCCGCCGTCCAGCGCTGGGAGAGGAAGCAGATTCATCACTCCCAGGTTCGCCGAAAACATGATGATTAGGTTCAGAAGATTCATAAACACAGCCATCGCTCCGTAAGGAGATACCTGTTCCACGGTATCTCCGATAATGGTCACGATCCGGACGGGCCCCGCAATATCCTCGCTCTCCACTTCCCCACGGACGATCATCTTCAGACTGTCGATCACAGACAGGACTGTATAGCGGACCTCAGCAGCGCTGGCCTTTATGAGTTCCGGGACAGATCCTGTCTCCGAACGGTAACCCGCAAACTGCACGCCGATCATGTACCGCCCGTTGCTCTCCGCAAAGAGATCCGAATCAAGGAACGCCTCGAAGGAGGTCCATGTTTCCGTCTCCGGATCCCGGCGTTTATATGTGATCTTCATGTCCTCTTTTCCGTGGACCGTCATGTAAAGCATGAGATCCCTCATGACCATGACCCTGCGGTTTCCGATTCCTGTGATCACGTCGCCGGCCTTAAGCCCGGCCGCCTCCGCAGCCGTTCCCTCTGTCACACCGGTCAGAACCGGGCGATCGGTTCCTGCCCAGGAAACAACCGCGATGGAAAACGCAAGTGCCATGAGAAAATTGAAGGCCGGGCCGGCAGCGATCACTGCGATCCGCGCAAGCGGCGGCTTTCCGTAGAAGGAATCGCCGACCACCTTCTCATCCGATAGTTCCCCGGCGTCTTCCTCCTCTTCTCCCAGCATAGCACAGGAACCGCCGAATGGGAAAAGCTTCACAGAATAGCGGGTCCCGAATTTTTTACTTTTGACCGAAAACAGTCTCGGTCCGAATCCCAGTGAGAACTCCAGAACGGCGATCCCGTTCAGACGGGCAAATAGAAAGTGCCCGAATTCATGGAACAAAACGATCACACTGAGTACAAGAAACGCAAGAATCACTCCTGCCTTCACCTGCTTTCTAAAAATATGTTCTACCGTCCAAAGCGGCTCTCAATGAACCGGTACGTCTCCTGCTCGGCCTCCAGGACCTCTTCGAGAGATGGTGCCTCGATCTTTTTATGATGATCCATGGACGCTTCGATCAGGTCTGTGATCTCCAGATAGGAGATCTCGCGGTTTAAGAACATCGCGACAGCCTTCTCATTGGCTGCGTTAAAGACCACCGGAACGGAGCCTCCCTCGCGGCCGGCGCGGTACGCCAGCGCCAGCCCCCGGAAATTTTCCGGATCAGGACGCTCAAAGGTGATCTGTCCCAGTTCCCAAAAATCCAGTCTGCCGCCGCCCATGGGACGCCTCTCCGGGTAATATAGCGCATACTGGATCGGCAGCTTCATATCCGGCGTCCCAAGCTGTGCCATAACGGCGCCGTCCGTGAACTGTACCATGGAATGGATGATGCTCTTCGGCTGGACCACCACCTGAATCCGGTCCAGATCCACGTCAAACAGCCATCTGGCCTCCATGACCTCCAGCCCTTTATTGACCATGGTGGAACTGTCAATGGTGATCTTCCTGCCCATGGACCAGTTCGGATGCTTTAATGCATCCTCGGGCTTCATATGTTTCATCTGCTCTCTCGTCATACCGCGGAACGGACCGCCGGAAGCCGTGAGCAGGATCTTTTCAATCTTATTCCTGTGTTCTCCGTTTAAACACTGGAAAATCGCGCTGTGCTCGCTGTCGACAGGCAGCAGGCGCACATGGTTCTCCTTCACAAGCGGCATGATCAGATGGCCCGCCGTCACCAGCGTTTCCTTATTCGCGAGCGCAATGTCCTTTCCCGCACGGATCGCCGCAATCGTGGGACGGATCCCGATCATTCCGACCACCGCCGTCACCAGGATCTCATATCCGTCCATCTGAGCGATCTCCATCAGGCCATCCATACCGCTCACGATCCTGGTCCCTGTATCAGCCACCCGGACCGCCAGTTCCTTCGCTCTCTCCTCGTCCCAGACGCCGCAGAGCTTCGGTGAGAACTCCCGGATCTGCGCCTCCAGCATGTCAATATTGCTGCCTGCCGCAATGGCGGCGACGGTGATATCTCCGTTTTCACGCACCACCTCCAGCGTCTGCGTGCCGATGGAACCGGTGGAGCCGAGAATCGCTATTGTCTTCATAATTCTTTTGTCTCCTCTTTTTGTGTATCGCTTCGGACTCTACCGGAGTCCCAGGAACATGATCGCAAAATAAATGGCCGGAGCCGTGAAAATCATACTGTCAAACCGGTCCAGAATTCCTCCGTGACCGGGAATGAGATGGCCGTAATCCTTGACATTGTGATTTCTCTTGATTGCGGAAGCTGCCAGATCACCGATCTGGGAGATCACCGCGGCAATGGCACAGGCTGCGGCGCTTATGACGCCGGGTCTTAAGATGACTTCCATGCTGCCCTCAAAATACGCTCCGTATAAAAATCCGAGAAGTGCCGCGCCCAGAACACCGCCAACGGCTCCCTCCACCGTCTTCTTCGGGCTCAGTTTCGGCGCCATCTTATGCTTTCCGATCAGCATTCCCACGCAGTAGGCGCAGGTGTCGCACCCCCAGGAGCTTAAGACGATCAGCCACACGAGATAGATGCCGTCCGGCATGCTCCGCACCTGATAGAGGAACGAAAACATCAGACCCACATAAAAGATGCCGAAAAATGCCACCGTGATCTGCTCTGTCCCGAATCTCGGGAATGTAACCACATACACGGTCATTAAAAGCATCAGTGAGATCACCAGAAGGAAGGTCACGTATCCTTCGCTCTGTGTCCACAGGATTCCGTAATAGGCAAGGACCGCCAGATAACCGATCACCCCGGGAAGCTCCCTCTCGATCTTCATAACTCGATACAGTTCAAAAAGCCCGATCAGAGAAATGGCCATGGAGGCAAGAAACAGAAGTACACCGCCTTTTACGAGAAGAAATCCCGCCAGAATGACCAGGATCACTCCGCTGATAAGTCTGGTTGTAAACATCGCATCACTCCTTATTTCGTTTCCATTTTACCGACGCCGCCGAACCGGCGCTCTCTCTTATTATACTGCCGGATCGCCTCGAGAAGCTCCTCTTTATTGAAATCCGGCCACAGGCAATCTGTCACATAGATCTCCGAGTACGCAAGCTGCCACAGAAGATAATTGGACAGCCGCAATTCTCCGCTGGTTCGGATCAGAAGATCCGGGTCCGGAATCCCGGCCGTATCCAGGTAGGAGGCGAATACCTGTTCCGTCATATCACTCTCCGAAATCTTTCCCTCTCTGCAGTCTCGCATCACGCGCTTCACGGCTCTGGTGATCTCGTCCCGTCCGCCGTAATTGACCGCAATGACAAACGTAAGCCCGGTATTATCCTTCGTCTTTTCTTCCAGCGTATTGATTCCCTCCACGATATCCGGTGCAAACCGGCTCCGCTCGCCAATCATCCGGACACGTACGTTGGATTCCACGGCGATCTTCAGCAGTCGCTTCGTATAGTAGCGGAACAGCTGCATCAGTGCACCGACCTCCTCCTCCGGCCGCTTCCAGTTTTCCGTGGAAAACCCGTAAACAGTCAGGTAGCGGATCCCAAGTCTCGCCGCATCCTCTACGATCTGCTCCACAGTCTCACAGCCCTTTTTATGTCCCATCTGGCGCGGCAGGCCCCGCTTCTTTGCCCAGCGGCCGTTACCGTCCAGGATCAGTGCCACGTGATTCGAATCGTCAGATTTTCTTCCATTTTCTTCTCCCTTAAATCTATCCCGTTTTACACAAATGGAGGCAGGTCACCCCTGCCCCCTGCGCGTATCTTATGTTATACAGTAAGAATTTCCTTCGTTTTGTTCTCGACAGCCTTTTCAACCTTCTCGATGGCTTTGTCTGTGATCTTCTGGATCTTCTCGGTTGCATCCTTTAAATCATCCTCGGAGATCTCGTCAGCCTTTTCCATCTTCTTAAAGGTATCGTTGGCATCGCGGCGGATATTGCGGATCGCAACCTTCGCGCCTTCGCCTTTCTTCTTGACATCCTTGGCCAGCTCTTTACGTCTGTCCTCGGTAAGCTCCGGGAATACAAGGCGGATACTGGTGCCGTCGTTGTTGGGGTTGATTCCCAGATCAGAGGTCTGGATCGCCTTTTCAATGGACTTTAACAGGCTCTTCTCCCACGGCTGAATCAAGATCATTCTTGCCTCCGGCACAGAGATATTTCCCACCTGTTGGATCGGGGTCGGTGTTCCGTAGTAATCAACCTTGATCTTGTCAAGCACATGCGGATTAGCGCGTCCGGCACGGATCGAAGCGTAGTCATTCATCAGAGAATCAATGGTCTTATCCATCTTTTCTTCATACAGTTTTAAATGTTCTTTCATAGTAACCCTCCTGTTATTCGGCCGTCACGATCGTGCCGTTAATATTCCCCTGCATTGCATTTGCAATGCCGTTTTCTTCATTCAGTGAAAAGACAGCCATCGGCATTTTGTGTTCCATACACATAATGGAAGCCGTAAGGTCAACGACCGCAAGCTTTTTATCGATCACTTCCTGAATCGAAATCCTGTCGTATTTTTTCGCCTCCGGATTGATCTTCGGATCGCTGTCATATACGCCGTCAATGGCTTTCGCCAGGAGAATACAGTCCGCATCCATCTCGATCGCTCTCAGAGTAATCGTTGTATCCGTTGAGAAGTACGGGTGTCCGATACCGCCTGCAAAGAACACGACCATTCCCTTTTCAAAGTACTTATTGGCACGGTCCTTGGAAAATACCTTTGTCATTGTACCACACTCAAAAGGAGTCAGAATCTGAGTCATCATCCCGGCATTCCGGAAGATCTCCGATACATAAATACAGTTCATAACCGTCGCCAGCATGCCGATCTGATCCGCCTTTGTGCGGTCAATGGCGTTGCTTGTTCGCCCGCGCCAGAAATTACCTCCGCCGATCACAATACCCACTTGTACACCGGCGTCAACCGAAAGCTTCACCTGCCTCGCGACTTCCTTGACGGTATCCTCATCAAAGCCCGTTTTTTTCGGTCCGGCCAGCGCCTCGCCGCTTAATTTAAGAAAAACACGTTTCATATTCATGTCAGCAAATTCTCCTGTGTAATTTTCTTTTTCGATTATAGCATACTTTTCTGAAATTGCCAACTGAATTAAAATGACACAAAACGAAATGAGAGAAAAAATGGCTGCCGCACTAAATTTCTATTTTAGTGCGACAGCCCCATTTCCACATTTTAGTAGTTCTGTGCGTTAACCTCGAAAAAGCTCTGCGGATGTGCGCATACCGGACATACTTCCGGAGCTTTCTTTCCCACAACCAGATGGCCGCAGTTTCTGCACTTCCACATTACTTCCTCAGATTTCTCGAATACTTTCTTCATCTCAACGTTGTCCAGGAGCTTCAGATAACGTTCTTCATGGTGCTTCTCGATCTCAGCAACCATGCGGAACTTCTTCGCGATCTCCGTGAAACCTTCTGCATCTGCTTCCTCTGCAAATGTCTTGTACATATCGGTCCACTCGTAATTCTCGCCCTCTGCGGCGTGCTTTAAGTTCTCAGCGGTGTTTCCGAGAAGCTTAAGCTCTTTGAACCACATCTTTGCGTGCTCTTTCTCGTTATCGGCAGTCTCCTGGAAGATCGCCATGATCTGCTCATAACCCTCTTTTTTAGCTACGCTGGCGAAATAAGTATATTTATTTCTTGCCTGGGACTCCCCGGCAAATGCAGCGATCAGGTTCTGTTCGGTCTTGCTTCCTTTTAATTCCATATCGATTACCTCCATAAAAGTTCATTTACTGACATTTCCAGTTTAAATTCCATTTTTCCAAAAGTCAAAGGATTTTATTCAATTCTTCCGTTTATTTTTACACTGTCCCATTTCAGACGTCCTCTACAGCAACTGTAAAAGTGCCTCAATGTCCTCTTCCTTCGTCGCCCAGCTGGTGGCAAACCGGATCGCCGTGTGGGTCTCGTCGACCTTCTCCCATGTGCTGAAAGCGACCTGCTTTCTCAGTTCTTCCAGCTTGCTGTTCTCAAAAATAAAGAACTGCTGGTTCGTCGGAGAATCGATGAGCATTGGATATCCCTTTTTTGTAACTCCCTCCTTCAGGATCCCGGCCATGCGGATCGCATGACGGCTGATCTCCATATAAAGGTCGTCCGTGAACAGAGTGTCAAACTGGATACCCGCGAGACGTCCCTTTGCAAGGAGCGCGCCATGCTGCTTGACGGTCGTAAAGAAATGCTTCGGAGCTTTTTTCGGGAATACCACAGCCTCGCCGCAGAGTGCCCCCACCTTCGTTCCGCCGATATAAAATGCCTCCGTAAGGCGGGCAAGATCTTTTAACGTCACGTCTGTGTCCTTCGCAGCCAGCCCGTATCCCAGGCGTGCTCCGTCCACATAAAGAGGAATCCCGTACTCCTCACAGACCGTGTGGATCGCCTCCAGCTCCGCCTTTGTATACAGAGTGCCGTATTCCGTCGGATGGGATATGTAGACCATTCCCGGGAAAACCATATGATCGTGGGTCTCATCCCCCCAGAAATTCACAAGAAGCTCCTTTAATTCTCCCGCATCGATCTTTCCGAGATGCTGGGGCAATGTCAGAACCTTGTGGCCGGAGGCTTCGATCGCTCCGGACTCATGAACACTCACATGGCCTGTCACGGCGGCAACCACGCCCTGATAATTGGTGAGCATGGAATCGATCACTGTGGCGTTGGTCTGGGTTCCTCCCACCAGAAGGTAGACCTCTCCGTCCGGGCAGCCGCAGGCCTCCAGAATCTTCTTTTTCGCGGAAACCGAGTATTTATCGAATCCGTATCCCGGCTCCTTCTCCATATTTGTCTCCAGCAGGCGTTTTAAGATTTTTTCGTGTGCGCCTTCCAGATAATCACAGCCAAATTCCAGCATGGTACATGCTCCTTTCTTACTGAATTCCGGTGGCCTTACATACAAAGGCTCTCAAATCATCTCCCAGCTTCTTCGCGCTCTCATTTCCAAGATAAGCCATGTGTCCCGACGGGTATTCGCCGATGGTCACACGGTTCTGATCCAGCCGGTTATGGGTCGCCAGATATCTTGCATTGCCCGCGGTCGTGCAGAGATCAAACAGGCCGGAGGCAAAGAATACATGAAGCTTCGGATTTCTTCTCATGGCGCCCGCCAGCGCCTGACCCGGATTTCGTTTAAACTTTCTGTCCCACTGGACATTGACGCCGTGGGAAAGCCCCTTGCTTCTCCGCTCCACACGGATCCCCATCTCATCGCGAAGCAGCGCAAAGCCTGCCTGATATGCCGGTGTGTACTGGCCCATGGCCGCATCGTCAGCGATCACATTGGCGTCCGGGACACCGGGAAGATCGCACCATGCGTAGCGGCTGTCATAAAAGCCGACGATCTCATGGTGGTCTTTAAGCAGAAGCTTCATGAACTCACGCATATCGATTTCCTGCCAGTTGTATTCCAGATATGATTCCGAAAGGCCGGTAAAGTACGAAAGCTTCTTTACAACTTCTTTCTTTTCTTCCTCACTCACGGCGTCGCCCTGCATATAGGCAGTCAGATACTCCCCGTCAGCAAACGCGTACGCCTCTTTCACGAATTTCTCCAGAGACGGCTTTCCCTCCGGATTGTGGTAGCAGTTTGTGGCAGCCATGGATGGAATATTCAAAACGGTCTGTGAAAACGGCGTCGTCTGGTAAAAATACGTTCCCAGAAGCAGGATGCCGCTCACGGAAATTCCCAGCGTATCCTGGTTTTCCGGTCCGCCTCCGAGAAGCTCAGCTGCCAGAAGACAGGAACGTCCAGTCCCGTAGCTTTCTCCGGCCAGAATCACCGGACTATTGTGACGGCCGTATCTTGTAAGCCAGCCGTCTATGAACATGGCGATCTGACGGATATCTGCGTCGGATGCATAAAACTGCTCCTTCGCCTTCTCATCGAAGAGGCGGCCAAGACCGGTTCCGACCATATCGACAACCACGATATCACAGATATCGAGAAGACAGTTGGGATTATCCTCCAGCTCAAAGGGAGGAACCGTCGGAAGATGGATCTCGTCATCTAACTTCACACGTCTCGGTCCCACCAGTCCCAGATGAAGCCAGAGACTTGCGGAGCCCGGACCGCCGTTATACGCAAACATTACCGGGCGGCTTGACGGGTCCTTCACATCACTCCGGAAATAGGCGTAGGAATAGATGGTCGCGACCGCCTTTCCCTCCTCATCATAGAAAAAATTGTCCTCACAGACGGAATGATACGGAATCTCCTGCCCGTTTACACGCAGCACATGGTCTGACTCATATTTCGTCTTTTCCCAGTTTTCTTCAAAATGTACGTTCATGGCATTCTCCCTTTCTCCGGTATTTATTTATCCTGTCCCGATTTCGGCTGCCTGCGCTCCTTCTTATCGTCCCGGAAGCTCTTTAACACCAGGTTTGCCGGATACTGATACGCGTACGTACAGCTTTTCATCAGCTCTTCCTCATCCGGATTCCTGCAGACACTGAGAATCATCTCCTCCTCTTCCTGAAGAAGATAAGCCTCGCCGTTTCCGTCGCGCTCTTTGATCTCCTTGTAGATCCGGTACTTTTTATAGTAGTCCGGAGTCTGGGACATCTTTGTTTTTACCGGCTCCGGTACAATATTCAGTTTATACGCCTCCGACATTCTGGCAAGAATGTTGTGGATTTTCTCACAGTTCTCTCTGGTGGCCACTCTCAGAGACGGTATGCATATCATGTAATTCATGTCTGTAACCTTCTTCTTTCTCACGCTGTATTTCAGGGTCGTTTTTCCCTTTTTCTGTCGTGCCACCGCCCATTATACCACGTCGCGGAAACCATTTCAATAAAAAGAGCGGTGCCTGCGTGATCCCATGTCGGGGCGGCATTTCTCACCTTTCCGGAACGGAGAATACCTCCCGGACCGTTTTCCCGTCAAGACTGTGGTTATAGACAAGCATCTCATAATCCTTTAGAAGATCTGAAAACTCCTGCCCGTTTTCAGCTGCCTCCCAGCTGTAAAACGTTCCGTTCTTATCCCAGCAGCCCAGGAAATGAACGACCGGAAGTTCCTCTGCCATTTCAAGCCTCAGACGGTAATACGGCGTCAGCTCCAGATTTGCCAGTTCCAGCACCTTCGCCCCGAGGAACGCGGAGCTTAGCATTCCCGTCTCCTCCTCCGCGATCTCATAGTTTGTCCAGATGAAAAACGGCGTCTGATACCAGATCATGCGGTCGGCGCCGGTGACCTGCGGGCTTGGAACTCCGTTGATCTCCTCAAAGAACTCATCCTCCACTCCGGGCTGATGATCGCCGAACAGCACGATCATCGTCGGCTCATCGCTCTCTTTAAAATGCTCCACCAGATACTCAAAGGCGCGGTCCGACTCCAGCATCAGAGACAGGTACTGGTCTGTCATCGGATATTTTCCTTCCAGATCCCCCATCAGCCGGACTTCTTCTTTGAAATTGTCACTCTGAACGCTATATCCGCCGTGATTTTGCATGGTAACATTGAATACAAACAAACGGTCGTCCGGGTTTTCCTTCTGATCCACCAGTTCAATGATCTTATCATAATCCGCCCGGTCGCTGACGTAGAGACGAAGCAGATCGCTGTCCTGATACATCTCCTCATCCCAGAATTCATCGAATCCCATATTTCTGTAGCACGCGATCCGGTTCCAGTTTGAACCGGGATATGGGTGCATGGCCACTGCGCGGTACCCCTGTGCCTTTAACGCAGATACCATAGACAGAACCCCCGGCTGTACAAAAAACTGGTACGCAATAGAGTTGACCGGCAGTAATGCCATAGAATCCCCTGTGAGAAATTCAAATTCCGTATTGCTGGTCAGAGAACCAAACACAGGCACACAAAGGCTGCCCCGTACCGTGTTTTCCTCAAGGCTGTTGAGAAACGGAAAATATTCGGTATTGGTCTCGAAATCTCCTGCAACTCTCAGTTCCGAAAGGCTTTCATTCATAATGCAGATCAGGTTGACCGGACGGATCCCGTCAACGGCATCCTCTTCCCGCTCTTTTGCCTGCATGTTCGCCCCGATCTCCCTCACGCGGGTTTCTGAATACCCTTCAGGCGGCTCTTTTGTCATATACTGCAGTGATACAATGCTGGACAGAACAAAACCGTTCTCTTCATAAGATTGCTCTAACGACCATAAGTTCACAGCAAGCCCCATTTTAGGAATGATCGCCCCGAAAAACAGGGATACACCACCCCAGACAGCAAAAAGGCCGACAGCTGCCGCCGAGAGACGCGCCTTAATTCCTTTCAGCCGGATCGGGAAAAACCAGAAAATCAGGTTCATAAGTAATACTGCCGCGCCGGCCACAACCATGGCTTTGCTGACCCGGAAGGTATAATTCCCTGCCACACTCAGAGCAGTCCGAACGGCCAGCACCTCGGTCAGCATGATCGGGCGTCCGCGAAACGAAACCACGAAGGTTTCCGCCAGAGAGATCCCGTAAGCAAGCATGGAAGAGACCGCCATCGTGATCCTGGAGCTTCCGCTCAGCGCAAATACGCCAAGATACAGAAGCGCAAACCACCAGACATTTAAGAATGCCATTTTTAGAGGGATTGCCGCCAGGTTTCCCGTTACATACTCAAAAAGCGCATACGAGAAAAACGGCGCCACAAGTAAGCCCGCAAGCCCTGCCGCCGTTTTCAAGATCTTCCCCCTGCGTTTTTCCGTGCACACCGCTTTTTCTGTTCTTTCGTTCTCTTTTTCTTCTGTTTTCATTCTGTCTGGTCCTTCCTGGTCCCGGAGCATCCGATTTTCCTTTATTTTGTATCAGAATCCCGAATTTATTCGGCCCGTACCGCCCACCGCATCTTTGTGGAGCGGGCTCTCGGATTCCGGCTGCATTCCTCCGCGGAGGGTCGGATCACATCCTCCGAAATCTTACTGTAAATCCCGCTTTTAAAGCC
>JALEWG010000031.1 GCA_022788065.1 Lachnospiraceae bacterium | reverse complement strand
AAAATAGGACATGGCAAAGAACAGAATAAAAATGTTCACGCCTGTGATCAGCACATCGTTGATCAGCTGAGGGTCAAAATTAATTAACCGTTCCAAGGTCCAGTCTCGCCTCCTTTATTCTTTGTCCGCGTCAAAGCCTGTTTTTAGTTGAACGGCTTTACGAACATGAGGATAATGGCTACTACCAGACCGTAAAGACCTGTTGTCTCGGCAACTGCCTGTCCGAGAAGCATGGTGGATGTGATATCAGATTTTGCTCCCGGATTGCGTCCTACTGCAGCTGCGCCGTGACCGGCAGCGATACCCTGTCCAATACCAGGTCCGATACCGGCGATCATTGCCAGACCGGCACCGATTGCGGAACAACCATAAATAAAGTCCTGTCCTGAAATATTCATAATAATACCTCCAGAAAATAAAAAGTTAGGATAAATATTGCTTCTGACGTGCTCATTTTGCGCACTTCAGAACGGAGTTACAGTTTGTCGTTTACGTATACCATGGTGAGCATGCAGAATACGTATGTCTGGATACAGCCGGAAAACAGATCACAGTATACGTGAAGCGCAGCCGGTATACCGATTTTGACAAAAATCGGCATCATTCCATACCAGAGCCCCAGAATAATCACGCCTGAAAGCATATTCGCAAACAGACGAAGGGAAATGGAGATCGGATTCGCAAACTCTCCGATCAGGTTAATGGGAAACAGCACCGGGATCGGCTTGAACAGTCCCGTAAAATGTCCGATTCCGTGGTTTTTGATTCCCTGGTACTGTACAATGGCGAAAGTAACAAGACCCAGAAGGAAAGTCACGCCAAAATCAGCTGTCACCGTTCTGAGTCCCAGCAGTCCGCTGAGGTTGCAGAACAGAATAAACAGGAAAATCGTACCGATATAATTGGCAAATCTTCTTCCTTCTTTTCCCATGATTCCGGACGTCATCTTCTCCAGCATCTCAACGCCCATTTCGATCACGTTCTGGAATGTTCCAGGAACGTCCGTCGCTTTTTTCATGGCACGGTTTGCAGCAAACGTCAGGATCAGAAGTACGATCGTGATGATCGTCATTCCGACAGTTGTCGTTGTAAGCCATAATTCCTGACCGAACAGAGTGTATTTCACAACTCCGTGTATCATGAAGTCAGCTCCACTGCTACCACCCATTGTATCACCCTCCTTTCTTTCAGGTTCCCACAAGGCCGCCTAACGTTCCTTATGGTTCCAGTGTCTGTGCACCGTGGGATAAAGGTATGCACCTGACTTTAACCCCAGCACTCCAAGAACAACAGCCAGCGGATTGATATTTGTAAACCGCCACAGAATAATGACCGCAGCGAATACTGTCAGTCCCCTTAAAACCGCATGAACTGTCATTTTTTTCCTGGCATAATTTTCGTCGCCGGACCCCGCACACAGTTCTGTTGACCAGGCCATACTGTAAAGCAGCGCAAATGCTCCCGCCGCCCCGATCAGAATTCCGAGGAGCACGGAAAGCTCTCTGAACCAGATCAGACTCCCCAGGAGCAGAATCAGGTTATGGAGCACGATTCCCACAGACATCTCAAATACCTGCTGCCTGATCTCATCGCTCATACTCCGGTCACCATCCTTTCCTCCGGTTTCTTCCGACACCGTCACCGGTTCCGTACCGACGCTCCCACTCCTGCTTCTTTTCCTCTTTTTCCCTTTCCATCTTTTCTCTCTCCTTATCGATGGTCCTCTTAGCCATTTTATATGCGCTTAAAGCACCGGAAAGAATCCCCAGGATCAGAAAAGGCACCGTCAGGCTCAGGCCGAACCTGCGGTCCAGCCAGATTCCGGCCATCAGGCAGAGGAACACAGGCGTCAGCACATTGATCCCAAGCTGTGATATCAGTACCAGATTTTCCAGTCCGCTTTTCTTCTGACGCAAGATTACAGTCTTCCTTTCTTGAATGCACATAGACTCATTATACTAAATATTTGCTTTTTTGTCTATTTTTAAACGAAATATTCATATAAACTTTCTATGTACCAATTCTATATTTTTTCTTTATTTTCCGTAGGAAAATCTTTCGATTTTTTATTTTCCTTTTAGATATTTTCCATACTTATGTCACATTTTTCCAGTATACTGTAATCACAACAAATAAAGAGGCCGGCGATGAACAGACGCGCGAGTTACACCGACCGGGCTCGACTAACAATTCCTTCCGGATAAACTCCGGAGATTATTATAGATCAGCTATCGTATATAGCTCTTACATCCCCCTTTTAGTATTTGTGAAGAAAGAGAAAAGACCTCTGCCGAACGGCCGGGGTCTTTTTTCTTTATTTCGTCAATGCTCTGATATCTTTCTGTGTTCCCATCACCATCAGAGTTTCGCCCTCCTGAAAGACATAGTTCGGGCTCGGCATCGGGAACAGGCTCTTTCCTCTCTTGATGGCCAGGATGCTGATATGGTGTCTCGTACGGACTTCCTTCTCCAGAATACTGTGTCCGACCCATCCGTCCGGCATGGCAATCTCATAGATCCCATACTCCGGAGTCAGCTCCACGTAATCGAACACGCTGCTGCTGGTGCCGTACCGCACCGCCAGCCGCTCCGATACCTCCCTCTCCGCGTAGACCACGTGATCCGCGCCGTTTCTCAGGAGCAGCTTCTTATAGATATCGCGTGTCGCCCGGGCCACCACATACTGCGCTCCCAGGTCTTTTAAAAGCACCGTGATCTCAAGCGCCGTCTGAAAACTCTCGCCGACTCCCACCACACACAGGTCAAAATTTCCGACCCCCAGCGTGCGCAGGAAATTTTCGTTGGTCGCATCGCCGATCTGCAGATTCCGGATCTCAGAAACCAGTTCATCTGCCCGCTCTTCGTTGATCTCAACTGCCAGCACCTCATTGCCCTGCTCCATAAATTTTCTGGCCATATGGCGTCCAAAACGCCCGAGGCCGATAATCAGTATTGATTTCATATTCCGATTTCCTCCTGTCGTCAGGCGTATTTCGCCTTCTATCCGATCTGAATTTTCTCCAATGGTTTTTTGGAAGCCACCGGCCCCCGGTCTGAAGAAAACGCAAGCAGCATCGTCAGGGATCCTGCCCGGCCGAAAAACATAAGAAATGCCAGGATCAGTTTGGAAGCCATGGAGAGTCCGGGCGTAATTCCCAGTGTCAGTCCCACCGTCGCCACTGCCGATGCCGTTTCAAACATGACAGTCAGGATCGGAAGTTCCTCGATCGCGGAGATCGTGATGGTGGATCCGATCAGAAGGCCCAGATACAGCATAAAGATGCAGGATGCCGTTCTCGTAATTCCGGTCTCCAGCCTGCGTCCAAAGCATTCCACGTTCCGTTTTCGGAAAAATGTAGTAAAAATACTCAGCACCAGAACCGCCGCCGTTGTCGTCTTCATGCCTCCTGCTGTGGAACCCGTGGATCCCCCGACAAGCATCAGGCAGATCATAAGAAACGTGCTGCTTTCACTCATTGCAGCAAGATCGACGGTGTTGAATCCCGCAGTCCTCAGAGTCACCGACTGGAACAATGACGCCAGCACTTTTTCACCGGTTTCAAGCTCCGAAAAGGCTCCGCCGGAATTTTCCAGAACAAACAGGAGGATCGCGCCGCCGAAAGTAAGTGTCACGGTCATCACAACCACCAGCTTGGAATGGAGCCGCAATCCGGAAAACCGGAAACGGGATTCCAGAAGGTCCTGCCACACAAAAAATCCCAGGCCGCCGACTATGATAAGCGCCATGATAACAAAATTTACATACCAGTTTCCCACCGCCGCAGTCAGCGATGAGAACGGTGTCTCCGTGCCCATCAGATCAAAACCCGCATTGCAGAACGCCGAGATCGAGTGAAACACAGAATAGTAAATTCCCTTTGCCGGGCCGAACCGGGGGCAGAAATACGCAGCCAGCGCCAGAGCTCCCAGTCCTTCGATCAGTACCGTCCCCGTGAGAATGAATCTGGTCATCCGCACGATTCCTCCCACACTGGGCGCCGATATGGCGTCGCGCATAAGGATTCTGGAATACAGTCCGATCTTCTGTTTCGACAGAAGATACATAGAAAGGACGATCGTGACAAACCCCATGCCGCCCACCTGGATCAGAAGCAGGATCACGATCTGGCCGAACAAAGACCAGTGGGAAAATGTGTCAAACCGCACCAGCCCCGTCACACAGGCCGCCGATGTGGCCGTGAAAAACGCGTCCGAAACCGGAGTCACCGCTCCGTCCCGCGATGCCGCCGGGAGACTTAACAGCAGAGTTCCGATTAAAATTATCGTGCAGTACCCTCCCAGGAGGAGGCGCGTCGGTGATATTTTTGTCAGATGAACATTCACGTAAAATCCTCTCTGTTCCGAAAAAGGAAGCAGGCTGCCCCCGAGAGAACAGCCTGACGTTTTCCGGACTCATTAATACTTTTCTTGCAGAATCGCAGTTAGTGTGTGATCATATCGATCAGCAGCTCGGTTGTCTTCTTTAAATCCTCCACCTTCAGGCACTCGCTGGTGGTGTGCACCTTAGTCATGCCGACGCCCAGAACGATCGGCTTGATTCCGTGGAGAACCATCACATTCGCGTCACTTCCGCCGCCGCCTTTCGCGGTGTAGAAATTGAAGCCAAGTCTGTTGCAGGATTCCTCCACTCTCTTAACGAGCGGATCATCATTATCCACACGGAAGCTTACGTAGTTTGTCATCAGTTCGATCTCCAGTGTCGCTCCCATCTCGTCACAGGTCTCCTGCAGACAGTTTTTGATATGGGCAGCCTGAGCATTCAGCTTGTCCAGATTCCGGCTTCTCACCTCGGCGATAAATTCACATTTCTCCGGTACGATATTGGTGGCGTACTCTGCTTTTAAGGTGCCGATATTGCAGGTGGTCTCCTCGTCGATTCTTAAAAGATTCATCTTCGCGATGGCTTTCGCCGCCACCTGGATCGCGCTGATTCCGGCCTCCGGCGCCAGTCCCGCATGGGAGGAACGACCGATCACGGTTGCGATGATCTTGATCTGTCCCGGGCCGCAGGTAATCACTTTTCCAACGTCTCCGCTGGAGTCGAGAACCAGTGCCTCTTTTCCGATCAGCATACTGTAATCCATATTTTTGGCGCCGTTCATGCCGCCCTCTTCGCCGATCGTAAACAGGATCTCCGTATTTCTGTGCGGAAGATTCTGTTCTTTTACTACCTTGATTGTCTCCATAATAGAGGCGATTCCACATTTGTCATCTCCTGCCAGAATCGTGCTTCCATCCGTATGGATCAGCCCGTCTGTGATGATCGGCTTAATTCCGTTGCCGGGCTTTACGGTATCCATATGTGCGCACAGCATTGTCGGTTCCCCGGGAATCGTTCCCTCCATATATGCGTGCACGTTGAACCCGTTGGAACCGAATCCGGCTCCCGCATTGTCTGTCTGAACCTCGAAACCAAGCGCTTTTAAGTCAGCAACGAGTCTTTCCCCCATATTCTTCTCGTTTTTGGTTTCGCTGTCGATCTGGACATACTCCAGGAATGTGTCCAGAAGTCTCTTTTCATTAATCATGCCAACCCCTCCTGATTATTCTATGTTATTTTATTATTAAATAACCAACTCTTTTAATATAGAAGAAACCTTTTCAAAATCATACTGGACCTCTTTCACACCGGCCTGTTTCCGGTACCAGCCCTTTAACTCCTGGTACGTTGTCGAAAACGAGCCGTAGCCCAGATACAGCTCCGGCGTCTGGTAGTTATCGGCAAATACGACCATCGGCATGATCCTGATCCGGCCGACCCCCTGCTCCGCCAGAACAGTCTGAAGTCCGGAAGCTCCTTTTTTCAGCTCGATTAACGGATTCGGAATCTCTTCTTTCCGGTCCCGGTCTTCTCTGCGCCATGTCTCCCCATCCGGAGTACCGTAAATTTTAAGCCCCCAGCCGTAAGTCCGGATCAGAAAGATTCCGCTCTTGTCCGCCAGCACGCCGTCGAATTTCTGCTCTCCCTCCGGGAGCCGGAGCGTAACGTTTTGAAAGAGCAGCTGCGGTTTTTTCGCCAGCCGTTTCAGCTTCCTGTTTACCTTGATAACCGCCTTCTCATGGTTTCTCTGATGATTCAGATAGTGGGTCGCTGCAACAAAAATTGTAATACCGACCACAAGATAAGCAAAAAAATACAGATAATCCTGTACCGTGTGCAGCTTCCATAGTTCAAAGTCACTTCCAAAAAAGCTGAGTCTCATAAAATTTCCTCCCGAGCATCATAAATCATCAGATTTACAGACACATATCCTCGTTATCTGTATTTTTTTATTTTATCATGAATACGTTCCGGACGCAAGCAAAGGATAGAACCGGCAATAAATTTAAATTTTCTATAAACTTTTTATAAAATATTATGGTTTTTTCCTCCCTTTTATAGTATAATTACATAACAAGGTTAAGACTTTCAGCAAGTCTTAGCCATAATGTATAGGAGGGGTAATATGGCACAAGAAAACACAAAAACTAAAAAGTCGTTCATCGACAAAATGATTGACGGTATCGAGTCAGTCTGTAACAAGCTTCCGCCGCCGGCGATCCTGTTCTGCATCCTGTTTGTGATCACCGCTGTGATCGGTGCACTGTTCAGTCTTACAGGCTTCAATTTGATCAACCCGTCAACCGGAGAAGCGGTTTATTCCGCAAACCTGTTCTCCACAGAAGGTCTGCAGTGGTTCCTTAACAACATGGTTAAGAACTTCACAGGCTTTGCACCTTTAGGTCTCGTAATTACCATGACACTTGGTATCGGTATCTGCGAGGAGTCCGGAATGCTTATTTCCATGTTAAACAGCTCCTTAAAGAACGTACCGGCAGCAATGGTTCCGTTCGTTGTTGCATTTATCGGTACCGTCGGCAATATCGCTTCCGATACCGCAATGGTTGTGATCCCGCCGATGGCTGCCATCGTTTACATGGGCGTTGGCAAGCACCCGGTAGTCGGTATGATGGTAGGTTACGCAGGTGCTCAGGCCGGATTTACCGCAAACCTGATGGTAGCCGGTACAGATACTCTGCTGCAGGGTCTTACCAATGATGCGATCAAGGCATTTATGCCTGAATCCACTTTCACAGTAGACCCGACCTGTAACTGGTTCTTTATGATCGCTTCCACATTCCTCTGCTCCATCGTAATCGGACTCTGCTCCGTAAAGATGATCGAGCCGCGTTTCGGAAAATATGAAGGCGCAGGCGAGACCAAACTGGAAGAGGTTACACCGCAGCAGCGGAAAGGTCTTCATGCAGCCGGTATCGCAGCGATCATTTACATCATCATCATTGCCGCTCTGTTCTTCATGGGACCGTTAGCAGGTGAAAACGGAAAATTTGTCGGTTCTCCGCTTCTCAAAGGTCTGATTCCGATCCTGTTCGTCCTGTTCTGCATCTGCGGTCTTTCCTACGGTTATACCGCCGGCTCCTTCAAGAGCGTTGTTGATGTAAACAAAGCCATGACCAAGCAGATGAACGCCATGGGCGCATATGTTCTGTTCTGCTTCTTCTGTGGTCAGTTCCAGGGACTTTTCAACTGGACCAAGCTCGGCACACTGCTTGCGATTTCAGGTGCTGACTTCCTTGAGAATGTTGGTTTCACAGGTATGCCGTTCTGCGTAGCATTCATTATCCTCTGCGCGTTCGTAAATATCTTTGTATCCTCCGGTTCCGCGAAGTGGGCAATTTTCGCACCGATCTTCGTTCCGATGTTCATGCTCCTCGGTTACCATCCGGGATTCGCACAGCTGCTTTACCGTATCGGCGATTCCCCGTTCAACTGCTGGACGCCGATGTCTGCTTACATCTGGATGATCCTCAGTGTTGCTCAGGCGAAATATGTTCCGGATCTTAAGATCGGTACTCTGATCGGTAACATGATCCCGATGTCCATCGTACTCCAGATCGTATGGATCATCTTCATGGTTATCTGGATGACTCTTGGTCTTCCGATCGGACC
>JALEWG010000022.1 GCA_022788065.1 Lachnospiraceae bacterium | reverse complement strand
TCCTGATCCTGTTTATTGCCTCCCGGATTCAGAATATATCCTCCTGTGAAATTGATTTTCAGAGAGACCAGATGGTTATAAGCGGTCCGGACGGCACTGATCCCATTGTGATCGATTACCAGGTGATCCGCTCCATAACCTTATTAGACAGTTATAACGCAGGCAATCCTGTTTCCGGTATCGCAAAAAAAAGACTGCTTTACGGCCGATTCCACAATGACACTTATGGAGAATACGAATTGTGTGTAGTTCCATCAATTTCATCTGCCATTGAGATCCGCACCGACACCGGCGTCTTTGTTTTCAACCATGAGTCCCAGGAAGTTACCGTGGATCTTTGTTCCTCGCTGGTTGATTTTGTTTCCCGGAAGCAGCAATGATCCGGTCCATGGCCCGCGACCTCCGGAAATCCGGCATTCCTCCCTTGCATTTTTTTCCACAATATGGTAGAATTTCTACCGGTTAACGGAATGCGATGCGAGGGGGAGCGCCCTGGCGTCGCGCTCAGATCAAAATAATATGATGACGAAAACCAGATTGCGAGGGAGCCCGTGTTCCGGGCTGAGAGGATTCCAATAAGAATCGACCGTCCCCTGTCCGCCGGAATACGGGCGGACTGTCAGCATCTGCCTGAAAGTCATTTTTAAGTACATGCTGAGGCATGTACTTTTTTTTGCCGGCAGAACTCCCCGGAGGCTTGCCCGGTATCCGATTCATACTTTCAGCAGAAATCATTTCATTTCGCCCGAACGGGCATGGAGGTATTTATTATGAAGAAACACATTTCACTCACTCTCACTCTGGCTCTCTGCCTCGGACTTACCGCGGGCTGCTCCGCAAAAACTGCGGCCCCGGCGGCTTCCGAAGCACAAACTGCGGCCCCGGCGGCTTCTGAGGCACAGACTTCAGCACCTGCTGCTTCCGAAGCAACGACCGCTGAAAACACTGCGGCCGGGCCGAAGACCATCGAATCGTTAAAGATCGCATTCTCCCCGTACGCAGATTCCGACACGATCACGACTGCCACGGAGCCTCTTGAGAATCTGTTAAAAGAGACACTCCTCACCAAAGGCTATGATGTGCAGGATGTGGACATGACCGTCGGCACCAGCTATACGGCTGTCGGACAGGCACTGAGTGCCGGAAGCGCCGATATCGGCTTCATTTCCGGCGGCAACTATGTGCTGTTTTCCGAGGACTGCGATGTCCTCCTGACCGCGCTCCGCTACGCCATCAACAAGGACTCTGAGAATCCAGCTGACTGGAACGACGGAACCATCGAAGAAAACACCAAAGATATGAGCACCTACTACCGCTCCATCCTCCTTGCCGGCCCCAGCGAAAAAGGCCAGGCACTGATCAAAAAAGTGAACGCCGGGGAAGAGCTGACATGGGATGACCTGAATGACGCCACCTGGGCAGTCATGGGACCGACCTCTGCGTCCGGTTACATCTATCCGTGCCTGTGGCTCAAAGAGCGGTACGGGAAAGGCATCAACGACCTGCAGAACGTGGTTCAGTCCGACTCCTACACCACATCACTCGCCCGCCTCGCATCCGGACAGGCCGATATCATGGTCTCCTACGGCCATATCCGCACCAAATATGCTCCGGACTGGAAGGAAAAATTCGGCGGTACGGACGAGATGGTAAACCAGACCGGCGTGATCGGCGTCACAGAGGGAATCTACAACGACATGATCGCTTACAGCAAAACCTCGGAGCTTATGCAGGATGAAGAATTTAGGAAAGCTCTGGGCGATTCCTTCATCGAGATTGCAGGTACCGAAGAGGGAAAAGAGATCATCAGTGTCTTCAGCCAGGTCGGTTACGAGTGGGGCGATGACGCAAATTATGACGGCGAACGCGCCGCACAGGAGCTTTTAAAATCCATGGAAAAATAAATCCCGAAGAAAAGGCAGGATTTTCACAGATGAATTTGCAGGTTCAAAACATTGGAAAACAGTTTCAAAACGGTACGAAAGCATTGGAGGACGTGAGTTTTCAGGTTTCCCAGGGGGAATTTGTGTCGGTGATCGGATCCTCCGGCGCTGGGAAGACCACGCTTTTTCGCATTCTGAACGGCATGATGGAGTGTGACAGCGGAACGATCCTTCTGGACGGAGTCCGTCTGGATTCCGGAAATAAAAGGGAAAAACGAAACCTTCAGAAATCCATTGGCACCATTTATCAGGATTTCTGCCTTGTAGAGCCCTCCACCTGCCTGGACAATGTTCTGAACGCCTGCCTGCCGGACATGGCTTTCCTGCCCTCTGTTCTCGGCCTGTTCGGAAGGACACGCACCGAAGAAGCCAAACGTCTTCTGGAGCGCGTTTCTCTCCTGGAGAAGGCGGAGGAACCGGTAAAAAATCTCTCCGGCGGCCAGAAGCAGCGGGTGGCGATCGCCAGAGCGCTCATGCGCCATCCGTCCATCCTTCTGGCCGATGAGCCCGTGGCTTCTCTCGATCCGGTCACGGGACGCCAGATCCTCACCCTCTTAAAGGATATTCAGAAAACAGAGCATGTGACCATTCTTATGAACAGCCACAATCTGGAACTCTCCATGGAATTTTCCGACCGGCTCATCGGCATCCGGGATGGCCGTATCGTCTTTGACGGTACGCCGGATTCCCTGACCGGTGATATAATCAGCCGGATCTATCAAAACACTGCCGAAGATCCCGAAAGAAAGGAAGTGCGCCCATGATCCGAAAAAAGAAACGCTGGCACAGTTGTCTCATTCCTGTGCTTTTTCTTATTCTGCTCTTTTGGGCTACCCGGTTTACAGACTGTGATCTTCCGGCGTTCTGGAAGCGGAAAAGCCACCTGACCGACCTGGTCTTTAACATGTTTCCGCCGGATCTCTCCTACCTTCCCCGGATTCTGGCTCCGCTTTTTGCCACGGTTCAGATGTCCGTGACCGGAACGGTCCTCGGATCGTTTCTGGCTCTCCTTCTGGCCCCTTTCGGAGCGAAACCCCTCGGATTTCCGGCTCCCCTGACGCGGCTTCTCCGGATCCTGGTTCAGGTCTTCCGCTCCTTTCCCGCTCTGATCCTGGCTCTTGCGGCCACGTTTCTCTTCGGGCTGGGAACCTTCGCCGGAACCGCGGCCATCACAGTCTACACCTTTGCTATCATGACAAGGCTGACCTATGAGGATCTGGAGACCGCCGAAAGCGGACCCTACGAAGCGCTCTGCGCCATGGGAGCCGCCCGTTATCCCGCCTGT
>JALEWG010000016.1 GCA_022788065.1 Lachnospiraceae bacterium | reverse complement strand
TTTGAGAGAAAAGGCAGAGACAAAAAGCAGGTTTCTGTATATCCGAGAGCAATCAACGAATAATAACTTTGAGCTCCATACTTCAGGTATGGGGCTCTTTTAGAATTTGCAGGAAATCCGACAGTTTGGAAAGGACTGACTAACCATGTTTACAGACAGCGCAAAAGTTTTTATCAAATCTGGAGATGGCGGAAACGGCCATGTGAGTTTCCGGAGAGAATTGTATGTTCCCAACGGCGGCCCCGACGGCGGTGACGGCGGTAAAGGCGGCGATATTATCTTTGAAGTTGATGACGGTCTGAATACTCTGGTTGATTTCCGCCATGTCAGAAAATACGTGGCAAAGAGCGGAGAGGAAGGCGGAAAGCGCCGCTGCCACGGGGCGGACGGAAACGACCTGATCGTGAAGGTGCCGGAAGGCACCGTTGTCAAGGACATGGAATCTGGTAAAGTCATTACCGACATGTCCGGAGATAACCGCAGGGAAATTATTTTAAAAGGAGGCAAAGGCGGCCTCGGCAATATGCACTTTGCAACCTCCACCATGCAGGTTCCCAAGTATGCCCAGCCGGGACAGCCGGGGCAGGAGCTCTGGGTCCAGCTGGAATTAAAGGTCATCGCGGATGTGGGCCTTGTGGGCTTCCCGAATGTAGGAAAATCCACACTGCTTTCCCGTGTATCCAACGCGCGTCCGAAGGTTGCCAACTATCATTTCACCACGCTGAATCCGCATCTTGGCGTCGTGAATCTGGGCGACGGAAACAGTTTTGTTATGGCTGATATCCCGGGGCTTATTGAAGGCGCTTCCGACGGAGCCGGTCTGGGGCACGAATTTCTCCGCCATATAGAGCGTACCAAAATCCTGCTGCATGTGGTCGACGGTGCTTCCGTTGAGGGACGCAATCCGGTCGGGGACGTGCACGCGATCATGAATGAGCTCTCCGCCTATAACCCGGCGCTTCTGGATCTTCCGCAGGTCATTGCGGCCAATAAGTTGGACGCGCTCTATGACGACGGCCAGGACCCGCTGAAGGCCTTAAAAGATGAATTTGAGCCTCAGGGAATCCCCGTTTTCGGAATTTCCGCAGTCAGCGGCGAGGGCGTCAATGAACTGTTATACCACCTGTTTAAGGTCCTTAAGACTATCGACAGAACGCCAAAGATTTTTGAGAAAGAATTTTCCGTAGAGTACCAGGCAGACCGGAATCTTCCGTACACTGTCACCCGCGATGAGGACGGCGCTTTTGTAGTCGAGGGACCGAGAATTGAAAAGATGCTCGGCTACACCAATCTGGATTCTGAAAAGGGATTCGATTTCTTCCAGAAGTTCCTGAAGGAAAACGGAATCCTTGCCGATCTGGAAAAAGCCGGTATTGAAGAAGGCGATACGGTACGTATGTATGGCCTGGCATTTGACTATTATAAATAAGAAACAGAGGAGAAGAATCGTATGACAAGCAAGCAGAGATCCTATTTAAAGGGACTTGCCATGACCATCGATCCGATTTTCCAGATCGGGAAATCCAGCCTGACCCCGGAGATCACACAGGCTGTTGACGAAGCTCTGGAAGCGCGTGAACTTATTAAAGTTCATGTACTCAAAAACTGTGCCGATGAGGGAAAGGATCTGGCAGCCATGCTGGCAGAGCGCACCCGCTCCCAGGTCGTTCAGGTGATCGGAAAAATGATCGTTTTATATCGCCCGGCAAAAGAAGAGAAGAACCGGAAAATCGTTCTTCCGTAACGCGATGAAAGGAGCTGCGTCATGAAACGGATCGGTATTATGGGCGGCACTTTCGATCCGGTCCACAACGGACACCTGCTTCTGGGGAAGCAGGCTTATCACGAATACGGACTGGATGAGATTTGGTACATGCCTTCCCACATCCCGCCTCACAAAAGAGACCGGAAAATCACTGACAGTGAAGACCGGATCGCCATGCTGCGTCTGGCTCTTCACGATCTTCCTTACTGTACTGTCTCCGAGTTTGAGATGGAACGGGACGGGACCACTTATACGGCCCACACACTGGCGCTTCTCAAAGAAGAATATCCGGATACTCATTTTTTCTTCATTATCGGAGCGGATTCCCTCTATGAAATTGAGCACTGGTATCATCCGGAAGAAGTGATGAAGATGGCTACGCTTTTAGCTTCTGTGAGAGAATACGGAGACGCGAGACGTTCCTTCACAAGCCAGATTGATTACCTGAACAGAAAGTACGGCGCGGATATCCGTCCACTGCACAACGAGGAGGTCGATATCGCTTCCGCCGATATCAGGAAGCGGGTTCTGGAGGGAAAAGATATTTCAAAAGATGTACCGGAAACTGTAAAAGATTATATTGTTTCCCACGGACTGTACCGACAGTCGTGATCACTCAGAATACTATGGATAATCAGACAATCGAAATCAGAAAACAGTTAAAGAAAAAACTGGATCCCATGCGGTTTGAGCACACACTCGGCGTCACCTATACCTGTCAGGCACTTGCCATGCGCTATGGATATGATCTTAAAAAGGCAGAGTTAGCGGGACTTCTTCACGACTGTGCCAAGCATTTTGATGACGACACCATGCTGTTAAAATGCCTGAAACGCCGGATCCCTGTCACCGAAGGAGAGGAGAGAGAACCGTCTCTTCTCCATGCAAAACTCGGCGCCTGGTATGCGCGTGAGAAGTACGGGGTGGAGGACGAGGAGATTTTAAATGCCATCGAGTGCCATACCACCGGAAAACCAAATATGACTCTGCTGGACAAAATTCTCTATGTGGCAGATTATATTGAACCCGGGCGTTACAAAGCCGAGCGACTTTATGAGATGCGAAAGCTTTCTTTCATCGATCTGGATCTTGCATGCTTTTCCATCATGGAGAGCATCCTGAACTATTTGGAATCCACGAACTGTGTGATCGATCCTACCACCCGTGAGGCATGCGAGGATATGAGACGCGTGGTGGAAGAAAAGAAAGTTCAGCCGTTTCCCCCGTCCGAAAACGTCACGAAACAGCAGGAAACCCCGACAACGATCAAAAAGGAGGAGCCCCTTGTTAAATCAGTCAAAAGAAATGGTAAAACTCGCCGTAGAAGCTCTGGGAGAGAAAAAAGGCGAAGATATTAAAATCATCGATATTAACGGAGTATCCGTCATTGCGGATTATTTTGTTCTTGCCAGCGCATCCAACGTCAATCAGCTTCATGCCCTCGTTGACAGCGTAGAGGAGAAGCTATTCAAGGCAGGATACGAGTGCCGCCAGAAGGAAGGAAATTTAAGTTCCACATGGCTTTTAATGGATTACGGTGATGTGATCATCCATGTATTTTCCAAAGAAGACCGTCTTTTCTATGATCTGGAAAGGATCTGGAGAGACGGAAAAATCCTGGAATCGGTGGACGAGCTGTAAGTTTAAGGGGTTGTCGCATGAAAGCGACAGCCCCTTTTATTCTTGCAGCCTTGCTGATATTTGATTTCCGTTTTTTTTTACGGCTAATTCATCATACGAAACAAGCCGATCACTTTTCCGAGGATCTGAACGTCATTGACGATAATCGGATCCATCGTATGGTTCTCCGGCTGCAGCCGGATATGACCATTCTCACGGTAAAAGGTTTTGACCGTAGCAGAATCCTCCACAAGTGCCACCACCTTATCGCCGTTTTCCGCGTCCTGCTGTTTTGCAACGATCACCTTATCATTATTATAAATTCCGGCCTCGATCATACTTTCTCCTTTGACCTTCAGCATAAATACTTCTTTATTCGGGAGGATCTCCACCGGGATCGGCATATAGTCTTCAATATTTTCCTCCGCCAGGATCGGCATACCGGCCGCGACCGTTCCGATAACCGGAACATTTACAAATTCGCGTCGGGTCAGCGCAAATTCATCGTCGAGGATCTCTATTGTACGCGGTTTTGTTGGATCACGCCGGATATATCCGTTTCTTTCCAGTGTCTCCAGATGCGAGTGAACAGAGGATGTGGATTTTAAATGTACCGCCTCGCAGATCTCACGCACTGCCGGCGGATATCCTTTGCTTAAAATTGTATCTTTTATATATTCAAGAATTTCTCTCTGTTTATCTGTAATTTTTCCTTTGCTCATATAGTACCTCCTTACTTTCCCTGCTTCCATGATACTATACTAACATATGTTCGAAAAAAAAGCAAACCTTTGTTCGGATTTTTTTGGAAAAGCCGTTGACAAACATCTGTTCTGGTGATAGTATGTTCGTAAGAACAGATGTTCGCAAACATATTTTCGAGCAATCGCAGGAGGGGCAGATATGAAAAAGTATTTATTGGTTCTTATTGTGTGTGTTATGATCTTATCCTGTTTTTTCGGCAAAACACTCGTAATGGCAAGTGAAGAGGAGAACAGTTCGTCCCGCGAGCGGTATTATACCGAGATCCGGATTGAAAAAGGCGATACCCTATGGTCCATAGCACGGACTTATAACAAAAATTCCGGTATGGAGATCCGTGAATATATCCATATTTTAAAGGAGATCAACCGGCTTTCTTCCGACGAGATCGAAGCCGGCAATTGTCTCACAATCGTATATTTCCCGGACACAGTATCCGGAAAATAGCAGAGTCGTACAGCTGCGGAACCGGATCACCGTTTTGCCAGCTGCCAGAATGCAACTGCGCTGGCAGCTGCAACGTTCAGAGAGTCTACGCCATGGGCCATGGGAATCCGGACTGTGTAGTCACAGTCCGCGATCGTATCTGCTGAGAGACCGTCGCCTTCTGTACCGAGTATGATGGCCAGTTTTTCTTCCGCCATAAGGTCCGGATTGTCGATTCTCACGGACTGATCACTTAAAGCCATGGCGGCTGTCTTAAATCCCATGTCTTTTAAGCACTGTATTCCGGACTGAGGCCAGTCCGCATCCGCTCCCTTAATATAAGTCCAGGGAATTTGAAAAACCGTACCCATACTGACCCGAACAGAGCGCCGGTATAACGGGTCACTGCAGGCAGGTGTGAGCAGCACAGCATCCATATTCAAAGCCGCAGCAGAGCGGAAGATAGCGCCAATATTCGTAGGGTTTACCACATTCTCCAGCACAGCGATTCTGCTGGCCTGCGCGCATACCTCTTCAATCCCGCGAAGCTTCGGTCTTTTCATTGCGCAGAGCGCTCCCCGCGTCATAGGGAATCCGGTCAGTCTGGACAGTACATCAGATTCTGCTGTAAATACAGGAATGTCGCTGCATCTTTCAATGAGCAGGCCCATTTTTCCCGTAAGGTGCTTTCGCTCCAGAAGAAAGGAGAGCGGCTCGCAGCCGGCATCCAATGCCCGCTCGATCACGTTGGGACTTTCCGCAATAAAAATTCCTCCGTTCGGTTCATAATAGTGAAACAGTTGAGACTCCGAAAGCCGGGCATAGATATCGAGTTCCGGCAAGTTAAAATCATTGATTTCTCTGATTTCGGACATAAACAGTAAATCTCCTTAATTACTTGATACCATTTGTTTTGCGTATATTTCTATCATTTATTATGTACATTATCACAAATCAAATCAGAAAGCTCTCTCAAAAGCTCTACATGCCGATGAGTTCTTAAAACGGTTCCATTATGGGCATCACTTATTCCTCCCGTAATTTCACAGCATTACGGGCACTGCGGCGTCGTTCATCCTCCTGTGCCGCATAGTGCTTTCTGGTTGTATTGACATCGTTATGTCCGAGCACCGAAGCGACGAGATAGATGTCGCCGGTTTCCCGGTAGAGGCTTGTTCCGTAGGTGCTCCTCAGTTTATGAGGGGTGATTTTCTTTAAAGGTGTTACAAGTCTCGCATATTTCTTAACAAGATTTTCCACACTCCGCACGCTCATGCGTTTTCTCTGGAGAGAGAGGAAGAACGCATCCTCATGGCCGGGATACGGTTCAATTTCCATCCGCTCATCGGCATATTCCTCCATCACATCCCGAACCTCATCGCTGAAATATACAACAGCTTCTTTTCCGCCTTTTCTGTAGATCTTGATACCGCAGGAATCAAAATCCACATCATTGATATTGAGACCCACACATTCCGATACGCGGATTCCAGTACCCAGCAGAAGAGAGAGCAGTGCGAGATCACGAACTTTCGTTCGATCATGATACAGTTTCTGTTTTTCCGTCAGTTTATCGCCTTCTTCCACCTGATCCAGGAGCTTCGCCACCTCGTCGATCTCCAACCGTACAATTTCCTTTTCATGCAGCTTCGGCATGCGCAGGAGAGAAGCGGGATTCTTTTCGATTCGCTGATTTCTGTAGAAATAATTATAAAAGCTTTTTATGGAAGCGACTTTCCGCATGATCCCGCGTTCTGTATTAACCACATCCTCATTGGTAAGCGAAGGGTGGCATTTCAGATAGTCCATATATTCTTCCAGATCGGTTACCGTAATCTGTTCCAGAATACTTAACGGAATATCACGGCCCATTTTTGCGATTTCAGAATTTGCCTGCCGCAGGAATTCAAAGAAAATTCTCAGATCGTAGGCATAGGCGATCCTTGTCCTTGTAGACGTTTCATGCTCGATTCCACGAAAGAAATCCGCACAGAAGGGCGGGAGCTCCTTTGTAAGCTGCCTGAGTCTTTTGACGTTTTCAATATCTTTCTGTTCATGATACGTCAGATTTGCCATATCAGGATTCCTCCTTTTTATCCGGCCAGCCCGGGATATTTCCGGAGATGATCGCATGAAAGAACCGGTCCTTGACGCCCGGATTTTCCAGGTTTAATATTTTAGTTAAATTTTTCACATATTCGCGTTTCGTTTTTCCATCCACCGGACACGGATTTTTACAAACCGGCAGCGAATATTTGTTCTTGAAGCCGATCACATCGGCTTCAGCTACATACATGAGCGGACGGATCACCGTAAGGTCTGTACGGTCCAGCCAGGTTTTCGGTGAAAACGTGTAAAATCTGCCCTCATAGATCAGGGACAACAGCATGGTCTCGATAATATCATCCCGGTGGTGCGCATAGGCGACCACATTGCAGCCACTTGCCACAGCAGCCTGATTCAGAGCACCTTTGCGGAGTTTTGCACAGAGGGAGCACGGATTGGATTCCCTGCGGGTCTCAAACACGATTTTCGAGATCTCCGTGGGGATTATTGTATATGGAATAGAAAAACCGTCGCAAAAGGCCTGTATGGCCTGAAAATCCTGAATACCGAATCCGAGATCCACGGTAAACGCATGCAGTTCAAATTTTTTCGGATAGAATCTCTGCAGTTCATGCAGCGCATATAAAAGTGTCAGGCTGTCCTTGCCGCCGGAGATACCGACCGCAATTTTATCATTTTCTTCAATAAGCTGATAATCGTCCACAGCCTTGCGGACGAGGCTTAAAAGTCTCTGTAGCTTCATAATTGTGGATTTCCCCCTCGTTGCTATGCTAACTCTGCGTTAAAGTAGACTTTCGCGAATAGTTAGGTCTGTGTCCTCATACTATAATATTTTCCCAAAAAAGTCAATACGCCCATGATAAACGGTTATTTTGTTTTCATGGACGTAATCCTGTAATGACCGTCTTTCTGTTCAAAACTGATGAAAAGTTTCTGTGGGAAACGCGCGGTCAGGATATCGTCGTTCCAGGAATACGGAGTTTCATTCCACTGCAGAAAACTTTCCACAAAGATTTTGTGATCCACCGGATACTGTCTGACACATTCCATTGTGATCTGGGCAAACAAAGTGATACCGGCTTTTTTAAGGACGTCTTTCTCCGCGTACTCAACGGCCACAAACGCTGCTCCGCCGCTGTGGGCAGCGCGGTAATAAAAATAGCTTTCTTCACTTAAACCGCAGGCCGCAACAGAAAGCGTATGGCCATTGATCCGGTCATCGAGCTCCAGCACGGGTGTCTGAAAACAGTCCAGATGAAATTCCTGGCCAAATTTCATCATTTCCCGCGCGAGGATGATCGTCTCATCGGAAAGCCCGTTTAAATTGTTCCAGCCCCATATCCAGGTGTGGTCCGAGGACGCTTCACTTCCGATGAACTGAATTTTGTATTCGTCTTCTCCAAAGAAAATCGCTCTTTTTGAAAAGTCGATATTCCAGCCGCGCCCTTTAACGATGCAGTCGCTGGCATTATTCTGGATCACCATCATTTTTCCGAGGCATGCGGAAAAAACCTGTATCCAGTCGCTTTTATCTATCTCGCCGAAGATCGGCGTCAGTTTTTGCTTCTTTATCTCATCCGTCTGAAAAAAATGTTCAAAAAATCTCATAGATCACACCTCTCCTTCCGATACCTAAGTATATCAAAAATATTCCGGAATTGCTATTGCTTTCATTTTTACAACTTTGTATACTCTGAATAGAATTAATAGGAATTTTAAAGATCAATCGGCAATCAACTGTTCCGGAGGAAATCACTATATGAATCTTAAGGAAATCGAATACATCGTAAAGATCGCGGAAGAAAAAGGGCTCACCCGTGCCGCGGAAAAACTCTTTATTACTCCATCCGCTCTGAATCAGCAGCTTGTACGTCTGGAAAAGGAGATCGGCACTCAGCTTTTCTACCGATCCCGATCCGGCTGGACACCGACGGAAGCCGGTGAAGTCTATCTGAGTGCAGCTGAAGAAATGATCCGGATCAAAAGCAGGCCGCAAAATACCTGAACCATCAGTCTGTGACAGGAGAATCAGTCCAGCAGATTGCGGAAATTCGTCCATCCGCTCTTCATGATACTGACTGACACGGTTCCTCTGCCGCTCGACTCGTGAATACAGAGCATCGTGCCGTCCTCCTTTTCACCGAGATACATGATGACATGGGAATCGTCGCCGGTCATGACCGCGATGTCGCCCGGCTTTAACTCCTCTTTCGTCACGGCCCGGCCCAGCGATTGCAGCCCTCCGGTTCCTTCGTATTTCAGCCGGCCGTTTCCGGAGCTCCAGTAGACCCAGCTGATCCAGCCGGAACAGTCAAGTCCCTGCATGGTACGCCCCTGATGATCCGGCTCCGTGATCACGCCGAACCGGTTTCCCTCGTACCCGGAAGCCCGCGGCTTGCCTCCCCAGTAATA
>JALEWG010000267.1 GCA_022788065.1 Lachnospiraceae bacterium | reverse complement strand
CCCTGATTAAATGCGGCCAGGAATCTGGCTCCGTCCGGATTGGGATCCACAATTTCAGGCTTCCATTCCGGATGATCTCCCATAACCGTATTGTAAATATTGTTGCAGGTATCATAATTCCAGAAAACGCTGGCACTGGTGCCGTTGATGAATGCGTCTGCAGGGGAAATGGTGTTGGAAACCGCGTTTTTGGACCAGAATCCCCTGTCCGCCCAGTCCTTCATTTGATTTACAAATGTACGGTATTCGTCCGTGGTATACTGCCAGATCAGATCCTCCGATGCGGGTTTATTGTTTCCGCTGTAATAATAGCCGATATATTTACCCACGGAATTGGCAGGGAACATATCGTATTTGCACTGATACATCTGAATGCAGAGCTCCACGCCGTCTGTGGCTGCCGCGTAAGGATAAATGCTGTCCTCATTATCCTTCACAGCCTGCAGATATGCTTCCAGATCCTCATAGCTGTCGATGGGATCCATCCCGTATTTTTCTCTCAGATCACCGCGGATGATAACCGGAACCGCATTGTTTGCATACATCTGATTGGAAGGAATCATAAAGATCTGTCCGCCCACCTTAATGGACTCATAGGCAACCTTGCTCAGTCCTTCGTTTGTCTGCGGCATATACTTTTCGATCATGTCATAGGTGATCTCCTGGTACGCACCCTTGCGCGCCTCCGCGAAATAATCAGCCCAGCTGGCGGAATAAATAATATCAATTTCCTCACCGCTTGCCAGCAGCAGAGAATATTTGGTTGTATAATCGCTCAGAGGAATATAGTTGATGTCCAGAGTGACGTTTACCTTTTCCTCCAGGATTTTGTTCATGGCCTCTTCCACTTCATCCGCCATGACAGGCTCATCACCGATTACATACATTTTCATGTCCAGGTGTTCGGAAATATCGTTTCCGTAATACCCGGTTTCCGCTGCCGCCTCTTCCCCGGCTGCCTCTGTCTCCGTCTGCTGTACCTCCTCCGTCTTCTCCTGTGCGGCTGTGCTCTCAGAAGCCGCCGGCGTTTCTGCCGCGGATCCGCAGCCCGCCAATACAGTTCCGACCGCCAGCAGGAATGTCATCATCAGTGCCGTGATTCGTCTCTTTTTCATACATAAACCCCCTTGCTCAATAGAATATCCGAATCTTACTGATACGTTTTTCAACTGTGCACTCATTGTAAATTGGATACGAACCGGCGTAAATCGAATCTTTTTTTAAAAATAGTATAATCTTTATATCCGACAGAAAGAAGCGTCGGTTTCTCTTCTTTATTCCTCGTATCTCATACGCACACTGCCCAGGCATATCCGGTCTCCGCCCTGCAGAACGGCCACCTCATCCTGTTCCAGCCGGACACCGTTTAGAAAGGTTCCGTTAGTGGAATTCAGATCAATCAAAGCAACCTTTCCCTCCTTTTCCACAAAACGGGCATGGATGCGGCTTACCGAAGCATCATCCAGAAGGAGCTGTACTTTGCTTCGCAGTTTCCCGGCCATCACAGGCAGCTCGGCCAGTCCGTACTCCATCTCCTCCCCATCCTCCCGGATCAGTCTGGGCCCTCGGCCCTCTTTCCTTCCCGTGGATTCATACACCGTTTCATAATAATCGATCTCTTCCTGCTCTTCTCTGTACCATTCTTCCCTTTTCTTACTGTCCGCTGCCGCTGCCTTCCACAGAAAAGCCGTCACAAGCAGACCATCCGCTGCGATTCCCAGGAAAAGAAGGACCTTTTTTATCCCTTCCGGCTGCAGGTACCATACCAGTGCACAGAAGAAAAGAAGAATCGCCATGGACAGAAAAAATCCCAGAATTGCTCCCTTTCTGCCGTTTTTTTCTCTTTTTTTATTCGGCCTCTTCCTATCCGTATTTTTTTCCCGCAGACTTCGTCCGTTCTCCGTTTTTTCCTCTTCTCCCTTACCCATATAAGTTTCCGTCCGCTCCGGCGGAACCGGTCTGGTTTCGGAAAACCGCTGTCCTCTCTCCTCTTCCATGTAACGGATGTACTGCTCTCTTCCCTTCTCCGTCACGCAGTATTCGCTGGCGTCGTGATGATCCCTGAGCAGCCAGTTTTCCCCTGCCGCAGCATGATGCTCCGCCTGCTCCCGGTTTTCTGGCGCGTTTTTATCTTCCTGGAATATGCTCTCTGTGCCTCCTGCATCGCTTTCCGGCCTGTCCCTTTCCAGCCACGCCCGGAAGCTGCCGATCGTGAAGCTTTCCGCCTTGGACATTTTATAGAACTGATAGGCCGCACCAACGGCTCTCTCCTCCCTGTGATTGACATGCTCCAGAAAGAATTCCGCCAGCGGCAGATACAGGCTTTTCCGCTCCTTCTCCTCCGCGAAGGGATAATACAGGAAAAAAAGCTGCTCCGTTTCCAGATCCATATAAATATATTCCGGTTCCAGCACCAGATACTTTTCCTCAAGCAAATAGCCTGCCATGGTATCCAAAACCTGTGTGAGATTGTCAATCATACCCGCTATCTGAACAAATCCCATTTTCCCGGACGCATACAGCTGTGCCAGTGACTGCCGGGAACTGATTTCATAATAAAGATAAATTTTTCCTTCCAGAAATCTTTCGCTGCAGGAAAGCAATCCGGGAATCCGGTTTTTTAAGA
>JALEWG010000258.1 GCA_022788065.1 Lachnospiraceae bacterium | reverse complement strand
ATGGAAGTGAACGAGATCCCGCTCTGTGAGGAGAGCGGGTTTCGCGTGCGGTAGTGTGGAGGCAGGGAGGCGCTGAAATCTTACTTTTACAACGATTCCTGGAACCGGTTATGGTCCAGATGCTTGAAAAACCAGTCAAGTATTTTCCGCCTTTCGCAGCAATAAAAAAAAATCCCGGAACCCATTCAAGGATTCCGGGACTTAAAAGCAGTAGCGGAAGGGAGATTCGAACTCTCGACACTACGGGTATGAACCGTATGCTCTAGCCAACTGAGCTATTCCGCCATTCATAAGAAAATTCCTGAATCAATCAGGAATTTGAGTAGCGGAAGGGAGATTCGAACTCTCGACACTACGGGTATGAACCGTATGCTCTAGCCAACTGAGCTATTCCGCCATAATAATGGGGCCTATAGGGCTCGAACCTATGACCCTCTGCTTGTAAGGCAGATGCTCTCCCAGCTGAGCTAAGACCCCATTTGTCTTTTGGATTATTTTTCGTAATCACTTGCGACTCCGATAGTATAAACGATACGACAGAAAATGTCAACAGTTTTTTTATAAAAATTTTTTTCTTTTTTTGTGCATTCTGTGCTATACTAGGAACATGTAATGACCAGCAAGATAAAACGGAGGGTTCCATGTATCAGTTTATCGTAAATCCCAGCGCGGGGGCCGGAAGAGGTTACCGGATCTGGAAGCGGCTGGAAAGACAGCTGGAAAATGAGGGTCAGGAATATCGGGTCTTTTTTACGGAACGGCAGGGGGACGCATGTGAAATCGCAAAGGTTCTGACTGCAGACCGGGAGGAATCAAAAATTCTTGTTGTCGTAGGCGGAGAAGGGACGTATAATGAAGTCCTGAACGGTATTTCGTTTAAAGGAACGGTCACGCTGGGATACTTGCCGGCAGGGTTCCGAAATGCGCTTTCGAAAGGATTCCAGTCCTTCTGGAACGTGAAAAGACAGAGCAGGAAAATTCTTCACCCCAGATATTTCCGTATGATGGATTACGGAGTGCTTACGAGCGGTGGAGACGAAATATTTAACCGCAGATTTGCCGGCAGATGCGGAGTCGGACTCGACGCGGCAATCTGTCATAATCTTCTGTGTTGTCCTGTGAGAAGACAGATGTCTCATATGCATTTTTACGGGCTTTTGAACTTCTTTCTGGGACTGAAGCAGCTGGCTCTCGCGAAACCGACCAGCGGCTACATGATATTGGACGGCGTAAAGAAAGTAGAATTCAGCCACATTTATTTTATTACGTTTCAGATGAGCGGCGATGATGTGAAAAAGAAAAAAAGCTGCCCGGAATCGGAGAGCGGGAAAATGCGCGTGTATGTGGGCAGCAGTTCAAAGAAACGAAAGATGGTTCCGATCCTGATGGAAGTGATCATGGGGATCCGGAAAAAGGAGCGGGGAGTCCGGACTTTTGAATGCAGTGAAGCTTCGATCCATCTGGGACGGCCGCTGGCTGTCCATGTGGATGGAGAGAGCTGTATGTGCCAGCAGGAAATGGAGATCCGCTGTATTCCGAAGAAAATCCGAATGATCGGATCATGAGCAGAAAAAGCAGAGGTGAAAGGAGATTCTATGAGAATCGGACAGGGATATGATGTACACCGGCTGACGGAGGGCAGAAAGCTGATCCTCGGCGGCGTAGAGGTGCCGTACGAGAAGGGACTACTCGGTCATTCTGACGCGGATGTGCTTGTACATGCAATTATGGATGCACTTTTGGGGGCGGCGGCCCTCGGAGATATCGGAGAGCATTTTCCGGATACCGATGAAAGATATCGGGGAATTTCCAGTATCCGGCTTCTGGAGCACGTGGGAAAAATCCTGGAGGAAAACGGATTTATCGTCGAAAATATCGATTCCACGATCATTGCCCAGAAGCCGAAGCTTCTTAAGTATAGGCCTCTGATGGCGCAGAATATCGCGAAGGCGCTGGGGCTGGAGGTTGATCAGGTGAGCGTGAAGGCCACAACGGAGGAGGGCTTGGGCTTTACGGGTACGGGCGAGGGAATCGCAGCGCAGGCGGTATGCCTGCTTTCCACGGTTGCGGATTTTAATCTGGACGACCGGATGGATCACGGCGGCTGTGGAGGATGCCCCGGCTGTTGTCACAGTGACGGGCAGTAAAAATCCGACAGAGACGACAGTGAAAATGGAATAATAAGGAGAAATGTATGAAAATCTATAATACCCTCTCAAAGAGAAAAGAAGAATTTGTGCCGGTGGAGCCGGGCAAGGTAAAAATGTACGTATGCGGACCGACCGTTTATAACTTTATCCACATCGGAAACGCGAGACCGATGATCGTTTTTGATACAGTGAGAAGATATTTTGAATATAAGGGCTATGAGGTAAACTACGTTTCCAATTTTACCGACGTGGACGACAAGATCATCAAGAAGGCCATTGAGGAGGGCGTCGATGCGGACACCATCTCCAAACGCTATATTGCCGAGTGCAAAAAGGATATGGAGGGCATGAATATCAAGCCGGCGACGAAGAATCCTCTCGCGACGGAGGAAATCTGCGGAATGCTTGAGATGATCGGGACACTGATCGAAAAAGGATACGCATATCCGGCGGCTGACGGAACCGTATATTTCCGTGTGAGAAAGTTCAAAGATTACGGAAAACTGTCCCATAAGAATCTGGACGATCTTCAGTCCGGATTCCGCGAAATCAAGGTAACCGGCGAGGAAGGAAAGGAAGATCCCAATGACTTCGTTCTCTGGAAGCCGAAAAAAGAAGGGGAGCCCTTCTGGGAGTCTCCGTGGTGCGAGGGCCGTCCGGGCTGGCACATCGAGTGCTCCGTGATGGCAAAGCGGTATCTCGGCGACGAGATCGATATTCATGCGGGCGGCGAGGATCTGATCTTTCCGCATCATGAAAACGAGATCGCACAGAGTGAGGCGGCCAACGGAGTGACATTCGCAAAATACTGGATGCACAATGCATTTTTGAACATTGACAATAAGAAGATGTCAAAATCGCTCGGCAACTTCTTTACCGTGCGGGAGATCAGCGAGAAGTATGATCTTCAGGTGCTTCGCTTCTTTATGCTGAGCGCGCACTACAGAAGTCCACTCAATTTCAGCGCAGAACTCATGGAGGCGTCCCGAAACGGCCTGGAGAGAATCCTCACAGGTGTAGAGAAATTAAAAGACCTGGAGAAGAAAGCGGAAGGCACTGTTCTCACTGTGCAAGAGGAAGAGAATAAAAAGAAAGCAGAAGATCTGGTTGCAAAGTATGAGGCGGCCATGGAGGATGACTTCAATACTGCTGATGCGATCTCCGCGATCTTCGAACTCGTAAAACTGAGCAATTCCACGGCTTCCGAGAACAGTACGGCCGCTTACGTGAAGTGGATGAAGGCTGAGATCGAGCGCCTTTGCGATGTGATGGGGATCATCACGGAAAAGAAAGAAGAAATTCTGGATTCCGAGATTGAGGATATGATCGCGCAGAGACAGGCTGCCAGAAAGGCAAAGAATTTCGCTCTGGCGGATGAGATCCGCGGAAAACTTCTGGAACAGGGAATTATTCTGGAGGATACAAGAGAGGGCGTAAAATGGAAGAGAGCTTAAGCTTCTTTAAAGAAGCGTTCCGGCTTCACGCCGCAGATGCCGGTATGTACTCTCCGCTGGTGTTGGCCTATGTGGGGGATGCGGTCTATGAGATCATGGTCCGAACCAAGGTCGTGAACGAAGGAAATGCCCAGGTGAACAAGCTTCACAAAAAAACGGCAGGTCTTGTGAAGGCCTCAGCGCAGGCACAGGTGATCATGGCTTTGGAGGGAGAACTGACAGAGGAGGAGCATGCCGTCTATAAGAGAGGACGGAATGCAAAGTCAGCTTCCATGGCGAAGAATGCCACAATGAAGGATTACCGCATGGCAACCGGATTTGAGGCTCTGGTGGGATACCTCTATCTTTCGGAGCAATACCGCCGGCTGGCTGAGCTTGTGAGTCTGGGGCTTGAGAAAATCGGAGCATTTGCAGAGGAGAATGAAAATGAGATATGAGGAACTGACCATTGAGGGACGGAACGCGGTGATGGAGGCATTCCGTTCCGGAAAGACCATTGACAGGCTGTTCGTTCTGGATGGCTGTCAGGACGGGCCGGTGAAATCCATTATCCGGGAAGCGAAAAAGCAGGATACGATCCTGAATTTCGTTGCAAAAGAGCGGCTGGATCAGATGTCGGACACGGGTCACCATCAGGGCGTGATTGCGTTCGCGGCTGCATACGAATACGCGGAGGTGGAGGATCTCTTAAAGAATGCAGAAGAAAAGGGGGAACCCCCGTTTCTCTTCCTGTTAGACGGAATCGAAGATCCGCATAATCTGGGAGCGATTATCCGTACCGCGAATCTGGCGGGAGCTCACGGCGTAATTATCCCGAAGCGCAGGGCTGTGGGACTGACTGCCACGGTGGCCAGAACGTCGGCCGGTGCGTTGAACTATACGCCGGTTGCGAAGGTGACCAACATGGCTTCTGTGATCGAGGATCTGAAGAAAAAAGGAATGTGGTTTGTCTGCGCCGATATGGGCGGTGAAACCATGTACCGTCTGAACCTGACGGGACCGATCGGACTGGTGATCGGAAATGAGGGGGAAGGCGTGAGCCGTCTGGTGCGGGAAAAATGCGATATGATCGCGTCGATTCCCATGAAAGGAGACATCGACTCTTTAAATGCATCGGTGGCAGCCGGAGTTCTGGCTTATGAGATCGTGAGACAGAGGCTCGGTGCAAAATAAAAGAAAACGGGAAAATGACGAAAGGCTGCCGCGCCGGCGGAAATAATCTGCTGATGCGGCAGCTTCTTTTTGCGGTCCAAAACCGTATCTTAGATGGTATTGATCATCTAATCCTCCATTGTGAAGACCTGGAACAGATTGGACCAGGGATTTCCGATGATATAACTGGTATATACATTTCCCGGCTGAACACGGACACTGTAGGTGAGAAGCGGGTTGTTCACTGTGCAGCCCGGGCACGGGCTTCCGGAAATAATGGTAAATACCAGAACCGGGATCTCGCCGAAGGAGGAGATGTTGGCCTGGGAGCCGGTGACGAAGAACGTGTAATTTCCGGCAGAAGCCTGTTTGAAGGTGGTCACCTCCCTGTAGCTCACACCTGCGAAGACGATCTGGTTATTGAACAGGCGGACGTCGTAGGAGGATCCGCTGTAGGACATGTTGGCGACACGGATACAGCCGTATCCGGCCGGAACATTGGTACAGCCCATATCGGAGACTCTGGAGAGAGCTACTCCGCCTGCCGTGTCCAGTATGACCATGGTGACTTTTTCGCCGGCAATAAAGGCGAGCGTCTGCTGGTAGAGGACCGGACCGTTGGTCTGGCGTATGATCACGGTGTGGAATCCGTCAGTTACGCGGACATACGTGGACACCGTCGCAAATGTGGATCCGGATAGGATCCGTCGCCCGTCGAGCACGACATCCAGACTGACTCCGTTTGTGGAAGCATTGAAAAAGCGCACCTGTCCATAATAAGTAATGGAAGGCGTGCCGGGCGTCGGAATGGAGATTCCCGGAAATCCCGGCCAGGAGACAGAAGGAGTTGACGGAACGGAAGGCATCGACGGAACCGATGGCATGGACGGAACAGAGGGAATGATCGGGATGGAAGGAATCGACTCCGAAGGCCCGGAGGGCTCTGAAGGCTCGGAGGGACCCGGGTAAACCGGCTGCCCGTCAGGAGGAGCTATGGGGGTTTCCGGAATTCCTGCCAGATCGTCTTCCGGCCAGTCGGTAAGATTTTCAGGTGCAGTTTCGGGAACTGCTGTATTTGGATTCATTTCAGGCATAAAAACCTCAATGCTTTTTTCTATAAAATATGTGTCAAAAAAGTAAAAGTTCCTGTTGACAAAAAATTAAACCCATGGTATTATATCAAAGGCTCAAGAAAACATATGCTGATGTGGCTCAGAGGTAGAGCACTTCCTTGGTAAGGAAGGGGTCGCGGGTTCAATTCCCGCCATCAGCTTGATAAGTCGGAAATCTTTATTGAAGAGATTTCCGGCATTTTTTTTGCGCTGACTGCTTAATTACAGGAGGTAAATGAAATGAACAGGAAATATGAGATGGACATGTGCAGCGGACCGATCCTGGGAAAAATCCTGATTTTTTCTCTCCCGCTGATGCTCTCCGGAATCCTTCAGCTTCTCTTCAATGCCGCGGATGTGATCGTGGTGGGCCGGTATGCCGGAAGCCAGTCGTTAGCGGCAGTGGGATCTACGGGAGCTCTGACCAATCTGCTGATCAACATTTTTATCGGTCTGTCCGTGGGCGTCAACGTGCTGGTTGCCCAGTATTACGGCGCAAAGAAAGAGAAAGATGTCAGTGAAACGATCCATACGGCAATTTCCATCAGCCTGATATCCGGTCTGTTTCTCGTGATCGTCGGTCAGCTTGCAGCGGAGCCGCTCTTAAAACTCATGGGAACTCCGGACGACGTCATCCGGAAATCGACGATCTACATAAAGGTATATTTTGCCGGAATGCCGGTGATCATGCTCTATAACTTCGGAAGCGCCATTCTCCGTGCGGTGGGTGATACAAAGCGGCCGCTGTATTTTCTGACGGTTGCCGGCGTGGTGAATGTTGTCCTGAACCTGATTTTTGTCATTGTATTCAATATGGATGTGGCCGGCGTTGCGCTTGCAACCGTGCTTTCCCAGGTGATCTCTGCGGGGCTGGTGCTCCGGTGTCTGATGAAGAGTGAAGGCTGCCTGAAATTCAGCATGAAAAACATGAGAATCAGCAGCTCCAAACTCAGAAGGATCGCCAGAGTCGGACTCCCGGCCGGGGTACAGGGAGCGATTTTCTCCATATCGAATGTTTTGATCCAGTCCTCCGTCAATTCTTTCGGCTCCATTGCCATGGCGGGTAACACGACATCCCAGAATATCGAGGGATTTATCTACACAGCCATGAACTCGATCTACCAGACAAACTTGAGCTTCACGAGTCAGAACTTCGGCGGAAGGAAATACGCGCGGATCAACCGGATCCTTCTGACCTGCATCGGCGTTGTCACGGTGATCGGCCTTGTGCTCGGGCTTTCCGCATTCGGTCTTGGAGAGCGTCTGGTCGGCATCTATTCCTCAGACCCGGAGGTGATCCGGTATGGTATGAGAAGACTAACAATCTTCGGAATCACGTACTTCACCTGCGGCATCATGGATACTCTGGTGGGCTCGATCCGCGGTCTGGGCTATTCTGTCCTCCCCATGTGCGTGTCGTTGGCGGGTGCCTGCGGATTCCGCGTACTCTGGATCTACACGGTGTTCCAGTGGAGCCATTCCCTCACAACGCTCTATCTTTCCTATCCGGCTTCCTGGATCATCACGGCGACGGCCCACCTGATCTGTTTTCTTGTTATAAGGAAGAAATTCCCGAAAGAGGATCAGGAGTAACGGAAAACTTCACAGAATCTTCACAAAGTTCCCTCTTGCCAATTCTGGCGGGAGGGATTATAATATGCGCCATGATTAACATGTTAACGATTAAAACGTTAACGGTTGAGATGGAAAGGAGGAATTGGATGGAACATTCAGGAACGTGCGGTATGTTTCAGAAACCTGCTTCACTGTCCCACAGAATCTCGCGGGAGTTTATCGAAGCAGGAAAAGAGCACCGGGCACTTCTGGAAAAGAGACTGGGCTGCACGGGTGTGTGCAGGGGCCAGCATCAGACTCTCATGGGAATCTGGCGTAACCCCGGTCTTTCCCAGAAGGAACTGGCCGAAGCACAGAATGTGTCCACGGCAGCCGTAGCGGTCGCACTGAAAAAACTGGAAAAAGGCGGTTACATTGAGCGGATGGCCGATGAAAAAGACAGCCGCTGCAACAGTATCCATATCACGGAAAAAGGACATGATGTGCTGGAAACCAGTGTGCACATTTTCATGGAAGTGGAGGAGGAGATCCTCGCCGGTTTTTCCGAGGAGGAGAGAGTCGTCCTGTTTCAGTACCTTAGCCGGCTCAGAAATAATATAAGGAACAGTCTGGCCAGTAAATAACATGCTTCCGGACAAGAAAGAGAGGACAACAACGATGAAGCGTTATAAAAAATATGTGATGCCCTATCTTGCTGCTTTCATCACCGGACCGATCATGATGTTAACCGAGGTGTTTGGTGAAGTCATGCTGCCGAAGTTAATGTCGTTAATCATCAACAACGGCGTGGCAAATCGTGATCTGGGATACATTGTGAGGATCGGCGCGGTCATGGTGTTTTGCGTGATCCTGATGGCGATGGGAGGAACGCTCGGGGCTTATTTTTCCGCGAAAGCCTCGATCTGCTTTACGAGCGATCTGAGGCGCGACGTGTTTGCGAAGGTACAGAGATTTTCCTTCGAGAATATCGATAATTTCAGTACGGGATCGCTGGTCACAAGACTGACCAACGATATTCAGCAGGTTCAGAATGTGATGATGATGGCATTGCGAATGGCCCTCAGAGCCCCCGGTATGTTCGTGGGCGCGCTGATTATGGCATTTGCGATCAACGGGAAGCTTGCTCTTGTGTTCCTGATCGTCATTCCGGTGCTGCTCCTTCTGATCGTTTTGATCCTGAAGACCGCATTCCCGCGGTTTGAAATCATGCAGAAGAAACTGGACCGATTAAACTCGGGAATCCAGGAATCTCTCACCAACGTGCGCGTTGTGAAATCCTTTGTGCGTGAGTATCATGAGATCAAAAAGTTTGCAGGTCTCAACGAGGACCTGAAGGAGAGCAGCCTGTCCGCCATGAAAATTGTCATTGCCAGCATGCCGGTCATGATGTTCGCTATGAATGTCACCACACTGGCGATCGTATGGTATGGCGGCAACATGATCATCGCCGGCAATATGCAGGTGGGAGATCTGACGGCATTTACCACCTATATCGTTCAGATCCTGATGTCTCTGATGATGCTTTCCATGGTTTTCCTGCAGAGTTCCCGTGCGAGTGCCTCATTGAAGCGAATCAATGAAGTCATGGATACGGAGATCGACCTGAATGACGACACGGCGTCCCGGAAGGATAAAAAAGTGGAGGAAGGCCGCGTGGAATTTAAGGATGTGTCCTTCGGATACGGCCGGGAGAACGGAGAAAGTGATAAAGTGTTAGAGCACATTTCCTTTACGGCCGAGCCGGGGCAGACCATCGGTATCATCGGCTCCACGGGCAGCGGAAAGACGTCTCTTGTACAGCTGATACCGAGACTTTACGATGTGTCGGAGGGGCAGGTCCTTGTGGACGGCGTCGATGTGAGAGAGTATTCCCTGAAAAACCTGAGAAACGGAGTCGGCATGGTGCTGCAGAAAAATGTTCTTTTCTCCGGGACCGTGGAGGAAAACCTGCGGTGGGGTGATGAGGACGCGCCGATGGAGGAACTGGTGGAGGCCTCTGAGAGTGCACAGGCACATGGATTCGTATCGTCCTTTGCGGAGGGTTACAATACGGAACTGGGACAGGGAGGCTCCAACGTGTCAGGCGGTCAGAAGCAGAGACTCTGTATTGCCCGCGCACTGTTGAAGAAGCCGAAGATCCTGATCCTCGATGATTCCACCAGCGCCGTGGATACAGCGACAGAGGCAAAGATCCGGGAAAGCTTCGGAAAAGAGCTGAAAGACACCACAAAGATCATTATTGCCCAGAGAATCAGTTCGGTGCAGAATGCGGATCAGATCCTTGTGCTGGATAACGGAACTGTAATCGGACACGGAACACACGAGGAACTTCTTAAGACGTGTGAAGCATACGGAGAGATTTATTCCACACAGATGGGACAGGGGGTGACAGCATGATGACGACTGCCGAGAGAGAACAGAGTCTGAGAAGAAGATACGGTAACCGGATCGCGAAAGCTCCCGCAAAAAAGGGACCGGGACCGGGACATGGACCCGGCGGTCCGCGCATGAAAGGCGGACAGCCGAAAAACAGCAAAGAGACCATCAGGCGTCTTCTTTCTTACGTGGAGCAGGACCGTGTCATGATGGGGTTCGCATTTTTCTGTGTGCTCATCAATACGGCTGCAAGCCTGGCCGGCTCCTACATGCTGCGCCCGATCATCAACCGGTTTATCGCGCCCACAGACGGCAGCGCGGGAAGTGTGAGCGGACTTGCCGGCGGACTTATGGTTATGGCGGCCATCTATCTTGTCGGCGTGGCAGCCAACTACCTGCAGTCCAGAATCATGCTGACGGTGGCGCAGCAGGCGCTTTTGCGGATCCGGATGGATCTGTTTTCCAGAATGCAGAAGCTGCCGGTGCGGTTCTATGATACCAATTCCAACGGTGATCTCATGAGCCGCTATACCAACGATGTGGATACCATCGGAAATATGCTCAGCAACACGTTAATCCAGCTCGTGTCCGGCACCCTGAGCATTCTGGGTACGCTGGCACTGATGCTCTACACCAGCGTATGGCTGACGGTTGTGACGCTGATCCTGATCCCGCTGATCTTAAAAGCCGGCGGAGCGGTCGCTTCCAGAAGCCAGAAATACTTCCATGCCCAGCAGTCTGCCCTGGGCGCTCTCAACGGATATATTGAGGAGACCATCACAGGACAGAAGGTCGTTAAGGTATTCTGTCACGAGGAGATCGCAGAAGAGGAGTTCGAGATTCTGAACCGGGATCTCCGTGACAAACAGATCCGCGCGCAGTTTCTGGGCGGAATGATGGGACCGGTCATGAACAGCTTAAGCCAGATCAACTACACGCTGACGGCATGTATCGGAGGCATCCTCTGCGTTGTGAAAGGCTTTGACGTGGGCGGACTTACCGTATTCCTGAACTTCTCCAGACAGTTTTCAAGACCGATCAACGAGATCTCCATGCAGGTTTCCAACGTCTTCTCCGCACTGGCGGGCGCAGAGCGTGTCTTTGCGGTCATGGATGCGGAACCGGAGAAGGAGGACGATGCCGACGCAGTCTCCATGGAAGGCATGAAAGGGCATGTGGCGCTGGAACATGTGACCTTTGGTTATGATCCTGACCGTGAAATCTTAAAGGATATCAGTCTTTACGCAAAACCGGGACAGAAGATCGCGTTTGTCGGCTCCACAGGCGCCGGAAAAACGACCATCACCAATCTGATCAACCGTTTTTACGATATACAGTCGGGCTCCATCACCATTGACGGCGTGGACATCCGTCATATCAAACGGGATGAACTGAGAAGCCATATCGCCATGGTGCTCCAGGATACCCATCTGTTCACGGGCACGGTCATGGAAAATATCCGGTACGGAAGACTGGACGCGACGGACGAGGAGGTCATTCAGGCAGCGAAGACCGCATCGGCCCACTCCTTCATCATGCGCCTTCCAAAGGGATATGATACCGTGCTGGAAAGTGACGGCGCCAACTTAAGCCAGGGCCAGAGACAGCTTTTAAACATCGCGCGGGCTGCCGTTTCGAAGGCTCCGATCCTGATCCTTGACGAGGCCACCAGCTCCGTGGATACCAGAACGGAGAAACACATTGAGCGCGGAATGGACAGGCTGATGGCTGAGCGCACTACCTTTGTGATCGCACACCGTCTTTCCACGGTCCGCAATGCCAACGCGATCATGGTTCTGGAGAACGGAAGAATCATTGAGCGCGGCGACCACGATGATCTGCTGGCACAGAAAGGCCGGTATTATGAACTTTACACCGGCATGTCAGAACTTGAATAAAATTTAACAAAGAGTTAGCAGAAAGAGTCGTTCGGATCCGGACGGCTCTTTTATGTGAACTCTTAATTATATGGATAGCAGACTTAATTTAATTAAGTAAAAGTCCGTTCCGGTTTGTTCTTTTTTCAAAACAATTACGAAAAACTTACGTTTTCCTTAGTTCCGTATGAGTTTACTAATTGTACAAAAGTTTTAATTATGCTATACTATAGGCCGATGGGATCTAATGAATATTATTTTAGAAAGAAGGTTTGTTAAATGGGTCTGCGCACATTTATAGGCGGCGTTCATCCTTTTGAAGGAAAAGAACTGTCTGCCGATAAGCCGATGCAGGTATTGCTCCCAAAGGGCGATCTGGTATTCCCGCTGTCTCAGCATATCGGTGCTCCTGCAAAGCCGATCGTTGCAAAAGGCGATAAGGTTCTGGTGGGCCAGAAAATTGCAGAAGCCGGCGGTTTCATTTCCGCAAACGTGATCTGTTCTGTTTCCGGTACTGTTAAAGGAATTGAGCCGCGCCTGGTTGCAAACGGCGCCATCCTGCAGTCCATCATCGTTGAGAATGACGGTGAGTACAAAACAGTCGAGGGCTTTGGCGAAAAGAGAGATTACACCAGGCTTTCCAAGCAGGAAATCCGTGATATCGTGAAAGAAGCCGGTATCGTAGGTCTCGGCGGAGCAGGTTTCCCCACCAATGTAAAATTAACTCCGAAGGACGAAAACGCGATCGATTATGTCATCGTCAATGCGGCCGAGTGTGAGCCGTATCTGACTTCCGACTACCGTGTTATGATGGAGCAGCCGGAGAAACTGATCGGCGGCCTTAAGGTGATCCTTCAGCTGTTTGACAATGCCAAGGGCGTGATCGGCGTCGAGGAGAACAAGCCGGAGGCAATCAAAAAACTTCAGGAGCTTGTGAAGGACGAGCCGAGAATTGAAGTATGTCCGCTTCAGACCAAGTACCCGCAGGGCGGCGAGCGTTTCCTGATCTACGCTGTAACAGGCGGCCGTGAGATCAATTCCGCAATGCTTCCCGCTGACGCCGGCTGCGTTGTGGACAACGTGGATACGGTTGTCGCAATCTACAACGCGGTCTGTGAGACGACTCCTCTGATCAGAAGAATCATCACCGTTACCGGTGACGCCATCGCCAATCCCCAGAACTTTGAAGTAAGACTGGGAACCAACTACCAGGAACTTTTAGAGGCAGCAGGCGGCTTCAAAGCTGAACCGGAGAAGATGATTTCCGGCGGCCCGATGATGGGACAGGCACTGTTCTCGCTGGATATTCCGGTAATGAAAAACTCCTCCGCACTGACCTGCTTTACAAAGGATGAGGTTGCGGCCAATCCGGAAACTCCGTGTATCCGCTGCGGACGCTGCATCGAAGTATGTCCGGAGCACATTGTTCCCCAGTTAATGGCCTCCGCAGCGGAGCGTCATGATCTGGCGTTATTCGAAAAGTTAAACGGTATGGAATGCTGCGAATGCGGTTCCTGTACCTTTATCTGTCCGGCTCACAGACCGCTTACGCAGGGCTTCAAGGAAATGCGTAAGGCAGTGATGGCCGAGAGAAGAAAGAAAGCGTAGGAGGTGTCACAAATGAGTAAATTATTAAACGTATCATCCTCACCTCATGTGCGCTCCAAAGTATCCACAAGCAATATCATGTACGATGTGGCTCTCGCTATGGTCCCGGCTCTGATCTGGGGCGTGATCCAGTTTGGAATCTATTCCCTGATCGTAGTGGCTGCCACAGTCCTTTCCTGTGTGCTCAGTGAATACGTATATGAGGTTCTTATGAAAAAGCCGGTCACGATCAGTGACGGCAGCGCCCTTGTTACAGGCATAATCCTCGGCCTTAACATGCCTCCGACAATCCCGATCTGGATGCCGGTGTTAGGCGGTATGTTTGCAATTATCGTAGTGAAACAGCTTTACGGCGGTCTCGGACAGAACTGGATGAACCCGGCTCTGGCTGCAAGATGCTTCCTGCTGATCTCTTTTGCGGGCTCCATGACAAAATTCATGGATCCGGTAACCGACGCGGTTGCAGGAGCGACTCCTCTGGCAACGATCAAGGCCGGCGGTGAGTACGATGTCATGAGCATGTTCATCGGCAGAATCCCGGGAACCATCGGTGAGGTTTCTGTGGTGGCTCTTCTGATCGGTGCTGCTTATCTTCTTGCGAAGAAAGTGATCTCGATCCGGATTCCGGGTACATACATCCTTACTTTCGCAGTTTTCGCGTTCATCTTCGGTCAGCATAACTTAAGCTATGTGCTCGCCGAGGTTTGCGGCGGCGGCCTTATTTTCGGTGCTTTCTTCATGGCAACCGACTATGTGACAAGCCCGATCACTCCGAAGGGACAGATCGTATTCGGCGTCTGCCTCGGTATTCTGACCGGACTGTTCCGTATCTTCGGCGGCAGCGCAGAGGGCGTTTCCTATGCGATCATCTTCTGCAACATGCTGGTTCCGCTGATTGAGAAAGTTACTCTTCCGACAGCATTCGGTAAAGGGGGTAAGAAAAATGGCAGCAAGTAAATCCGGTTTTATGAAAGACGCCCTGATCCTGTTTGC
>JALEWG010000236.1 GCA_022788065.1 Lachnospiraceae bacterium | reverse complement strand
TCCCGGATTTCCGAGACCTGCAATAATAAACATTTTTCATTTTCTCCTTTTATCCGCATGATTACACGCCTTTAAGGGGGCTTTTTAAAAACAGACCCCTGTGCGGCCATAAAAAGTCCCCTGAGGGTTTTATTCTATCAGTTTTTTCTTTCTCTTACAAGGGGGTATTCTCTTGACTTTCGAATCATTCCGTGTAAGATTAAACTGTATAAAAATTCACTTACACAAGGAGGACCCTCACATGTCCGGTCTGTTTCAGTATCTCATCATCTGCCCGCTTGTGTTCCTGGCGGGCTTCATCGACGCAGTGGCGGGCGGCGGCGGCCTGGTTTCTCTGCCGGCTTACATGATCGCCGGCCTCCCCGTACACTTTGCCATCGGCACCAATAAACTGAGCTCCGGCATGGGTACCTTCGTTGCGACAGCGCGGTATGCGAAGAATGGTTATATTCCATGGAAGCAGTCGGTCTTTTACGTTGTCTGCGCTCTGCTCGGTTCCAATCTGGGCGCGCGTCTGGCGCTCCGGCTGGATGATCACCTGTTTAAGATCATTATGTTGATCATTCTTCCGCTGACAGCCGTTTACATAACAAGAAGCCGGGCGCTCGACACGGAACGGGAACCGCTCCCTGCGATGAAAGTCCTCGGAATCAGCATGGTGATCGCGTTTGTGATCGGAATCTACGACGGCTTTTACGGTCCCGGTACCGGCACCTTCCTGCTTTTGCTCTTAACAGCTTTCGCTCACATGAAGCTCTCCGAGGCCAACGGCGTTGCCAAGATCATCAATCTGACCACCAATATCACAACGCTTGTCGTTTACGCCTCCAACGCGAAGGTTCTGGTTCCTCTGGGAATCACAGCAGGACTGTTCAGTATGACCGGAAACTATCTTGGCTCCCGTTTCTTTGAAAAAAGCGGCGCAAAAGCCGCAAAGCCCATCATGCTGGTGGTTCTCACGATCTTCTGTATCCGTATCATCGGTGAGCTGTTCTTCTGATGCATGAGCAGGAAAAAAGCTGCTGTTTCACGATATGCAATCGCCAAAGCAGCAGCTTTTCATATTTACCGTCTCGGGTGCGCACCCTGATACGCCTCGCGTACCGAGTTGTTTTCCATGTATGCGGCATACATCTGGGTCGTCGCCATATCAGAATGGCCCATCATGGTTTGTACCGCTTTCATATCCGCTCCGTTTCCGATCAGATGTGCCGCAAAGGAATGACGCAGTGTGTGCGGAGTAATATCCTCCTCGATTCCCGCCTTATTCCCGTAAAATTTGATAATCTTCCAGAATCCCTGCCGGCTCATGGGACTGCCGCTGCAGTTAGTAAACAGCCATGTGGATTCTTTCCCTTTCAGCAGTTCCGGACGAGCGGACGTCAGGTATCTGGACAAAGCCTCCTTTGCCACACGTCCGAACGGGACCGTTCTTTCTTTATGCTCATCGCGGCATGTAATAAATCCCACCGCCATATTGACATCTCCGATCGTCAGATGGATCAGCTCCGACACGCGGATCCCGGTCGCATACAAAAGCTCCAGCATAGCCCGGTCACGTATCTCCTTCGCGGAATTCCCCGAAGGCTGTGCTAAAAGGCGGTTCACCTCATCAATGCTCAAAATCACCGGTGCTTTCTTTTCTATCTTTGGGGCACGGAGCGTCTCCGCCGGATCCCGTTTGATATTTCCGCACTTGAACTCATAGCTGAAAAATGCTTTCACGGAAGCCAGCATTCTGGACACCGTCGTGGAAGCCTTTCCTTCCTTTTCCATATGGAGTACATAAGAATTCAGAGCCGTTCTTGTCACCTTTCCAATCTCCGCAATTCCGATCGTCTCCAGATAGGCCGCCATCTGAACCAGATCTCTTCCATAAGACAGCCGGGTGTTTTCCGATGCACCCTTTTCCTTTTCCAGATATTCAACAAAGCTTTTTATTTCTTCTTTCATCTCAGTTTCAGCCTGTTCCCCCCGGCTTCTCCTTCTAGTGCATTTTCCCCTCAAAATGCAGTGTTTTCCTACATTATAGCCTCAGTTTTCCATAAAATCAAACACATTTTTCCCACTTTATGCCCCTTTTCCCGTCAATTTACATAAATATCGCAACATCTGGGCCGATCATCCTCATGACCTTCCAGATATTGTGAAAAATTTCCGAAAAATTTTTTCTGTTCTCTTCCTTTCGGACGGAAATACTACGTCAGAAACGCCAGAAACCACGGATTTACAAAGCTTTCGGCCGCTGCTCCCAGGAAAATAATGACAGTCAGCGCTGTCATGGAAACCGCTGTCAGCCGCTTATTTTTTACCGGAAGCCACCAGACCAGGAGATACAGAACGGGAAGGTAAAACAGGCACTGGGGAAAGATGAACAGCGCATACTTCCAGATCGCCAAAAGCCCCGATTCCATGGTCAGAGTACAAACCATAACCGACACGGAAAATCCAAAAAGCCCGGAGGAAATCAGAAAGAGAGGAATCGCTGCCGGCGTGAAGGAGATCAGGAATGCGATCATCAGAACCTGAAGCCTCTTAAACAGAACCCGGGCAAACAGTTCCCAGAGATCGACTTCCAGAAGCATGGAGCCTGTGACCATACTCTGTCCGGAAGCCGTAAGCTTCTGCTTCATGTCTCCACTCATGGCATTACAGAACAGACTTCCGCAAAAAGCTCCCAGAAGAAGGCAAAAGGACAGCCCCGCTTCCAGGCTGTCCTCTCTGTTTTTTAATAATTTCACGGCTTCACCTCATACGGCTTTGTACCAGTATATGAGTGTGTCCTTGCTCCTATTCCGTCCTGACAAAACAGTCAGACGCAGTCATCCCGTCTAGCGGATCCCCTCTCGCTGGGCATACGCCAGAATGGCGGCAACCGTCTTCCCATCCGTCATTTTTCCGGTGTAGATCAGGTCCAGGAGGTCTTTTACCTCCCACTCCTCCACCTCGATGCATTCATCTTCATCCAGATTCTGCTTCGACGGAATCAGGTCCCTCGCAATGAACAGATCGATTTTTTCATTACAGAAAGCAACGGTCGTGTTGATCGTCATCAGATATTCCAGCTTTTCTGTACGGAATCCGGTCTCCTCCTCCAGTTCCCGGTACGCACACTCGATCCGCGGCTCATCCGGAGCATCGACTTTTCCGGCTGGAATTTCCAGAGTAAAGCGATCCAGCGCATTGCGATACTGACGCACCATGAGAATTTTTCCATCTTTTGTCACCGGCAGAACGGCAGCTGCACCATCGTGGTGGATAAAGTCATATTCTTCCTGAATTCCGTTGGCGATCACCGTATCCCGGTATATTTTGAGGATCGTTCCTGTATAGGCAAGATCCCTCTTTAAACGAATTGTAGCTTCCATTGCTGTTCCGATCCTTTCTTTCATTCTGAATGCTTCCGGGTTTGTCTGACCCTATTTCAGCTTTTTATTTTTCTGATAGTTCGCATCACACGCCTTAATGATGGCACCGCGGAATCCGCATTCTTCCAGAGCCGCTACGCCTTCGATCGTCGTTCCTCCCGGAGAACATACCATATCTTTCAGTTCACCCGGATGGAGGCCGGTCTCCAGAACCATCTTGGCGCTTCCGAGAACAGCCTGCGCCGCCATACGGTAAGCCATCTTTCTGGGCAGACCGTTTCTCACGCATCCGTCCGCCAGTGCTTCGATAAACATGTACACATAAGCCGGAGAGCAGCCGCTGGCGCTTCCGACCACGTCCATCAGCTTTTCGTCCACAAGTTCCATTTTTCCGAAGGAGGTGAATATTTCTTCCACCGTTTTCTTCTCTTCCTCAGTAAACAACCCGGCATCATAGCAAACTCCCGTCATGCCTTCTCCGACCATCGCCGGGGTATTCGGCATGGAGCGAACCACGCGAACATCCCCTCCGAGACCCTCTGTCAGGTCCGCAATGGAATATCCGGCAGCAATGGAGACAATGACCTGATCCCTTGTCACTGTATCTTTGATTTCCGCGAACACCGTAGGCAGTACCTGAGGTTTCACTGCCAGAATCAGATATTTTGCCTGTTTCGCACATTCTGCGTTGGAAGAAACATGCGGGACTTTCGTCTCTGCCGTAATTTTCTCCATTCTGTCTTCATGGGCCGATGAAAAGAGGATCTCCTCCGGCTGAACAGACTTTAAAAGCCCTTTCATGATCGCAAGGCCCATATTTCCCATACCAATAAAACCGATTTTAGCCATTTTCATTTCCTCCTGCTGAATTTGCAAAAAATCCGGGGGCACATAACCTCTTTGTTATGTACCTCCGGACATTTCTGTCGATTTCTATTTTGCGTAGTCAGTCACTCTGGATTCACGGATCACATTGACTTTGATCTGGCCCGGATATTCCAGTTCTTCTTCGATTCTCTTTGAAACATCTCTTGCCAGCAATACCATATCGTCATCACTGATCTGATCCGGCACTACCATAATGCGCACCTCGCGGCCAGCCTGAATTGCAAAGGACTTATCAACACCCTTAAACGTATTGGTAATATCCTCCAGCTGTTTCAGACGGTTCGTGTATGTCTCCAACGTCTCTCTTCTTGCACCAGGTCTTGCGGCGGAAATCGTATCTGCAGCCTGAACGATGCAGGAAATCAGGTTTGTCGGCTCAACATCGCCATGATGGGATTCCACTGCATTGATAACCGTAGCGGATTCTTTGTACTTCTTACAAAGCTCGGATCCCAGCTGAATGTGGGAACCCTCCATTTCATGATCGACGGATTTTCCAATGTCATGTAATAAACCGGCACGTTTTGCCATTCTGACATCTACACCAATTTCGGAAGCCAGTAAACCGGACAGCTGTGCGACTTCAATGGAATGTTTCAACGCATTCTGTCCATAACTGGTTCTGAATTTCATCTTGCCAAGCAGTTTGACAAGCTCCGGATGGATACCGTGAATGCCGACTTCAAGACATGCGGCTTCACCTTCCTCGCGCATCATATTCTCTACTTCCTTCTGCGCTTTCTCCACCATCTCTTCGATTCTGGCCGGATGGATTCGTCCGTCCACAATCAGTCTCTCCAAAGCAATTCTTGCAACTTCTCTTCTGACCGGATCAAATCCGGACAGTACGACTGCCTCCGGAGTATCATCGATGATCAGTTCTACTCCGGTCATAGTTTCCAGTGTACGGATATTCCGACCCTCACGTCCAATGATACGGCCTTTCATCTCATCACTCGGAAGCTGAACAACAGAAACCGTTGTCTCTGCCACATGGTCCGCCGCACATCTCTGGATCGCGGTAACCACGTACTCTTTTGCTTTTTTGTCTGCTTCTTCCTTTGCTTTGCTCTCCAGTTCCTTGATGAGCTTTGCAGTGTCGTGTTTCACGTCCTCTTCCACCGACTTCAGAAGATACTCTTTCGCCTGATCTGTAGTGAGACCGGAAATCTTTTCCAGTTCTTCCTGCTCTTTGGCAAAAAGTTCTTCCACCTCAGCGGTACGCTTTTTTAAGGATTCCTCTCTGGAAGCCAGGCTGGATTCTTTTCTCTCCATCGCCTCTGCTTTTTTGTCCAGATTTTCCTCCTTGCTGAGAACGCGGCGCTCATAGCGCTGAATTTCTGCTCTGCGCTCTTTGGTTTCCTTCTCAAGTTCATTTCTGGCCTTAAGATTTTCTTCCTTTGCTTCGAGGAGAGCTTCTTTCTTCTTCGTCTCTGCGACCTTCAATGCTTCATCTATTATTTCTCTGGATTTTTCTTCTGCGCTTCCGATTTTACTTTCATAACTCTTCTTCCGGTAAGCCACAGCAGCAAGCCAGGTAATAGGAGCCACAATAATTGCTGTTATTAACACGCTGATTATTGGTGACACAGGAGCACCTCCTTTATTTAGTTTTCATTGTACAACATCTCAATTCTAAACGGTTTTATACATTATGTCAAGTATCTTGCCCCTAATCTGTCGTTTTCCGTGCAAATTGAATCAATGCAGCCGCGATATCATCGCCGGAAAAGCCCTTTCGGGCCAGATATCCGAAGATTTTCTGCCGTTGTTCCCTGGTGTCCTCCCCGCGGGGATAGTTCCGTTTCTCCAGAATCGCCAGAATCTGCTCTTTTTCATCGATCTGCACGTCCTCAAAAACTTCCGAAAGAACTTCTTTTGCGATCCCTTTGCCGGAAAGCTCGTGCTCCATCTGCCTGCGGCTCTTTTTTCTTCCGTTCTTTTCCACAAACCTTCTCACATAGTCCTCGTCGTCCAGATAACGGTGAGCCTTGACGTATTCAATAGCCGAGTCAACAGAAGCCGGCGAGAACCCCTGTTCCGCCAGCTTCCTTCTCAGTTCACTCTCAGTCTTTCCGGAAAACTGGAGATAATAGACCGCCTTTTCCCGCGCCTTTTTCTCCTCTTCCGGGTCCACTGTATGCCCGATTTCACCGGCATCCTGCCGGACTTTCCCGGACCACTCTTCCTGATTCCAGTTCTTCATGCCTATACTTCCGTCTTTTCTTCCGAAGCCTCCGCGGCCGGGGCACCCGCCTCCTCAGCCACATGCTGCGCCTCGAGACCGTGAATCTCTCTCACCTGATTCTCAATCTCCTCGCAGATCAACGGATTCTGTGCCAGATACTGTTTCGCATTCTCGCGCCCCTGACCGATCTTTGCCCCTTTATAGGCATACCAGGAACCGCTCTTCTCCACGATATTGGCCTCAGTCGCCAGATCCAGGACGTCGCCTTCGCGTGAGATTCCTTTGCCGAACATAATGTCAAACTCGGCCTCCTTGAACGGCGGAGCGATCTTGTTCTTTACAACTTTAACGCGGACATGGTTTCCGATCACCTCACCGCTCTGCTTTAAGGATTCTGTTCTTCTCACATCAAGACGGACAGAAGAATAGAATTTCAGCGCCCGTCCGCCGGTTGTCGTCTCCGGATTTCCGAACATCACACCGACCTTCTCACGAAGCTGGTTGATAAAGATCACGATACAGTTCGTCTTGCTGATCACAGCCGTCAGTTTTCGCAGTGCCTGCGACATCAGTCGGGCCTGCAGACCCACATGGGAATCTCCCATATCTCCATCGATCTCCGCCTTCGGAACAAGCGCAGCAACCGAGTCCACGATCACGATATCCACCGCACCGGAGCGAACCATTGTCTCCGTGATCTCCAGCGCCTGTTCCCCGTTATCCGGCTGGGAAATATAGAGATTATCGATATCCACACCGATATTTTTCGCATATACCGGATCCAGTGCATGCTCCGCATCAATAAAACCGGCAATACCGCCGCGTTTCTGTACCTCCGCAACCATATGCAGTGCCACGGTCGTCTTACCGCTGGACTCCGGTCCGTAAATCTCAACCACACGTCCTTTCGGAACACCGCCCAGCCCCAGAGCGATATCCAGGCTCAGGGAACCGGTCGGAACCGTCTCAATATTCATATTCGCACCGGAATCACCCAGTTTCATAACGGAACCTTTTCCGTATGCTTTTTCAATCTGTGTCAGAGCCGCGTCGAGGGCTTTCAATTTATCATCTTTATTCATTATTTTCCTCCATCATCAACCTTCACATTGCCGATACAGAACAAATGTTCTGCCGCATTTCCATGATAATATAATCCGGTTAAAAAGTCAACTGTTTCTTTGTAAACTTTATACCCCCATAGGCATCTCCTCCTCTGACCGATCAGGATTTTTGGCAAAACCGGGTAGCCGGGAAAGACACTTCCCAAAGACCTCTGTAAATGGATTGATTTCCGGCCATGAAAACCGGAAGAAACGGAATCAGATTCCTCTGCAACAATAACACAGGAACCCGCGCCTGTCAAGCCGAACGGGTTCCTGCATTCTGTCCTTATTGTTTGTTTCCCGGAAAGACCACACGGATTTCCGTTCCGCGCCCGGGCTCACTGTCCATGAACAGTCTGGCCCCATGTTGGGAAACAATATGCTTTACGATCGCAAGCCCCAGCCCCGTGCCGCCGGTGGCTTTGGACCTGCTTTTATCCACACGGTAAAACCGCTCAAACACGCGGTCCTGATGCTCCGGCGGAATACCGATTCCCGTATCCCGCACCGACAGAAATGTTTCGTCCTTTTCCCGGTCCACGGTCACCGTCACAGAACCGCCCCGGTTATTATACCGGATCGCGTTGTCACACAGATTATAAAGAAGCTCCTCCATCAGCTGCTTATCAGCCCAGACCATGGCATGCCGTCCGCAGAGCTTCATGGTGATGTTCTGCTTTGCGGCGTTCATATTCAGCATATCCACACACTCCTCTGCCAGCTGATAGAGATCCAGCTTCGTGTATTCCAGCTGTTTTTTCTCTCCATCCAGCTGGGAGAGCTGGATAATATCATTGATCAGAGACAGCAGTCTGGCCGCATTTTTATGGATCTCCCCCGCAAATCTCGCCGCATTTTTCTGGTCAGCCATGCCGTGTTCGATCAGTTCCGCATAACCGGAAATGGCTGTCAGGGGCGTTTTCAGTTCATGCGATACGTTGGCCGTAAACTCCTGCCGGATCTGCGCGCTCTTTAAAATATCCTCATGCTGCTGACGGATTTTAGCAACGAAAGGCGCCAGCTCCTTGTATTCCACCTCGAGTACCGGCTCCGAAAGATTTTCCGCCAGTTTTTCGATCGGTTCCACCAGACTTTTTGTAAAGTAATTGGAAATGGCTATGCAGAAAAGAAACAGGATCAGAAATACACTGATCACCGACGGCAGCATATTCTGCATCACCGCAAAAAAGCTGTCTGCCTCCCTCGAGACCCGCAAAACGGATCCGTTATCCAGGCGGACCGCGTAGTAGAACAGATTCTTTGACAGCGTTTCTGACCGCCTGGTGCCGCTTCCCTCCCCGGTCTCAAAGGCTTTCCGGATCTCCGGCCGGCTTATATGGTTGGTCATGGCAGACGCATCCGCCCCGGTGTCAAAAAGAACCTGCCCCTCCGCATTGACAACCGTAACTCTCAGGCTCTCCGCTCCCATGTCAAGGCGTACGGAAGGCATACTTTCCGCTTCGTCGAACACATGCAGGTTCTGAAAAAACCTCGCGTCGGCTTTCAGATCCCCCATGACCTGCTCTTTAAACAGTCCGTAAAATACAAGTAAGGCAAACAGCAGCGTAAGCACAACTGCCAGCGCTGCCGTTGCCAGAAGTTCCTTGTGAAGCTTTCGTTTCATAAGCCGCTCCTGTCTATTCGATCATATATCCCACATTCCGCACTGTGCGGATCATGGATCCCGCGTCTCCGAGCTTCTGCCTGAGCGTCCGGATGTGCATGTCCAGCGTCCGGGACTCTCCCTCAAAATCAATGCCCCAGACTCTCTCCAGAATAATCTCCCTGGTCACCACGATCCCGGCATTGTGGAGCAGGAGCTTAAGCAGCTCATATTCCTTGAACGTCAGGCTGCACGGCTGCTCCTTGACATAAACCATGTGCTTTTCATCATCGAGAAAGATATCACCCAGGCTCAGGAATTTTTCCTCTTCCATGGTTCTTCTGAGAACCGCTTTCACCCTCGCAATCAGCTCCATGACCCCGAACGGCTTGGTCAGGTAATCATCGGCGCCCACATCGAGTCCCTTTACCTTGTCGATCTCTGTACTTTTCGCCGTTACCATGATGATCGGGAGCTTCTTTGTCTCCGGCCGCCTGCGCAGCTTTCCGACGATTTCCAGCCCGTCCTCATCCGGAAGCATCACGTCCAGGAGGACAAGATCCGGCATCCGCTCGTCCAGTTTTTTATAAAAATCCCGGGCGCATTCAAAGCCATCCACCTGGTAGCCGCTGTTTTTCAGCGCGAACATTTCTATTTCCAGAATGTTTTTATCATCTTCTACTGCATAAATCAGAGCCATCTCTGTTCCCTCCCATCCATTTTACGAAATTCCCATGCAAGCGGCTTTTTATTCCATTCCTGCCGGAAGTACATATTTTTTACGGTATTCCTCAACCATCGCTGCAAACTTCGGGTCGTTCTCTTTCTTCAGGTTCTCCAGATAGCCGTGAGCATCAAAGCCATCCCGATCAATTTCAATGACACTGATCGCGATATTGGAGCAATGATCCGACACACGTTCCAGGTTTGTGGAGATATCAGAAAGCACAAATCCCTGCTCGATGGTGCAGATTCCCTTCTGCAGCCGCCTGATATGATTCGCCTTTACCAGCGTATTGATATCGTCAATCACTTCCTCCAGGGGCTCCACCTGGGACGCTTTTTTGATATTGTTCTTTTCAAAGGCACTGATGGCCAGATCCAGGATCTCGCGCACTGCGTTCACAAACACTTCCAGCTCATTCTTGGCTTCCGCCGAGAAGACCATATTTTTCTTTTTCATCTCTTCCGCCGAACTGAGCAGATTCATACTGTGATCAGAGATTCTCTCGAAATCACCGATACAATGGAGAAGAAGTGATACCGTATGATTATCAAACCGTGACAGATGCTGGTTCCCGAGCTTTACCATATAGCTTCCCAGTTCATCCTCATAACGGTCCACCAGATCTTCCATTTCCACGACCTTACGGGCCTTCTCCTCATCATAATGATTCAGCAGATCGATGGAGGTCAGAAGACCGTCTCTTGCCAGCTTCGCCATATCCACTGCCGTCTGCTTACACTGCTCCACAGCATAACCCGGAGTCTCCAGAAAACGCTCATCAAGAAGGCGGAACGCATTTTCTTCCGCAGGCTTCTCCACCCGGATATCCGTATCCTTGATCGTCATGCAGGCAAGCTTCACAAGTCCTTTGGAGAACGGGAGCAGCACCAGTGTGGCCGCCACGTTAAAGGAACTGTGAACCACCGCGATTCCCATGGCGTTGGCTGACTGATCCAGAAATGAAAAATGGACCACGGCATTGAGCGAATAAAATACGACCATAAAAATCACGGTACCGATAATATTAAAGTAAAGATGCACCAGCGCGGCGCGGCGCGCATTTTTACTTGCTCCGATACCTGAGAGCATGGCTGTCACGCAGGTACCGATGTTCTGTCCCATAATGATCGGGATCGCACTTCCGAAGCTGACAGCGCCCGTGGCACAGAGTGCCTGCAGGATACCGACCGAAGCGGAGGAGCTCTGGATCACCGCTGTGAGCAGTGCGCCGGCGAGCATTCCGAGGATCGGATTGGAAAACATCGTCAGGATTCCGGTAAACTCCGGCACATCCGCAAGCGGCTTTACGGCGCCGCTCATGGTCTCCATTCCCGTCATCAGCACGGCGAAGCCGACCAGGATCGTACCGATATCTTTCTTCTTCTCATTTTTGGAAAACAGAAGGAAGCAGACGCCGATCAGAGCCAGTACCGGCGAGAACGATGAGGGTTTTAACAGCCTGACAAAAAAATTGCTGCTCTCGATTCCGGTAAGACTCAGGATCCAGGACGTCACCGTGGTACCGATATTGGCGCCCATGATGATTCCGACTGCCTGCGTCAGCTTCATAATACCCGAGTTAACAAATCCGACCACCATAACCGTCGTCGCAGATGACGACTGAATCACTGCCGTGACTCCGGCTCCCAGAAGAACCGCCTTCACCGGATTGGAGGTCAGCTTCTCCAGAATTTTTTCCAGACGTCCTCCCGACAGTTTTTCCAGACCCTGACCCATGGTCTCCATCCCGTAGAGAAACAGAGCAAGTCCGCCCAGCATGGTCAACACACCAAAGAAATCCATACAATCCTCCGTAATACATTCAAAAAATTATCCATTTTGTATCTGTTCGTCTGTAGGATATCATCAGTATGTAAAATGTCCGGCCTCGTTATGTAAAATCTATGTAAAATTTCTCAGGTATGGCCGCCAATGCTGCATCGACGGCCATGCGAAATCACAAACATATTATACCACAGGTTTCTCTATAACAAAAGCCGCTCCACATCAAGAAGTCCCCAGCCCTGCTGGTTTCTGGGTAGTCCGATGTCCCGACAGCTCTCCATCAGTTTCAGTTTTACGGCACGATTCGTCATGTCCGGATACTTTTCCAGAAGCAGCGCAATCGCCCCGGAGACGATCGGTGTGCTCATGGAAGTGCCGCTTTTGATCGCATATTTGTCGGACCGGCCTGCACAGCTGATCACCCGGCTTCCGGGCGCAACCACGTCCGGCTTGCAGATACAGGCTGCTGTGGGACCGCGCCCGGAATAATCCACCATACGGTGCCCGCCCACCAGCACTTCCATGTGATCGTCCGAGCAGCCCACTGTGATTACCTTTCTGCTGATTCCAGGCGTCGTAATACTCATGCGCTTTGGCCCATTGTTTCCTGCTGCCACTACCACAACCAGTCCGGCATCCCACGCCTGATTGACGCCTTTCACCAATGCCGAATTTTCCGTCATTCCTTTTCTGCTGCACGATCCTACGGAGATATTTACGATCCGGATTCCGAGACGTTCCTTCTGTTCCAGAATCCAGCGCAGACCGGCCAGAACGTCTGACGCATACCCGTTTCCTTTCCGATCCAGAACTTTTACCACAATCAGGCTGCAGCCCGGAGCCATCCCCTGATACCGCCCATCTGACGCAGCGCCGCTTCCTCCGATAATGCCGCAGATGTGAGTCCCATGGCCGCAGTCATCATATGGCTCTGTCCGATGCCCCACCATGTCCGCAAATCCGGCGATCCGACTGTCAAAATCCCGATGCGGAAAGATTCCGGTATCCAGAACGGCCACACCGACTCCCCTTCCGGTCAGTCCCATGGCATATGCGTCCCGACAGTGAATGATCTCCTTCACATGGTTCACATAGCTTTCCTCCATGTTCTTTTACCTTAGCATATTCCATTCTCCTGCTTCCGGGAACCTTCCGGTATCCATATGCAGAAATTCCACTCTGCGATACCCAATGCGTCATGTTTTTCCACATTATGTAAACTTATCAACATGTTATGTTAACCAAAAGTATCTCACAAGTTAAAATGTACGTTTCAGATACCGAAAAATGATTATTTTAGTGATTTCCTCCGTTCTCCGGGTATCCGATTCTGCAAAACCATTGTATGGATACCGGAAGGGTCCTTTATTAACCGAACGGAAGGGTCTTTTGTCAACCGCCTGAATTCCCCAGCCAGATTCGGCCATATTTCAGAACCATGCGGAGCATCTTTGTGCAATAGCAAAGCAATTTCCTGTTGCATGAAAAAACCCTGCACATACTGTGCAGGGATTCATCATTTAGGATTTCGATTTCAAAAAGGGTTAAGGATAAAGGATTCGTTTGTATCGTGCATTTCTTATGGTTCAAGTATATCATGTTGTTTCAGAAAATGATTGTATATTCTTTGAATGAATTATGAAGATTTTCTTAAGATTATTGTCCAAATTCTCTATTCTTCCACGCCTTTTAAGATATCGCAGAAATCAAAGGTCGCAAAATAGTCCTTCGGAGTTTCTGCACGGCGGATCATCTGAACGCTTCCGTCTTCTTTAAGGAGCAGCTCCGCGCTCTTTAACTTGCCGTTATAATTGTATCCCATGGCAAAGCCGTGCGCCCCGGCGTCATGGATCACAAGAAGGTCGCCCATGTCGATCTTCGGCAGCATTCTGTCAATAGCAAACTTATCGTTGTTCTCGCAGAGGGAGCCTGTCACATCATATTTATGATCGCAGGGCTCATTTTCTTTTCCCATAACGGTAATATGATGGTAAGCGCCATACATGGCCGGGCGCATCAGGTTTACCGCACAGGCATCCACGCCAATGTACTCTTTATAGGTATGTTTTTCATGGATTGCCCTTGTCACAAGTACTCCGTAAGGAGCCAGCATGAAGCGTCCAAGCTCTGTGAAAATTGCCACATCGCCCATGCCTGCCGGAACCAGTACTTCCTCATAGACTTTTCTTACGCCCTCGCCGATCACTTTAATATCATTCGGCTCCTGATCCGGACGGTAGGGAATTCCGATTCCTCCTGAGAGGTTGATGAATTTAATGTCAGCACCGGTTTCCTTCTTTAACTTTACAGCCAGCTCGAACAGCACCTTTGCTAACAGCGGATAATATTCGTTGGTAACCGTATTGCTTGCCAGAAACGCATGGATTCCGAAGTTTTTTGCGCCTTTTGCCTTCAGGATCTTGTATGCCTCTGTGATCTGCGCCTCCGTCATTCCGTATTTGGCGTCGCCCGGATTATCCATGATATCGGTCGTAACCTTGAAAAGTCCGCCCGGATTGAAACGGCAGCAGATGGTCTCCGGGATCTTTCCCAGGACCTTCTCTACGCACTCAATGTGGGTAAAGTCATCCAGATTGATGATAGCGCCAAGCTCATCGGCCAGTTTGAATTCCTCCGGCGGTGTATCATTGGATGAAAACATAATCTCATGGCCTTTGAATCCGCAGGCTTTGGACATCAGAAGCTCGGTTTTGGAAGAGCAGTCTGTGCCGCAGCCCATGCTCTGCAGGACTTTCAGGATAAACGGGTTCGGAGTTGCCTTCACTGCGAAGTACTCCTTGAAGCCCGGGTTCCACGAAAAGGCTTCCTTCAATGCTTTTGCATTCTCGCGGATTCCCTTTTCATCGTAGAGATAGAATGGGGTCGGATAGGTCTCTGCGATTTTCTCAAGCTGTTCCCTGGTTACAAACGGTTTTTTCTCCATAATGTGTGTTCTCCTTATATCAGTCTACTGTAACCACCCGCATAATGTTGGTGGCAGTTGCCGGTTCATGTCTTCTGGAATGGGAAAGCACTCCAGCTGTGACCACTGCCAGGTCACCTTCCTGAAC
>JALEWG010000219.1 GCA_022788065.1 Lachnospiraceae bacterium | reverse complement strand
CGGAGAACGGCTGGATAACCGGTATATTTCCGATGAAGAACTGCGTGAAAATATCCATATGGATATTACAATAGAAGATGAACCATAAGAGTAATGAAAATCAGGAGGATCAGCGCATGGCAAAGCGTGGAGGATTCCCGGGCGGAATGCCGGGAAATATGACAAATTTAATGAAACAGGCACAGAGAATGCAGCGCCAGATGGAAGAAAAGACAAAGGAGCTGGAGGAGAAGGAATATACGGCGGCAGCCGGTGGCGGAGCCGTGACGGTTACGGTTTCCGGTAAAAAAGAGGTCGTATCCGTAAAAATCTCTCCGGAGGCTGTGGATCCCGACGACGTGGAGATGCTGGAGGATATGATCGTGGCCGCTGTCAATGAAGCGTTCCACAAAATGGAAGAAGAGTCCAGCGCTGTTATGGCGGAACTGACGGGCGGCCTCGGCGGTCTGGGAGGTCTTTCTTTCTAAGATGGATTATTACAGCAGTCAAATCTCAAAACTGATTGAAGAACTGTCGAAGCTTCCGGGAATCGGAAGCAAGACGGCGCAGCGTCTGGCCTTCCATATTATCAATATGCCGGAAGAACAGGTGGAGCGTCTTTCCGGTGCGATCCGGGATGCCAAGCACAATGTCCACTACTGCAAAGAATGCTTCACACTGACGGATATGGAGGTCTGTCCGATCTGCAAAAGTCCGGCCCGCGATCACAGTGTGATCATGGTGGTAGAGAATCCGAGGGATCTGGCGGCATATGAGAAGACGGGAAAATATGAGGGAGTCTATCATGTACTGCACGGCGCCATATCCCCGATGCTCGGAATCGGCCCCGGCGACATTAAATTAAAAGAGCTGATGATGCGCCTGCAAAAGGACGTGAAGGAGGTTATTATCGCAACCAACTCCAGTCTGGAAGGCGAAACGACCGCCATGTACATCAGCAAGCTGATTAAACCCACGGGGATCAAGGTAAGCAGAATTGCAAGCGGCGTGCCGGTGGGCGGAGATCTGGAATATATTGATGAGGTAACACTTCTGCGTGCGCTGGAGGGCCGGGTAGAGCTGTAATGAATTTAGGAGAAGCATAGAATGGATAAGTACGAGTTTAACATAAAAGTTGAACAGATTAAAAAACTGGTCAATCGGGGAGATTATGCGACGGCAATGAAGATTGCCGACACGATTGACTGGCACCGCGTAAGGAATGCCAGTCTGCTTTCCATGATTGCCCAGGTGTATGAAAAGAATGAGGAATATCAGGAGGCAAAAGATATCCTGCTTCTGGCGTTTGAGCGCGCACCGATTGGAAAGCGCCTGCTCTATAAGCTGACGGATCTGGCAATCAAGGAAGGAAGCATCGCGGAGGCAGAGGCTTACTACCGGGAATTCTGCGATCTGGCGCAGGATGATCCCCGCCAGTATCTGCTGCGCTATCTGATTTTGAAAGCCAAAAATGCTCCGATGGATCAGCTGATCCGTTCGCTGGAAATGTACACTTCAACGGAGGTGGATGAAAAGTGGATGTATGAGCTGGCGGAGCTGTACCATAAAGCCGGAATGGGCGAAAAATGTGTCAGCACATGCGATACGATCATGCTGCTGTTCGGCCTCGGCAAATACGTGGATAAGGCTATGGATCTGAAGCTGGAGTATGCCCCGTTAAACAAGTATCAGATGGATCTGGTGGAGAATCGCGACAAGTATGAAGCGAAGCTTCGTGCGGTCGAGGAGGAGTATGCGAGTCCGGCCCGGAGAGCGCCTACGGCAGATGTGCGGGAATCGGAGGAGGAGCCGGAGCTGGATGATGATGTGATCCGTATTCATGAGGCGGAACAGACAAAAAAGCTTGCAAAAGAGGTTGCGAAGATTTCAGAGGAGGAACTTCCGCTCTCCACAGAGGACGAGGAGGATCTGGAGCCTACGAGAACGCTGGATGATCTCAGAGCGATCCGGGACCCGAAGCCGGCTGTGCATGTGATCGATGAGGCCGCGGAACATGAAGTGACGGAGGCGGAGCGCGAGATCGAACGCCAGAGAGCGGCGATCCGGGCAGCCAAGGAGCGGGAAGAGATGGAGGCGGAGGCATTGAAGCGCGCCGAAGAGGAGCGTGAGGCTGCACGCCGAGAGGAAGAGGAACGCCGGATAAGAAAACAGGCGGAAATTGACCGGGAGCGTGCGCTCCGGGAGAAAGAACTCCGGGAACAGGTACTCCGTGCACAGGAAAAAGCGGTTCAGGAAGAAGAAAACGACGAGGATCTGGAATTTGAGTCTCTGGATGAGACACCGGAAACCAACCATCTTATGATCGAAGCAGAGAGTGATGAGGAAGGACTTTCCCTGGCTCTTGACGCGCTCAGAAAGATTCACAGGGAGCTTGGCTGCAAGAATCCGGTGGCGAAGATCAGCAGTGAAAAGTTAAACAAACGCGGGATCAGCGCAGTTGCGGAAAAGCTGGCCGGCAAGGATCTGATCGTTGAACATGCGGCGGGTCTGACTGCGGCGGTCCAGAACGAACTGGATGACCTGATGGAAAAAGACAGATCCGGAATGATCGTGGTCCTGATCGATACGCCGGACAATCTGGAGGCTCTCCATGCCCACAATACGTCGCTTGCGGGAAAATTCCAGTATATCGGCGAAAACAGGAGTGAGACGGAACACGCGGTGCCGGAGGTCGGGGAACCGGAAGCTGACAGGGAAGAGAATGTGGAGGAGGCGCTGCAGAAGGAAATTGCGGCGCAGGAAAAGATTGCCAGAGAAACCGCAGCGGCGGAAGAGAAGGCTGCTCCGGAAGAGGTTTCCGAGAAGCCGGAGGAAAAACTGAAGAGACCGCAGGCAATCAGACCGGTGCCGGATCCAATGCCTAAGAAAGAGGAAAAAACAAAGCCCCAGCCGGTGGAAGAACCGGATCGTTCAGAAGAGCTGTCAGATGAGGAATATGATGACAGCGAAGAAATGGATACGGATGAATTTGCCCAGTATGCGTGCAAATATGCGTCAGAGATCGACTGCAGCATAACAGGAAAGAGTATGCTGGCGCTCTACGAGCGAATCGAAATGATGGAAGAGGATGGCGTCCGCCTGACAAGGAAAGCGGCGGTGGATCTGATCGAGGAAGCGGCCGACAAGGCGGAAAAGAAGACTCTGGGCAAAAAGCTTACCAGTTTCCTGTCTCCGACGTATGACAAGGATGGATATCTGATCCTGAGGGAAAAAGACTTTTTTGATTAGATAAGCATAACGGATCGCTGAAATGGCTGCCCGGCATAAAGCCGGCGGCTGTTTTGGCGAATTCTTTTTTACACTCCTGTCGGCCGGGGAAAACCGGTTTTCAGGAATATGAGGAGAGATATGGAAATCAGATTAATTGCCACAGACATGGATGGAACATTTCTGGCCGATGATAAGAAGGCACCTACGGAAAATATTGAGGCGCTGGAGGAGTGCGCGGCGAGAGGAATTGAGATCGTTCCGGCCACCGGGCGCACTGTGCGGGGGATCCCCGACGAAATAAGGAGTCTGCCGGGAGTCCGCTATGCCATAACAACCAATGGAGCGGTGGTGGTCGATCTGAAGGAAGATCGAATCTTAAGCACCTGCCGGTTAAGTGCGGAACTTGCTGTGCGTATCATGACCATGGCCAGAGACAGTGCGGACGATATTATGTACGATGCATATGTGGAGGGAGTCGGTTGTACGACCGATTACTTTTATCGGAATATGGAACGATATATTTCTTCGCCGGAAGTGCGCGCGCTTGTCCAGAAAACAAGGCAGCCGGTTCCGGATAATATTGCCTGTGTCAGAGACAGAGGGCGAGACGTCGATAAAATCAACCTGTTTTTCCGGTCTGAGGAGGCAAGGCAGCGGATGCGCACCGCACTAAGAGCAGTTCCGGGCATCCTGGTGACATCATCCATCTCCAATAATCTGGAGATCAACGCGGAAGGCGCTGACAAGGGAGGAGCCCTGTTGCGTCTGGCAGAGTATCTGGGAATCAGGGTCTGCGAGACAATGGCCTTCGGGGACGGAGAAAATGACCTGTCTATGATAAAAAGTGCGGGCATCGGCGTTGCCATGAAAAACGGAGAGAAAATCGTGCGGGAGGCCGCGGACTATGTTACCGGCACGAACAACGAGGCCGGTGTGGCCGGCGCGATTCGAAAGTTGGTGCTCCGAACGGACATGTCTGCAGCTGCAGACGTATGATATTAGGAAAAGAGGGATATTATGGAACTTGTTTCAAAACTGTCCGGGCACTGGCTGGAGATTGCTGCGGCTCTCTATCTGCTCGGAATGATCCTATATGGTCATCATAAGGGGTTTATCCGGCTGGCGGTGTCGGCTGCGGCACTTCTGATCACGCTTACAGCCGTAAACTACGCATTGCCTTACGTGACGAAATGGCTGAAGGAAGACACTCCGGTATATGAGATGATGAAAGAAAAGGTGGCGGAGGGAATCGGACTGGATGAAATGCTTTCTGAATTCGGACAGAGCAGAGACGTGCGGAAGGAAGATGAATGGAAGCTGATCGATGAGCTGCCTTTGCCAAAGCAGTTCAAAAAAATGCTGACAGAGAATAACAACAGTGAAGTCTACAAAATCATGGGTGTTGGACAGTTCGAAGATTATATCGGAGGATATGTCGCAGACACGATTCTGAGGGCGGCAGTGTTCATTGTGATGTTCCTGATCCTTTTCATTGCGCTTCAGGTCCTGGTGTTCTGGCTGGATCTGATCGCAAAGCTGCCGATTCTTTCCGGAATCAATCAGATTGCGGGTGCAATACTCGGAGCTATGGAGGCGCTTGTCTTTATCTGGATCGCATGCCTGATGTTTACGGCTTTGTCCAGAACCGGACTGGGGGAAGCTGCAATGGAGCAGATCGCGGCAAGCCCATGGCTTTCCTGGATCTATGATCACAATGTGCTGCTGTATCTGATACTCGGACTGATCCGCGGCATCTGATCGCGATGCGTTGAATTGCGTATGGACCATGCACAATTTAACGGTTTCAGGAGGAAAACGAAAGTACCGGAAGCAAAAGGCGCGCAGTTCGGGAACCACAAAATATAGATAAAATAAGGAAAAAATCACATATCTTGTATGTCGGAAAAAACCTAAAAAATTGTTTCAAAAAATCTACAAATTCGCTTGACAATCCGACAAGAACATGGTATATTTAAGCTCCGATGTGAGATGAATGCATCGGAGCTTTGATTGTTCAAAGCATTCAATTTTTAATGAAAATCCCGAAAAGTGAAATTCAAAAAAAGTTGAAAAAGTTGTTGACAAACAGACAACGATGTGATAGAATGAATGAGTTGTTGCTGAGAACAACAACAACGAACCTTGAAAACTGAACAGTATGAAAAACCCAGAAAATTCTTATAAAAATGGGCCTCTGGTTTGGGCCATGAATGAGAACATTCAGAACAAAAACCTAAAAACAACAGTAGAACGGTTTAAGATCAGCCAAGCGAGATCTTAGGATCGGGAAACAAACAC
>JALEWG010000196.1 GCA_022788065.1 Lachnospiraceae bacterium | reverse complement strand
GTAACATGCGACAGGACTGGAACGGAAAACCGTATTATTCTCTGGATTATTATCTGAAGCAGACATTCGGAAAAAAAGTATATAAGCTGGCTCTGGACGGCGGCATGACCTGTCCTAACCGGGATGGCACCGTGGGAACGGGAGGCTGCATATTCTGCAGTGCCGGCGGATCCGGCGACTTTGCGGCCGGGCGGACTGCCTCCGTAAAGCAGCAGGTGGAGGAGGCAAAGGCATGTGTGGCAAAAAAAATGAAGCAGGCTCCGTCCGCTGACGCAGCTCCTGCCTCTGAGACCGGCTCCTATATTGCCTATTTTCAGTCCTACACCAACACGTATGCGCCTCTCCCCTATCTCACTTCTCTGTTTACGGAAGCGATCTCACTTCCGGATATCTGTGCCCTGTCCGTGGCCACAAGACCGGACTGCCTGCCGGACGAGACCATAGCCCTTCTGGCTTCCTTAAATCGGATCAAACCGGTCTGGGTGGAGCTGGGACTTCAGACCATCCACGAAAAAACAGCGGATTTCATCCGCCGCGGGTATCCACTCCCTGTATTTGAGGACGCATACCGCCGCCTGAAACAGGCGGGTCTCACCGTGATCGTCCATGTGATCCTCGGACTCCCCGGAGAAACAACGGACGATATGCTTGCGACCGTGCGATATCTTGCCAGGCTTTCCGTTGACGGGATCAAGCTTCAGCTTCTCCATGTATTAAAGGGAACTGACCTGGATATCCTGTACCGGGAGGGAGCATTCCGCACGCTGGAATCGGAAGAGTATCTGGAGCTGATCGGCAGGTGTCTCTGCCTTCTTCCTCCGGAAACGGTGATCCACCGGCTCAGCGGAGACGGCCCCAAGTCCATTCTCACCGCACCGCTCTGGAGCGGGAATAAGCGTATGGTCCTCAACTCCCTGTCCCGGTATCTGAGGGAACATGAAATATGGCAGGGAAAATTCTATTTCCCTGCCGATAAATTTACATCGCCACAATAATTCCGCCGTCGTTGGCATAAACGGTAGCCACACCGGCTGTGTCCGTAATGATCACATCTTTGAATTTTGCCATGGAGCACAGCTTATCTTTCACGAACTGCGCCCGTTCCGGCGCATTGACATGAGAGATGATCAGGCGCCTGTCTTCCGTCCTGCCGCCCTCCTTGACCACATACTCGGCCATTTTCTGCAGCGCCTTCTGGATTCCCCGCGCCTGATCCAGCTTAATAATCGTTCCTTTATCGGCTCCCATCACCGGCTTGATGTTGAGTGCCGTCGCGATAAAGGCGGTCAGTCCGGTCAGTCTTCCGTTTTTCTTCAAGGTATCCAGGGACTCCAGGACAAAGTACGTATTCATCCGGTCCCGGTACGCTAACGCTTCCTTCTCGATTTCTTCAAAGGCCAATCCCTTTTCACATAATTCCCGAATGTAGAACGCAATGTTCAGCTCTCCGCTGGAAGCGGACTCGGAATCGATCACCGCAATGTTCTTATGCCCGAACTCTTCCTCATACAGAGATTTTGCAAGAACCGCGCTGTTATAACTGCCGCTGAGCTTGCCGGAAAGCGTGATCACAAACACATTCTCCGCATCGCAGCCGTAAGCCGTTTTAAACATCTCCGGAGACGGGCAGGCCGTCTTCGGACATTCCGGGCTTTCCTTTACAACTTTTAAAAATTCCTTCTGGTTAAATGTCTCATCATCAATAAATGTCTGATCCCCCACCATCAGTGTAAGCGGAATCATCTGAAAGTGAGAATCCTTTTTCAGTTCTTCTGTCAGATCCAGACAGCTGTCACCGATAATCTTATATGTCATGCCGATTCCTCCCGTATTCTTTCCATCATATCCGGCTTTTGGATCTCCCACAGGAAATTCCGTCGGAATACTGCGCGATACGCTTCATAATATAGTATTCAATACTACTTATTATAATATCACGACATCATAAAGTCAATAGGAGGGCAACATAGATTCTTACACCGGCCTTCTAAAACAGAAATATGCAGATCTCCGCCCCGCACACCGCCAGATAGAGGAAAAATCCCGGATTCAGATAAACATACTTTCTGGCCGGAGACGGAGGACCATTGCGGGCCGTCAGCCACCGGTACCGGGAAGGACTGTACTTTACTGCCACAATGAGGCCCCCGACGATCATGAACGCGATGGATCCCAGCAATCCCACAGAATACAGTCCTGTAAGCAGATTAAACCCGATGCCGTCCACGACCAGTGCTCCGGCCGCCAGCACGGTTCCAAAACTGTTGACCATGATGTGCAGGAGCACTGTGTAGAGGATCCGGTTTGTCCTGACAGCCACATACCCGAAGATCAGTCCGATGGCCGCCGCATACAGAAACTGTGTCACATTTCCGTGCATCAGGCCGAACATCACGGCAGTAAATACCACCGCCGTCCGGTCCCCGTACACCCGCGCAGGCTTTAAGAGAATTCCGCGGAACATGAGTTCCTCCATGAACGGGCCCAGAATACATGCGTAGATCAGCATGGAGGGGCTCATATCCGCAGCCATATCGATCACCGGATTCATCTCCTCCAGAGTCTTGTGGTTAAAGTACGCAAAAAAGGAATTGATCCAGTTTCCGACAAGATTCAGACAGTATCCCACTCCCATAGCAGCCACAAAACACACGATAAACTCTTCCCCGGACATGCGCTTCGGTCTCCCGGACGCCTTCGGCAGCCATCGAACCATAAATGCGGCCGGTATATAGGCAGCTCCGATCAGGAATAGATACCGGACAAGTGTATCCGTCCACGGAGAATGGAAAAGCCAGGAAAGCCGGCGCAAAACGCCGGCCTCCTGGTTTGTACACAGGTTTTCTGTGAGGCTTAAAAGTATGCTTCCCGGTACAGAAAATACCATGAGCAGAGCTGCTGCCATACACAGGATCGTAAATGTAACACAGACATTCCGTCTTGTAATTTCCATAAAAATTCCTTTTATTTCTGTTCTTCCCCAGTCATAAGCATCATGATATCGCCGCTTCTCGCGATAAACTTCGTCATGCGCTCCGGGGAAAGGCTTCCGTGGGCAAGCTTTGCCAGATCATAGAGCTGCTCGCAGATCGTCTTTGTATGGTCACTATCCTGATGCTCCAGAACATACTTCACCAGTGTGTTGTTGGCATTTAACACCAGTGTCTCCTCCACCGGGAACATATCGGAGCCGCCGTACATGCTGTACATCTTCATCATGTCCTGCATACGTCTGCTCTCCTCAGATACCGTGATCATGGAGGCAATTCCCGCATTCTTAAGCTTCTCAACCTTGACTGTCAGCTTGTCATTTTCAAGAGCCTTTTTAAAGGTTTCTGTCAGCGCGTCCGCATCCTTCTTCTCCTGCTCCTTTGCGGCCTCGTCATCGCTTTCCGCAGTCTCCCGGAATGTCTCATTCACATCTGCGTCGATGCGGAGGAATTTGACGCCTTCGTTCTTCTGCTCCAGATGGCCGATAAACGGAGAGTCGATGGAGTGCGGGAGAATCACCGCATCAAGGCCGACCTCTTTAAACATATTGATGTACTGACTCTGTTCTTTCTCATCGGTTACATAGAACACCTGATTTTCATGGTTCTTCTCTTTATTCTCCTCCAGGCAGTCCTTTAATGTCAGGTACTTGCCCTCCAGGTTCTTGAAGATGATGTAATCATTCATCTTCTCGGCAAATTTCTCATCCTTCAGGCAGCCGAACTTGATAAACGGATTGATATCATCCCAGTATTTCTCGTAGTTTTCCCGGTCTGTCTTGCACATGCCGGACAGCTTGTCAGCCACCTTCTTTGTAATATAGTCGGAAATCTTCTTGACAAAACCGTCATTCTGCAGTGCGCTTCTGGAAACATTGAGCGGAAGATCCGGACAGTCGATCACGCCCTTTAAAAGCATCAGGAATTCCGGAATGACTTCCTTAATATTATCGGCGATAAATACCTGGTTGTTGTAGAGCTTGATCTTTCCTTCAATGCTCTCGTATTCCATATTGATCTTCGGGAAGTACAGGATTCCTTTCAGGTTGAACGGATAATCCATATTCAGGTGGATCCAGAATAACGGCTCTCTGTAATCCATGAACACCTTTCTGTAAAACTCCTTGTATTCCTCCTCGGTGCACTCGTTCGGATGCTTGTTCCACAGCGGGTGAGTATCATTGACCGGAACCGGCCGTCTAAGAATCTTGTATTTTTCCCTCGCCGGAGATACCTCGACGGTCTCTTTCGTTCCGTCCTCGTTCTCCTTTTCCTCGGTCTTTGCTTCCTCCACGATCGTCTCGACGATCGTATCCTTCTCCGTCAGCTCGTCCTTCTCGATCGTGTCGTACTGCGGCTCGGCAGTCTCATCGCTCAGGTAGATCTCCACCGGCATGAACGCACAGTATTTGTCCAGAACCTCGCGCGCGCGGTACTCGTTGCAGAACTCCGTGCTGTCCTCATTTAAGAACAGTCTGATCGTTGTACCGACAGTCTCCTTGTCCCCGTCAGTCATATCGAATTCCGTGCCGCCCTCGGACTCCCAGTGAACTGGCTTTGCGCCTTCTTTATAAGAAAGTGTATCGATCGTAACCTTGTCAGCAACCATAAATGCGGAATAAAAGCCCAATCCAAAGTGACCGATAATCTGGTCCTCGTTTGCTTTATCCTTATATTTGTTCAGGAAATCCTGCGCTCCGGAGAACGCGATCTGGTTGATATACTCGTCCACCTCTTCTTCGGTCATTCCAAGACCGTTATCGGTGACCGTAATCGTCTTTTCTGTCGGGTTCACCGTAACCGTCACCTTGTATTCCGGATCCTCCGGTTCTTCGTACTCTCCCATCAGCGCCAGCTTTTTTAACTTTGTAATCGCGTCGCAGCCGTTGCTCACCAGTTCACGGTAAAAGATATCGTGGTCCGAGTACAGCCACTTTTTGATAATCGGGAAAATGTTCTCACTGTTGATTGAAAGACTTCCTGTCTTTGCCATAACCATTCACTCCTTTGAAAAATAAAACCATTCGTTCACAGACGATTGTATTGTTCCGCATTCGCGGTTATTTTCATACTCACCGCAGTGTCCCTCTGTTCGCGGTAAGACCTATTGTAATACCACTGATTGGAAATGTCAACAACTTTTTAGCACTCATTTTGGTCGAGTGCTAATAATTCTGTGATTTCATATGAGAATTGACGTTTTCTGCCGGTTCTGCTAAGATAGGAATGCACATGATCCGGATTATTATTCACGGTAAGGAGAACCAATCATGAATCATTCACTGACAGAAGGCAGTATCACCGGGAAGCTTTTAACCTTCGCGCTCCCGCTTATGGTAGGAAATCTGCTTCAACAATTTTACAATATTGCAGATACGCTCATTGTCGGCCGGTTTATCGGGCCCGAAGCACTGGCCGCCGTGGGTTCCGCGTACTCACTGATGGTATTTCTCACGTCGATCCTGCTGGGGCTCTGCATGGGAAGCAGCGCGTTCTTTTCCATTCAATATGGAAAAAAGGACATGGACCGGCTGAAAAACAGCATGTTCCTGTCCTTTATCATGATCGGCTGTGTCACTCTTATTCTGAACCTGATCGTTTTTTCCGGGATCGACGTGATCATCCGGCTGCTTAGGATTCCGTCGGAAATCACGGACATGATGCGTACATACCTGATGGTGATCTTTGCCGGGATCACGGCCACCTTCCTCTACAATTTTTTTGCGAATTTGCTCCGGGCCGTCGGAGATTCCGTGACGCCGTTAATCTTTCTGGCCGTCTCGACGATTCTCAATATTATCCTTGATATCGCGTTCGTTATGGGATTCCACTGGGGCGTCAGGGGCGCAGCCGTTGCGACCGTCTTTTCCCAGTATATTTCCGGAATCGGAATCCTCCTCTATTACTGGTTCCGTTTTAAAGAACTGCGCCCGGAATCCAGGCATCTTCGCTGGAATCCGGCTGTACTGAAAGAGATCACCGGACTTTCCTTCCTGACCTGTGTACAGCAGTCGATTATGAATCTGGGAATCCTCATGGTGCAGGGCCTGGTAAACAGCTTCGGCACTGCGGTGATGGCAGCTTTCGCCGCTGCAGTCAAGATCGACTCCTTCGCCTACATGCCGGTCCAGGATTTCGGAAATGCCTTCTCCACGTTTATAGCCCAGAACTTCGGCGCCGGAAAGAAAGACAGGATCCGTAAGGGCATACGAAGCGCAGGCTTCTGCTCCGTCGCCTTCTCCCTGTTTGTCAGCGCTCTTGTCTTCCTGTTCGCGCGTCCTCTCATGACGATCTTTATTGATCCGTCAGAAACCGCGATTATCTCGATCGGCGTCGGATACCTACGGATCGAGGGAAGCTTCTACTTCGGAATCGGAATCCTGTTTCTTCTCTACGGTTTTTACCGTGCTGTGAAAAAACCATTCATGTCCGTGGTGCTGACCGTGATCTCCCTTGGAACACGCGTATTCCTCGCGTACGCCCTCTCCCCGATCCCGGCGATTGGCGTCACAGGAATCTGGGTTGCCGTGCCGATCGGCTGGATCCTGGCGGATACCGTCGGAATCCTCTATTATCTGAAGAATAAAAAAACACTTCTCACTGAAACTTAAAATAAGGAGCTGCCGATACCGGCAGCTCCTTTTCACTCATCAGAATTTCTGATCCTATACTTCCAGTTCCTCTAATACAGCCTTTAACGCCTCTTTCACGGAACCTTCTTTCAATACGTTGTGCAGTCCACTGTACTCCAGAAGTTTGAAATAACCCATGGATCCGCCTGCCTTGCAGAGCTTGTAGTAGTCTGCCCACGCGGCGTCATGATCCTCCTTCATCTTTGTGTAGAACTCGAACGCGCCGATCTGTGCCATTGCGTAATCCACATAGTAGAACGGATACAGGAAAATATGCTGTTTCTGCATCCAGAAGCCGCCCTGCTCCAGGAACTCGTTTCCGTCGTAATCTCTCCACGGCATGTAGATCTTCTCCAGCTCACTCCATACGGCTCTGCGCTCCATGGCTGTCATTTCCGGCTTCTCGTATACTTTGTGCTGATATTCATCCACGCATACCATATACGGGATCTTCATCAGCGCGTCTGCCAGATGATCTTTGCGGTACTGTTCCGCCTTATCGCCGAAGAAGCTCTCCATCCACGGGTAGGTCCAGAGCTCCATACTCATGGAATGGATCTCATTGATCTCGCTGGTGCTGTGGCAGAGTTCCGGAGTCTTCTGGAATTTGGCCGCGGTAAAACCGGCAAACGCATGACCAGCCTCGTGGGTCAGTACGTTGACATCCGCGTCGGTTCCGTTAAAGTTGGAGAAAATGAACGGCGCATGGTACAGCGGAAGGCTTGTGCAGTAGCCGCCGACCCGTTTTCCTTTCTTTGTCTCCAAATCAAACAGATCATATTGTACCATGAAATCAAAGAATTCACCGCTCTCCGGTGACAGTTCACGGTACATTTCCTGCGCTTTTCCGACCATGTAATCGCGGTCTCCGATGGGCGTCGGATTGCCCTCCGGGCTGGAGATGGACTCATCATAGTAGTGGAGTTTGTCGATGCCGAGAGCCTGTCTCTGTCTGTCGAACAGCTTTTCGCAGGCCGGAACGATCACTTCCCGCACCTGTTTGCGGAACACCTTCAGGTCCTCCGCGGTATAATCGTATCTGCGGCGTTTTAAGTATCCCATGGGGATAAAGCTGTCAAAGCCGAGCTTCTTTGCCATTCCCGCGCGCAGGGATACGAGTTCGCTGTAAATTTCATCGATCTTCGGAGCGATGGACTCATAGAGAGCCGCCCATGCCTCAAACGCGGCTTTTCTCGTCTCCCGGTCCGTGCTCTGCATGTATTTTAAAAGTCCGTAAGTGGAACATGATTCGCCGCGGAAATCAACGGTCGCGGCCGCAACGGTTTTGGAATACAGGTTCGCAAGATCTGCCTCTTTAACCATATCGTCAACGACTGCCTCGCTGGCAAGAAGCTGTTTTGCCTCCAGATTCCGTATCACGATAGAACCGAACTCCTCCTCAAACTCTTTTTTATACGGAGAATTCAGAATAACAGAACCCATCTCCTTGATCAGGATCTCATATTTCGGCATCTGGGCATTGAAAAATGCCTTCTCTGCCGCATAATACTCATCCAGCATGTTGATGGTGTTCCGGATATGTGCGATCTGCTGAGCCGTTGTAAGCTCAATATCCGCCTGCACATAATCCATGTACGCGTTCTTAAATTCCTCATAGGACGCCGCGCTTTTTAATCCCTCCATATCTGCTTTGACTCTGGCCATTACGGCTTCCATATCCGGACGCACATAAGCAAGATCCGCAAATTTTTCCATGATCGATTTAACCCCTTTCTTCGTAGATAACCCCATGTTTTTTTAAAAACTGCCTGACGCTTTCATCCCACTCCCGCTCCAGAGTCTTGTCCAGCGTAAAAACATTCATGGAAATTCCGGTCACAACCGTCATCTCCTGGTTGTCATACTGGACATTCAGATACAGCCCGCCTACCGAATCCGGAAGAAGATCCGGCATTCGGCTCTTAACAAACCGGTCTCTGGCTTCGGGGGAAAGAAGGAAGACGATTCGGAAACTCTCCGGCAGACGCTTTCCCCTGATTAACGAAAAACAGAACGGCTTTACGGTTTTCCAGGCGGAGAATTCCTCGATCCGGTTCTCTTCCAGCTCCTCGTCGGAATAATATCCGTGGCGGACACGTCCGTCTATGGTGAACCGGTTAAACGTGGTGATCTCTGCTTCCCGCACCAGAAACGCATCAAACAGCTCTCCGATAAAAAGACCGGCCGTAAAATTCTTCTGTTCTTCGATTTTTAACGCTACCATACAGTTTCCTCCTTTGGGCCTCCGTTTTCTATTTTACAACAGGTCTGGAAATTATGCAATGAAAATGGTATAATGTGACCGTACATGAAACCTATCGGGAGGGATTACAAATGAAAGATACCAAGAAAGCGATTCAGAGTCTGGAAGACCTTTTACAGGCCAGTGTTTCCCCGTTCCACACCATTAAAAAGAGCATGGAGCGTCTGTCTGCAGCAGGTTTTACTGAGCTTACCGCGGCAGAAAGCTGGAAGGTCGAGCCGGGAAAATCCTACTATGTGAATCTCTATGATTCCAGCCTGATCGCATTTTCCGTCGGCTCCGCAGTGAGCCGTGACAAAGCTCCGATGATCCGTATGGCGGCTTCTCACACCGACTGGCCCTGCCTGCGCGTGAAACCGTATCCGGAGATCATCAAAGAGGGCTATGGCCAGTTAAACGTGGAATGCTACGGCGGCATGCTCTTACAGACATGGCTGGACCGTCCGCTGTCCATGGCAGGACGTGTCTGCGTGCGCGGCAATGACCCGTTTGAGCCGGAAGTAAAATTTGTCGATTTCAAACGTCCGCTTCTCATGGTTCCCAATCTGGCAAACCACATCAAGCGGGAACCGGAAAAAGGCGCGGAGCCGAACAAACAGACCGATATGCTGCCCATCATCACGCAGGTCAAAGACAAGCTGGAGGACGGCGACTTCTTCCTGACTCTTCTTGCCGAGGAAATCGGTGTGGAAAAGTCTGAGATCCTGGATTATGAATTCTATATCTATAACGCAGAACACGGTACGCTCTGGGGCATCAACGAGGAATTCTATTCCGCACCGAGACTTGACAATATCACCTCGGTCGAGGCGTGCGTGACCGGTCTTCTCTCCGCTTCTTCCTGCGGAAAGAACAACGACACGATCTCCCTGATCGCTCTCTACGACAATGAGGAAGTGGGAAGCCGCACCAAACAGGGCGCCAACTCCACGGCCATCGACCGCATCATGGAGAAGCTTTATCTGGCCCTCGGCTATGACCGCGACCAGTATTTAAGCGCAATGTTTAAGAGTTACCTGCTCTCCATGGACGTTGCCCACGCATACCACCCGTCAAAGCCCAACAATTACGACCTCAAGAACCATCCTTGCATGAACGACGGCGTTGTGATCAAAATGTCCTCTACCCAGACCTACGCCACCGATTCCACTGCAGTCAGCGTTCTGGAAGAGCTCTGCCGCAAAGATGAGATTCCTTACCGCAAGTTCTCCAACCGCTCCGATATCCGCGGCGGTTCCACTCTGGGAAGCATTTCCTCCTGCGCGCTGGCAGTCAAAGCCGCTGACATCGGCGTTGGTCTTCTGGCCATGCACTCTGCTATGGAGACCATGGGCGCGGACGATCAGTGGGCGATCAACAGCCTGACAAAGGCGTTCTTTGAGGGCTAAGAGGGAAAATGACACCGCATGATTTTTTGAGCATCCTTTCAAGGGCTGCAATCCTTAAAACGACGCCGCGCCACTGCTTCACGGAAGAAAACCGGAAAGAGAGTGTCGCGGACCACAGCTGGCGGACCGCCTTAATGGCCATGCTGCTGTCCGGAGAACCGGAGTTTCAGGATACGGATATGAATAAAGTGATCCGGATGTGCCTGATCCATGACCTCGGAGAAACCTTCACCGGAGATGTGCCAACCTTCGAAAAGACAGATACCGATGTCCATAACGAAGACGCGCTGTTTTTTGACTGGGTTCGTTCTTTCCCCGAGGCGCAGAGGCAGGAATGGCTGGAGCTTTTGGATGAAATGGGTAAAATGGAGACAAAAGAAGCCAGGACATTCAAGGCATTCGATAAGCTGGAGGCAGTGATCTCCCACAATGAATCGGATCTTGCAACCTGGCTGCCTCTGGAATACGATCTGCAGTTTACGTACGGGAAAGAAAATGTTCAGTTTTCCGAATATCTGAAGGCGCTCAGCAGTTGTATCGATGAATGGACAACGAAGAAGATTGCAGGTCATGCGACTCTGTAAAACAGACAGTCGCAGGATAGATCAGAGAAGGGGCATCGCAGTCTCGTGCGATACCCCTTCTTCGACGTTATTCCCACACAGCTTCATAAATCGCAAAAAAATCAGCTTCCGCCTTCGGGTTTCCCGTAACGGTCAGGCTGTTCCAGAGATCCTTGTCTTCCGTAAGCGGGTGTTCCCTGGCGAATGACTGATACTGACTGTAAAACACGCTTCCCGTTTTCTCCCGGATCATCTCTTCCTTGCGGAGCTTTGTTGCCTCCTCATCGTAGTCATCGACGCATTTTACGAGATAATATTTTCCGGAATCAGAAAGCACACCGCTGATCCCACCTTCCTCCAGAGCAAACACAGCCGTTTCATATTCCGCTCCCCGCATGCCTCTGAAAACGGGACTACGGATCTCACTGTCTTCTGAGTATTCCTCTGCTGCAGCATCAAATAAGGCGCCATCCTCCTGTATTTTCCGGAGCACGTTCTCAGCGGTCTCCCGGTCTGAAAACTCGATCTGTGAAACCAGGATCACTCTGGCCTCGCTGTCGCTCACTTCCAGGTCCATGGATCCCGCGATCGTCTCCGCCATCTGCTGTGCGAGACGGTAATCTCTGTAAAATTCCTCCGCACTTTTCTCCTCAATGCCGAATTCTCCGGCCAGGGATTCGCCAAGAGCCTTCATATACTCCGACGCAGCTGTCTTTGCAAGTTCCTTATCCTTCGCAGAGAGATCTGCTTTCTGCTCCTTTGCCATAAGATTCAGAGTCTTTATTTCCTTCAGAAAATCATGCACCTGTCCGAGCATTGCCGCCTCAAACGTCGTGCCGTCACTGTCCACCGACGCATTCCAGATCTCCTCCGAGTACACGGTTTCATACCGGAGCCGTTCTGTGGACAGTATCATCATGGTCTCGGCTTTCCCATACTCCCGCTCCCCGCGCTTCGCCGCCGACAGTGCCTCCGTCACACTGCATCCGGCGAGAAATACGGCCATCATCAGGCATGCCGACGCCATCATCCCCCGTTTCCAAATCTTCATCCTGTCTCTCCTGTCCGGTTATCTCTCATTTTTCAGAAGTTTCATGATCTTTAATGGTCCCTGATTCACATTGGAATCCGCGAGGAACCTTGCCGCTTTTTTTGTTTCCGGGCGTCCGTTGGCCACGGAAAAGCTGTAATATGCCCGGTTCAGCATTTCGATATCATTTAACTGGTCTCCGAATGCCATGGTTTCCTCCGGACGGATGTCGAGGCTTTCCTGGATCACCTTCAGGGCGTTCCCTTTATTCACTGACGGATCCATGGTATCCAGCCACTGCATTCCCGCCAGTGTCACCTTCAGCCTGTCCCCGTACTTTTTCTCAAAATAGTGCAGGTTTTCCTCCGGAATGCCCCGCATGATGCAGCCGGAAATTTTGAGGATCGGCGCGTTTAACGTGAGCAGATCTTCCATCTGATTGACCTGAAACCGGTATCCGTTTAACAGCCAGTCCAGAAATTCCCCGTTGCGGGAATCCGTGTAGACGCAGCCCGGCCCGTCGATCATCAGATCGAATCCGGCAGCCCGCATATCCCGGATCACGTCAGCTGCCAGTTCTCTCCTGTATTCGGTTATGAAAAGCTGTCTTCCGTAGCAGCCAACATATCCGCCGTTTCCTGCGATATAAAAGATCTTGTCACGGATCGGCTCAAAGATCCGTTCCATGCTGGACACATTGCGTCCGCTGGCAGCCACAAAATAGATTCCCTGCTCTTTTAACTGCAGGATCAGCTCCAGAAGCTCCGGATTCAGGCTGCACGCCCCATCCTCCGCCAGAGTCCCGTCAATATCCGATACGATCAGTTTAATCATAATTCCTTCATCTCCTGATACAGTCTGCTGACCGGAAGTCCCATGACATTGGCATAGGAACCTCTCAGTCCCCTGATATAGCGGGCAAAAAAGCCCTGCACTGCGTATGCGCCTGCCTTGTCCATCGGTTCCTCTGACCTGGCATAGGAGAGGATCTCCTCCTCAGACATGTCATATACCTCCACATCCGTCTCATCATAAAATGTGCGGATCCGGTCCTCGCAGCCGTTTTTCCTGACGATCATACATACGCCCGTATACACCTGATGGCTCCTGCCCGCAATCATGCGGATCATTCCGGCAGCCTCCTCATGGTCGCGAGGCTTTCCGAGGATCTTCCCGTCAACGGCCACAACTGTATCCGAGCCGATCACCAGTGTGCCGGGCGTCACCTCACCGGCCACATCCCTGGCCTTCTGCCCTGCAAGCTCCATGACCACTTCCCCGGGCTCCGAGGACGTCACTCTCTCTTCCACATGGCTTACCACCACTTCCGGTTCGATTCCGATCTGTCTTAATAATTCCAGACGTCTCGGGGAAGCGGAGGCAAGCACGATCCTGTCAAAATTCATTTTTGTCTCTCCCTGTCACACGCAGTCATCCGAATCCTGCTTGTTTTAAAAAGGGGCCGCCGCAGGTTGTTCGCCCGCAGCCACCCCTTCTGAAATTGTTTTCCTTCCCGTTATCCGGGACATTTCATGCCGGATATGCGGAACTTTCTCCGGAATTCTCCTAGAAAGCCAGTTTTTCGTCAAAATAACTCTTTAACTCTGTGATCGGGATACGAACCTGCTCCATGGTATCTCTGTCACGTACGGTAACTGCACCGTCGTTCTCAGAATCAAAGTCGTATGTTACGCAGAACGGAGTACCGATCTCGTCCTGTCTTCTGTATCTCTTACCGATGTTGCCTCTGTCATCAAAGTCGCAGTTATAGTATTTGCAGAGCTCAGCATAGATCTTCTCGGCGCCTTCATTTAACTTCTTGGACAGCGGGAGAACTGCAACCTTAACCGGAGCGATTGCCGGATGGAAGTGAAGAACAGTTCTCACATCGCCCTCACCGATCTCCTCCTCGTCATAAGCAGCGCAGAGGAATGCCAGTGTCACACGGTCAGCACCCAACGACGGCTCAATAACGTACGGGATATACTTCTCGTTCACTTCATCGTCAAAGTAAGTCATATCCTGACCGGAAACATTCTGATGCTGGGTCAGGTCGTAATCGGTTCTGTCTGCAATGCCCCAAAGCTCACCCCAGCCGAACGGGAACAGGAATTCCAGGTCTGTGGTAGCCTTGCTGTAGAAACAGAGCTCCTCCGGAGAATGGTCACGGGCACGCATCTCTTCCGGTTTGATTCCCAGGTTCTGCAGCCAGTCGATGCAGTACTGCTTCCAGTACGCGAACCACTCCAGGTCTGTGCCCGGTTTGCAGAAGAATTCCAGCTCCATCTGCTCAAACTCTCTGGTACGGAATGTGAAGTTTCCGGGTGTGATCTCGTTACGGAAGGACTTACCGATCTGACCGATACCGAACGGAACTTTCTTTCTGGAGGTTCTCTGTACGTTCTTGAAGTTTACGAAGATACCCTGCGCCGTCTCCGGTCTTAAATATACCGTGTTCTTTGCATCCTCGGTTACGCCCTGGAAGGTTTTGAACATCAGATTGAACTGACGGATATCCGTGAAGTCATGTTTTCCACAGCTCGGGCAGCAGATCTCATGTTCATCCACATATTTTTTCATTTCTTCCTGACTCCAGCCGTCAATGGGGGTCTCCGGCTCGATCCCGTTCTCATGCATGTAATCCTCGATCAGCTTGTCCGCGCGGAATCTCTCTTTACATGCCTTACAGTCCATTAACGGATCGGAGAATCCGCCGAGGTGACCGGAAGCAACCCATGTCTGGGAGTTCATAAGGATCGCGCAGTCAACACCTACGTTGTACGGATTTTCCTGTACAAATTTTTTCCACCATGCTTTTTTTACATTGTTCTTTAACTCAACGCCGAGATTACCGTAATCCCATGTGTTGGCAAGACCGCCGTAAATTTCAGAGCCCGGATATACAAATCCTCTGGATTTCGCAAGCGCTACAATTTTTTCCATAGTCTTTTCCATAATCTTGTTCTCCTTCTCTTTTCTTTATTAACCGTGTCCACCCATCAAAGAACACAGGTTTGAAACCGGACTCCCGTTTCCCGGTCAGCGGTTACCGGAGATCCAGGTTTTTCTTATTTAAAAACGATATAGGATATTCCTGTATCGGGTGTACGGACCAGGTTTTCTCCCTCCACAGCTACACCAGAGGAGATATACTGGATCTTTCCTTCCGTCTGGATGAGAGCGGGACCTTCCACAGCGGCTACATGCAGTTTGCTCTGTTTCATGACTTCATCCGAGGCAGTCTGTTTTTCCTTTCCTGACAGCTTCGTGAAGGTTTCCCCGGCAATATATCCTTTTGTCACGCCGTCGGAAACGGTCGTGATGTCCAGTTTTTTAATCTGAACCGAACTCTCTCCGTCGGGATACCGCTCCATGAATTCCATATAGGCGGCAGCGTCTTTAAAATCGATAAGAAGCTTCGCCGTTCCGCTTTCCATGGTGCATTCCCTTACAGAAGCAGCTGCCCCGGCTTCTTTTCCGTCCGCAGAGATTGCGCCGGACGGACCGTTGAAGGCTGTGATGACTTCCTCCGCGTACGCTTTTAATTCGTCCGCGCTGTAGTAATCATTTTCATATGTTTCCACCGTGGCGCTGGTCACTTTTCCCTCGCCGGTAATATAAAGGCTCGTCTCAGCCGGTGCAAACGGGACGGTTGTGCCCTGTCTGGCACAGCCGGCAAGGAGCACAGCTGCGGTGGTGAAGATTAATAACTTTTTATGTTGCATTTTGTTGGCTCCCATTCTCGGCTCTCGCCGTGAAAAGCTCGATTCCTTCTCGGCTCTCGCCATGAAAAGCTCGATTCCTTCTCGGCTCTCGCCGTGAAAAGCTCGATTCCGCTTCGCTCCATCTCGCTTTCGGGCTTCGCCCTATAAAAAAAGCAGTGTGCACGTTTTCTTTTGTGCGAGCACAACGAAAACGTTCGCTCTGCTTTTTTTGCACGGCTCATGCTTACGTAACATTATCCACAACTTCCCTTAAAATGTCAAGGGAATGGAAGATTTTATCTGTAAATCTTCTCTTATTTTCCTCTACGGAACGGGTAAACTCGTGCAATATTTCGTCTGTCACGTTGAATGTGTACAGTTTTTCTATGGATGAGCCGATCACGTACTGCCAGGTGTAGAGTGTGGATTCGTTCACAGACCCTCGCGGGGTCTCTGTGTATTCTCCGTTTATGGCCATAAGCTTCAGCTCGAAGACGGGTTTTACAAGTCGGTTCGGGATGGTTTCTTTTAAGAGGGCGCGCAATGACTGGTACAATAGTTTCAGCGTCTCTGTGGATTCGATATTTTCTCTTCCATAGTAATCGGCAAATTCCAGAAAGTAGGAGCCGTAACAGGCGGCTTCCATATTCATGGCGATCTCCCGAAAGTAATTGACGACCTCGCATCCGGCCAGTGTGTAGGCGTCGCGTCCCTCGTAGAGGTAAAATTTCCCGAACACAAACGGGGAAGAGCAGGCCATCAGGGCGTTTCCCGGCCGTCTGGCTCCCCGCGCGAACGCGGTGATCTTTCCGCGCTCGCAGGTCAGTATCACCAGGCGTCTGTCATATTCGCCCGCCGGAGCGGCTTTTAAGACCATTCCGGTCACGGTTACCTGCTCTCTCATTGTCATCCTTCCATCCGTCTTAAATATCTTTGGGGTTATACCCGTAGTTCTTCATATATAACTCACTGTCACGCCACTCTTTGCGGACCTTGACCCAGATCTTCAGGTTCACCTTCGCGTCCATCAGATTCTCGATCTCGATCCTGGCGGCTGTTCCGATCTTCTTTAGCATGGCCCCGCCTTTTCCGATGATAATTCCCTTATGGGATTCCCGCTCGCAGATGATCGTGGCCTCGATGTCGAAGATGCCGTTGTCGCGCTCCGTCATCTTCTCGATCGTAACAGCGATTCCGTGCGGGATCTCATCGGACATCATGCGGAGTGCCTTCTCACGGATGAGCTCCGCGGCAATCTGGCGCATGGGCTGGTCGGTGACCGTATCCTCATCGTAATACTGCGGTCCCTCCGGCAGATACTGGAACAGTGTGTGGATCAGTGTATCCGTATTGTTTTTCTTAAGTGCTGACACCGGAATGATCTCTTTGAACCGGTAGACGTCCTTGTAGGCGTCGATGGTCTTTATAATATCCTCTTTTTTTACCGTGTCAATTTTGTTGATGACCAGGATAACCGGCGTTTTCACCTTGGAAAGGACCTTTAAAATATGCTGCTCACCGGCTCCGATATAGGTTCCCGGCTCCACCAGCCAGAGGATCACGTCCACTTCTTTTAACGTATGCTCGGCAACGCTCACCATATATTCGCCCAGCTTGTTTTTTGCCTTGTGGATTCCCGGTGTGTCCAGAAAGATGATCTGACCTCTCTCATCGGTGTAGACCGTCTGGATCCGGTTTCTCGTGGTCTGCGGTTTTTCCGATGTGATTGCGATCTTCTGGCCAATCAGGTGGTTCATTAGCGTGGATTTTCCCACGTTAGGCCGTCCGATCAGCGTCACAAAGCCGGATCTGTACTTTTTCTCTTTACTCATGTTCACCTCCGCTTACTGTTCTCCGTCTGCATCCGCCCCGTTGAATAACGGCCGGATCTCTCCGAACATACCGGCGTCGGTCCGGATCTGCTCCTCATTTCCGATGACACAGACGGCCCCTGTCTTCAGGATCTCCCGGACAATACCGGCCAGCGCCTGAATATCCTCACATGTGGCGTTAAGAATTTCTTCCCGCTCTTTCTTTAACATTTCATCGGTCACTCCGGAGTACCATCCGGAAAGCCCCCGCGCTCCCTTTAAAGATGGCGTTAACGGCGTATCAACATCGCTGATGGTGCCGATCACATATTTGGTCATATCTCTCTCATCTGCGTCGAAGTGTTCCAGATACTCCGGAATGCCCATATAGATATCGTCAGTCTCCTTCACATTCGGATCCCGGTAGGATACAAAATAACCTTCTCCGGAGCGGTTGATGCCGCTCATACAGCCGTACGCGCCGCCTTTCACACGGACATTGATCCACAGGTAGTCGTAGCTCAGCATGACCTTCAGGATTCTCAGCACGCCGGTATAGGAATATCCGCTTCCCGCAAAGGTGCCGCAGCGCGCCACATAGTTGACCTTTGAGGAGGATGTGAGACCCTCATTGCGCTTTTTCTTCGGAGCCGCAAACGGATACACGGTTCCGTCTCCGGCCGGGAGCGCGTCCTTTAATTTTTTCAGGGCCGCCGGAAGATAAGAAAAGCCCTCTTCGTCAGCCGTATAGCTGACGGTCATGTTCTCTGCCGTGAGCAGTGTGCGGATCACGCGCTTCAAGCCCTCCATGATCTCCGCTTTTTTGCTGTCAAACTCCTTCACCCAGGCTTCCACACACTGGAAATAGCCGAGCCCGCCGGTCATATCGTTAAAATAAGACGTGTCGGAGAAATAAGAGGTCGCCCTCGCCACGGCCGTTGTATGGCCGGAGCTTAAGAGTTTCATCTGTCCCTTGGATCTCACCTCATTTAAAATCTCCCGGAGTCGCTTTTCATCATCCAGGACGGATCTCGTGAAGATCTCCGCCAGGATCTCAAATCCGAAGTCCAGTTTATCGTAGAGCACCCGGGCGCTTGCCGCGAAAACTCCCGTAAAGCCGCCCTTTGCAATATTCGGGTAAGATGTCACGGAGAAGCTGACGCCGCCGCTGTTTAACAGAATCTCGTTGCTGAGATCCCGGTAGCTGTGAAGCTCCGTGTCTACATAACCGAGAATCGACTTTAATAGTCCCACGTACGGCAGATCCTCCACCGGAACCCGGTTGACATTAAAGAGCACGCGGAGATAGCCGATTCCGGCTGTGAACATTTCATGGCGGATCACCGTCACCCGGTCCACCTTCGTCTCCTCAAAGATCAGCTTTGCCGGCTCTCTTCCGATATCCTCTCTCGTGAGCATCGGTATCTTTAACAGGTCCTCCTTCGGGGACGGCGTATCCTGATATTCCTTAAGTTCCGCGGTCTGGCGGATCAGCGCGCCGATCTCCTCCGGGGTCAGGCTCTCTTTGTATGCCTTCAGTTTCTTTCTTGTCTCTTCCTCCATCTCGGCTGTAAGGTTCCGTTTCGGCACGCCGATCACCACAGCCTCATAGGGATTGTCAAGAAGATATTTCCGGATCAGATCCTCAAAATATCCTTCCTCCACGCCGGCCTTCAGCGCAGCGAACGTGTCCTCGAATTCCAGATGCATCATGGGATCCCCGCCGTAAAGCCAGCTGTCCAGACACTGAAGTCCGTACATCAGTCCTTTTGGCGCAGAGCCGAAATCAGCCTCACGGTACTGGAATTCATAATAATTGATCCCGGCCAGGACGCTCTTTCTGTCGATCCCCTCACAGGCCAGCTTCCTTAAAGTTCCCTTGACAACAGCCAGAAACTCTCCCTTCCGCGATTTGTCTGTATTTTTCGCAACTACGGAAAAATACGGCTGTAAAATCCCGTTCTCATAGCCGCCCATGATATCGTCGCCGATACCGGCATCCAGAAGAGCCTTCTTTACCGGCGCTCCCGGGGCATCCAAAAGTACATATTCCAGGATCTGGAACGCGATATACTCCTTCGGGGACAGCTCATTTCCTGCTGAAGTATTCACGGAAAGATAAGAAGCATTTTCAATGTCCTCTGTTTCGGAAACAGAATAGAAAAATTCTTTCTCCACCGGTTTGGAGAAGGCTTTCTGGATCCGGATCTCGGAATCCACCTCCTCCTTTCCATATTTTCCCAGATATTCCCGGTCCAGCCATTCCAGCTTTTCGGCCATGTTCATATCGCCGTATAAATAAATATAACTGTTGGACGGATGGT
>JALEWG010000157.1 GCA_022788065.1 Lachnospiraceae bacterium | reverse complement strand
TGAGAAGAGCGGACGTGCGGCTGCGGAGCAGATTTATGCGCCGTTTGCGAATGCGGAACTCAATGATTTTGTTGCACCGCTTGCAGACGTGGAAATACTTTTAGCAGGTTCCACGGACGTGGGAGATGTCAGCTGGATCTGTCCCACCGCGCAGGTTTATACGGTTACAGAGGCAGCCGGAACACCGGGCCACTCCTGGCAGGAGGTCGCTCAGGGAAAATCCTCCATCGCCCACAAGGGAATGCTGTTTGCGGGGAAAGTCATGGCAGCGACAGCGATCGATCTTCTGGAGTCACCGGAGACCGTGCAGGCTGCAAAAGTGGAACTGGAAAGACGCCTCGGCGGAGGAAAATATGAGGCTCCGATTCCGGAAGGCGTGAGACCGCAGTCGATCAATCCGAAAAAATAAGTATGGGTTCTGCCTGAGATAGCGTGACGGCAGAGATGTGCAGGCAGATGACAATAAGGCCGGGGGTATGTGGAATGCCACATGCTCCCGGCTTTTAGAATTGCTTCCGCAAAAATCAGTCTTCCAGTCCGGACACGATTCCTGTGATAATGTCGACACAGGCGTCGATTCCGAGCTTTCCGCTGTTCAGACACAGATCATAATTCTTTGGTTTTCCCCATTCATTTCCGCTGTAATACTGATAATATTCCCGGCGTTTTTTGTCGATCTGGCGGATCCGGGCCTCCATCTTTTTCACATCGATTCCCGGCTCCTTCTCAATTGCCATCAGGCGTTCCACACGCTTTTTTAAGCTGGCGCAAATAAAGACCTGAAACGGATCGTCCACGATCACGTCCGAGCAGCGGCCGATGATCACACAGGGACCGTTGTTTGCAAGCTGGCGAATGATCTTGGACTGGATCACGAAAAGCTGGTCAGAAACCGGAATTTCATAACGGGATGAAAACGGATCGACAGTCGCGTACTCGTAGTTGACCCGTTCTTTTCTACTGATCACTTCATCGTTGGCGTGGAAGACTTCCTCGGAAATGTTGCTGTCTTCGGCAGCCATGGAAATCAATTCCTTATCATAGAACGGAATACCCAGCTTTTTCGCAACGCAAAAACCGATCTCTCTGCCGCCGCTGCCGAATTCCCGGCTGATGGTAATTACTTTACTCATAATGTTTTCCTCCACCCAAAAAAGAATTTCCTCTATCATATCACATTTTTTGCCGAATTCCAACAATTCTCTTTTTTTTCTGCGGGGATTCGTGTATGATAAAGGTCAAAAAGAAGACGGAGGTTGGCTGATGACTCTGACACAGTTAAAGTATGTGATTGCGGTTGCGGAGACCGGATCCATGAATGAGGCGGCCAAAAAGCTCTTTATCGCCCAGCCCAGCCTTTCGCAGTCTGTCAAGGAGCTGGAAAACGAAATCGGGATCGAACTGTTCCGGCGCGGAAACCGCGGGGTGATCCTGACGTCTGAGGGAGCAGAGTTTCTGGGATATGCCAGACAGGTGGCTGAGCAGTATGAGTTAATGGAAGCGCGGTATGTGGAAAAGAAAAATGTGAAGAAGAAATTCGGCGTCACCATGCAGCACTATACGTTTGCTGTCAATGCGTTTATCGAGATGGTGAAACAGTTCGGTATGGATGAGTATGAGTTTGCGGTCCGGGAGGCAAAAACCTTTGAGGTGATCGAGGACGTGAAAAATTTCAGGAGCGAGATCGGGATCCTCTATGTCAATGATTTTAACAGGAAAGTCCTTTTCAAGCTGTTTTCCGAGTCAGAGCTGGAGTTTCATCCGCTGATGGACTGCGGGATCTACGTGTATATGTGGAAAGGACATCCGCTGGCAGGGCGGCAGGAGATCGCCATGGAGGAACTGGAGGAATACCCGTGTCTGTCCTTTGAACAGGGAAATTATAACTCATTCTACTTTGCCGAGGAGGTCTTAAGCACCTACGGTTACAAACGGCTCATCAAGGCCTGCGACCGGGCGACGCTCTTAAATCTGATGGTGGGCCTCAACGCCTACACGCTCTGCTGCGGGATCATCTGTGAAAGTCTGAACGGGGACGATTACTGTGCGGTGAAGTTAAAATCTGACGAGCGCATGACGATCGGATATCTGAAAAGGAAAGGCGTGGCGTTAAGCGCCCTGGGACAGAAATATCTGGAGGAGATCGAGAAGTTCAGAGCCATGGACGATAGAGAACTGATATAGGACAAACCTATAACCAACCCGTTTTTTTACATATTAGACGGGATAAGAGGATTGTGCTATTATTTGCTCATAAACAAAAAGACAAAAAACAGACTTCGAAAGGAGATTTCATTTATGAGCAATTTCAGATTTGAGACACTTCAGCTTCATGTTGGACAGGAAACTTCGGATCCCGCAACCGATTCCCGCGCGGTTCCGATCTACGCGACAACTTCTTATGTATTCCATGACTGCGCACATGCAGCGGCACGCTTTGGCCTGCAGGACGCCGGCAATATTTACGGACGTCTCACCAACTCCACCCAGGATGTTCTGGAAAAAAGAATTGCCGCTCTGGAAGGCGGTGTGGCAGCACTGGCGGTGGCTTCCGGTGCAGCGGCGATCGCGTATGTGATCGAGGCACTGGCACAGAACGGCGGTCACATTGTAGCACAGAAGACGATCTACGGCGGCAGCTACAATCTGCTGGCCCATACACTGACAAACTTTGGTGTGACAGCTACTTTTGTTAATATTCACGATCTTGCGGAAACAGAAGCTGCAATTCAGGACAATACAAGAGCGATCTATATTGAGACGCTCGGAAATCCCAACAGTGATATCCCGGATATCGACGCTCTCGCAGAGCTGGCCCATAAACACGGACTCCCGCTGGTGGTTGACAACACCTTCGGCACTCCGTATCTGATCCGTCCGATCGAGCATGGAGCAGATATTGTCGTTCATTCCGCAACGAAATTCATCGGCGGCCACGGAACCACGCTGGGCGGCATCATCGTTGACTCCGGCAAGTTCGACTGGGCAGCCTCCGGCAAATATCCGGCGATTGCGGAACCGAACCCCAGTTACCATGGAGTATCCTTTGTGAAGGCAGCAGGCCCGGCAGCTTTTGTTACCTATATCCGTGCGATCCTTCTCCGAGATACCGGCGCAACCATCTCTCCGTTTGCCGCATTCCTGCTGATCCAGGGAACTGAGACGCTGTCCCTCCGCCTGGAACGCCATGCAGAGAACACGAAAAAGGTAGTAGAGTATCTTGCAAAGCATCCGAAGGTTGAGCATGTGAACCATCCGTCCCTGCCGGACCACCCGGATCATGAGCTGTATGAAAAATATTTCCCGAACGGCGGTGCATCGATCTTTACCTTTGAGATCAAGGGCGGTGTGGAGGAAGCTCACCGGTTTATCGATAATCTGAAGATCTTCTCCCTGTTAGCCAATGTGGCCGATGTGAAGAGTCTGGTGATCCACCCGGCAACCACGACCCATTCCCAGCTGACAGACGAGGAGTTAGAGGATCAGGGAATCCGTCCGAACACCATCCGTCTTTCCATCGGTACCGAACATATCGACGATATTCTGGAAGATCTGGAACAGGCATTTGAAGCTGTATAAAAGTGAATAAATCAAAGATAAGGCAGAAAGCCGGGAATCCAGTCTGGATTTTCCCGGCTTCCCGTGATAAAGTAAATACATTCTATAATCAGAAAGGCAGTAAAACGTTTATGAAAATTAAAGAGATTCTCGCACAGGAGAAGCCGGTGCTTTCCTTTGAAGTGTTTCCCCCGAAAAAAGAAGACGCCTACGACTCCGTTGCAAAAGCGACTGCGGAGATCGCGAAACTTTCCCCGTCCTTCATGAGTGTGACGTACGGAGCCGGCGGAGGAACCAGCAAATATACGGTGGATATCGCCTCCGGTCTGATGAGAGACTACGGAGTGACGGCGCTGGCGCATCTGTCCTGTGTGACGTCCACGAAGGAGCATGTCCGGAGTATGGTGGAGCGGCTGAAGGAGAACGGGATTGAGAACATTCTGGCGCTGCGCGGGGATATTCCGGCAGACGGGCAGGTGGAGCATGACTACCGGTATGCCAGCGAGCTGATCTATGATCTGAAAACGATGGGGGATTTCTGTATCGGCGGAGCCTGTTATCCTGAGGGACACGTGGAGTCCAGAAACAAGGAGGAGGACCTGATCCATCTGAAGGAAAAGGTTGATGCAGGCTGTGATTTCCTTACTACACAGATGTTTTTTGACAACGATATTTTCTACAATTTCCTCTACCGCGTGAGAGATAAAGGGATCATGACTCCGGTGATCGCGGGAATCATGCCGGTGACTAATGCGAAACAGATCAAGCGGATCTGTTCCATGTCGGGAACGATTCTTCCGGCAAGATTCAAAGCTATCGCGGATAAGTTCGGGGATAATCCGGCAGCTATGCGTCAGGCGGGCGTGGCATATGCAACCGAGCAGATCATCGACCTGATCGCCAACGGCGTGCACGCAGTCCATATTTACTCGATGAACAAGCCTGATGTAGCGGCACAGATCAAGAGCAGCCTGTCTGAGATCCTTATCTAGGGATTTTCGGATTACCGGCGGGAGACTGAAATGGAGATTAATAGAAAGGAAATCTTCCGTTATCTCGGATACGGCGGGCATGAGGCGGATGAGACAGTCCGGAATCTGGCAGAGGAATGTGTGAGGGAACTGGAACAGGCGGCGAACTGCCGGAGCCTCATGAGAGAGTATCCGCTGATAACGGCAGAGGACGGAACCATTGATGGAGGGTGTTTCCGTACAAAAAGTAAACATTTATTAAAAAACCTGGGCGGGTGCGGCCGGGTTCTTGTGATGGCTGCAACACTGGGAAGCAGTGTGGACCGCCTTTTAAACCGTTACGGGAAGCTTTCTGTCACAAAGGCTGTGATTTTACAGGCAGCGGCCGCCGCAATGATCGAAGCGTACTGCAATGAGCTCTGTGCGGGCTGGAAGGAAGAGTATGAAAAGAGAGGACTTTATCTGCGCCCGAGATTTTCGCCGGGCTACGGAGATTTTTCTCTTTCCTGCCAGAAAGAGCTGCTCGACGGGCTGGAGGCAGGAAAGCGGATCGGGATCACACTGACAGAGGGCGGACTCATGCTGCCCACAAAGACGGTCACGGCGGTAATCGGGATCAGTGAGAAGGAGGAGCCGTGCCGACCGGAGGGCTGTGAGGTTTGTGAAAAGAGAGAGTGCCCGTACCGGAGAGCGAAATCCGGCGCAGGCGGACAGGAAAAGCAGAGATAAGACCAGAAAACAGGAGGATTTCGATGAGTATTCGGGAAGAACTGAAAAAGAGAAGATTATTTTTTGACGGAGGCATGGGAAGTCTTTTGCAGGCCCGGGGACTTCGACCGGGGGAGCTGCCGGAGATCTGGAATCTGGAACGGCCGGAGATCATCGAGGAGATCCATCTGGAATATCTGGAGGCCGGAGCCGACGTGGTGACGGCGAATACGTTCGGCGCAAACCGGTTTAAATATAATGAAGCGACGGGACATACGGTGGACGAGATCGTGACTGCCGCCGTGTCTCTTGCGAAAAACGCGGTAAGAAAGGCCGGCCGCGGCTATGCGGCACTGGACATGGGTCCCACCGGCAAGCTCCTGGCGCCTTACGGGACGCTGGAATTCGAGGATGCCTGTGAGGTTTATAAGGAAGTGGTCCGTGCGGGCGCGAACGCGGGCGCGGATCTGATCATTATTGAGACCATGGGGGACAGCTATGAGCTAAAGGCAGCTGTCCTTGCAGCGAAGGAGGCAAGTGATCTGCCGGTATTCGCCACGGTGACGCTTGATGAAAAGGGAAAAATGCTGACCGGAGGCAATGTGGAAGCGGTGACAGCTCTCTTAGAAGGACTTGGAGTTGATGCGATCGGCTTAAACTGCGGCCTTGGCCCGGTACAGCTCCTTCCGTTTGTTAAGCAGATGGCCGCTGTGGCATCTGTCCCGATCCTCGTCAATCCCAACGCAGGCCTTCCGCGAAGTGAAAACGGAGTCACTGTCTATGATATCGACTCCGACACGTTTGCAGAGGAAATGTGCAGGATCGCAGAGAGCGGCGCTTCGGTTCTCGGAGGATGCTGCGGAACGACGCCGGAGCATATCCGGAAAATGCGGGCACTCTGTGAGCAAATTCCGCTGCCGGAAGTGACTAATAAAAAACGCACGGTCATCTCTTCCTATTCCCATGCAGTCACATTCGGAGGGCGGCCGGTGGTGATCGGGGAGCGGATCAACCCGACCGGAAAGCCGAGGTTTAAGCAGGCACTAAGGGAGAAGGATCTGTCCTATATCCTGAATGTGGGCGCGGCCCAGCAGGAGAGAGGGGCCGACGTGCTCGACGTCAATGTGGGTCTTCCCGGGATCGACGAGACGGAGATGATGTGCGCAGTCGTAAAGGAACTTCAGAGCGTCCTGGATCTCCCGCTGCAGATCGATACCTCCGACGTGAAGGCCATGGAGCAGGCCATGAGGATCTACAACGGAAAACCGCTGGTGAATTCGGTGAACGGAAAGAGAGAGGTGATGGAGGCCGTCTTTCCACTGGTGAAAAAGTACGGCGGAGTGGTCGTGGCGCTCTGTCTCGATGAGAGCGGAATTCCGGAGACCGCGGAGGGCAGGATCGCTGTGGCCGAAAAAATCTACCGGACGGCGGCATCCTACGGAATCGCGAAAGAGGACATTTTGATCGATGCTCTCTGTATGGCAGTCAGCTCAGATAAAAACGGCGCGCTTACCACACTGGAGACTGTGAGAAGAATCACAGAGGAATACGGCGGGAAGACAGTTCTGGGTGTTTCCAACGTATCGTTCGGACTGCCTCTCCGGGAACAGATCAATTCGGCCTTTTTCCTGATGGCGCTAAAAAGCGGGCTGTCAGCCGGAATCATTAACCCCAATTCCGAGGCCATGATGGCCGTTTACGACAGCTTTCTCGTGCTGACGGCACAGGATGAAAACTGCGGGCGGTATATCGGCGCCTATGCAGAGAAAGAAGCGGCAAAGAAACGGGAAAAAGAAGCCGTAAAATTATCGGGAACAGAGAATATCGCCGGGCAGAGGAAGGAACCGGCCGGCGCTTCTGATCCGGGCAAAAAAGAGCAGATCTCCGCGTTAAAAAAGAGTATTATCAAAGGGATGGTGAAGGAAGCCGCACAGGCGGCCGCCACGGAATTGAACGTCCGGGAGCCACTCTCTGTGATCAACGAGGAGATGATCCCGGCACTGGACGAAGTCGGAAAAGGCTTTGAGGCAGGAAGTGTTTTCCTTCCGCAGCTTCTCATGAGTGCGGAGGCTGCAAAGGCTGCATTTGCCGCGGTGAAGGAACGGATGACGGAAACGGGAGCGGTTGAAGAAAAGCGAGGGAAGGTGATCCTCGCCACCGTAAAAGGCGACATCCATGACATCGGAAAAAATATTGTCCGGGTGCTATTGGAAAATTACAGCTTTGACGTGATCGATCTGGGACGGGATGTGCCTCCGGAAGCCATCGTGGAACAGGCCGTGAAGGAGCATGTGCCGGTGGTGGGACTCAGCGCCCTCATGACGACCACGGTGCCTTCCATGGAGGAGACCATCAGGCAGATCCGGCAGCAGGCTCCGTGGGTGAAGATCATGGTCGGCGGCGCGGTGCTGACGCAGGAGTACGCAGATTCCATCGGAGCCGACGGTTACTGCAAAGACGCAATGGCATCGGTTAATTTTACCATGAAATATATAAAAAAGTAAAAAGATTCTAAAATTGACACCTTTTTCAACGTATGATATATTGATATTGTAATCGATAAAATCTATAGCGGCATATACTTTCTATTGAAAAAAGATATCTATGGGGTAAGATATCGGAGGCTGAATGGGTAAGGTCTCCATATGGAACGCATATGCCGGGAGGGGGAGATTTTAAGGATTTTATTGCATATGTAACACCCCACATCCAAAAATGGGAGGGAAACACAATGCAAGCTTTAAACAATGCGTTACTGCCTGGCGTACAGAAAATTAACGGATATCTGTCCGACTATGTGCTGATCGTCCTGCTCCTCGGAGCAGGCCTGTTTTTCAGCTTCAAAACAAAGTTTGTACAGGTCCGCTGTTTCGGTGAGGGCATGAAAAAAGTTTTCGGCAATCTTACATTAAACGGCAAAAAGCATGAGAGCGGTATGAGCTCATTCCAGGCACTTGCCACAGCAATCGCGGCACAGGTCGGTACCGGCAATATTGTCGGCGCATCCGGCGCAATCTTAACAGGCGGCCCGGGAGCGATCTTCTGGATGTGGGTCATCGCGTTCTTCGGAATGGCGACGATCTACGCGGAGGCCGTACTGGCACAGAAGACCCGTATCAAGAATGAGGACGGCCAGATCCTCGGCGGTCCGGTTTACTACATTCAGACCGCGTTTAAGGGAGGCTTCGGAAAATTCCTCGCAGGTTTCTTTGCGGTTGCCATTATTCTGGCGCTGGGCTTCTTCGGATGTATGGTTCAGTCCAACTCCATCGGCTCCACATTCAATACGGCGTTCGGAGTTCCTGCCTGGATTATCGGTGTCATTCTGGTAGTGATCTGCGGATTTATCTTTATGGGCGGCGTACAGCGTCTGGCTTCCGTTACGGAAAAGATCGTTCCGGTCATGGCTGCATTATTCCTGTTGGGCGGACTGATCGTTCTGGTTATGCGTATCCGGTACGTTCCGGCCACCATCGGTATGATCTTCAAGTATGCGTTCCAACCGCAGGCTATCATCGGCGGCGCATTCGGTACGGCCCTTAAAGTTGCTCTGAGCCAGGGCGCAAAGCGCGGCCTGTTCTCCAACGAAGCCGGTATGGGTTCCACACCGCACGCGCACGCGCAGGCGAACGTGAAGGAACCTCACGAGCAGGGCTGTGTGGCAATGATCGGTGTTTTCATCGATACCTTCATTGTTCTGACACTGAACGCACTCGTTATCATCTGCACGCTGTATACGGCTGACGGCCCGTTAGCAAACGGATATACAGGCGCAGTTACCGAAGTCATCAATAAGACCAATCTGGCACAGACAGCATTCGGTACCGTTTTCGGCGCAAATCTCGGCGCGAAATTCGTAGCAATCGCACTGTTCTTCTTTGCGTTCTCTACGGTACTCAGCTGGAATATGTTCGGCAAGATCAATATGGAATATCTGTTCGGAAAAAAAGGCGTTACGGTTTACACCGTGATCTCTCTGGTATTCATTTTCCTGGGCACCATCACTTCCTCCGACCTGGTTTGGGAGCTGTCCGATATGTTTAACCAGCTGATGGTACTTCCGAACGTGATCGGCCTGATTGGCTGTACGGCTATTATTGTTTCAGTCACCAAATTTACGAAAGACAGATAAACAGAGATGATCGCCCCCTTCATGAAGGAGCCGCCGCAACCGGGGAACTGGATTCCCCCGGATACGGCGGCTTCTCTGTGATACAGGAGATATAATCTGAGTTAAAATGATCCGTATATGCGGGCCGCATCCATCAGTGCCTGCATATTTTCCGCAGGAGTATGGACCGGCATCTGACAGCCGGAGGTCAGGACATAGCCATTTGCCGATCCGCGGCCCTTTTTAATGCAGTCCTCTGCGGACCGCAGGACATCCACCGGCGTGCCGTATCGCATGATTTCCACAGGCGGAACGTTGCCCTGGATACACATATGGGGACCGAGGATCTCCTTTGCCACGGAGAGATCCTCGACATTGTCGAGGCCGAAGGTCCCGATTCCCGTTTCATTTAAAAGCTCCCAGAGTCCCCGGCTGGTTCCGCAGATATGGAGGCCGCAGCCTCTTCCGTGAGATCGTATAAAATCCACATTCTTTTTAAAATACGGAAGCGAGAATTCTTTGTACTGCTCCACGCTGATCAGGGAAGTGGAGCTGACCGGATCGGCAAAGCCGATTCCGACCTCCAGGTCGATCAGACGGCTGATATACCGGTTGTTATTTTCGACGATGACTTCCATCAGCTGTTTGATTTTTTCCGGTTTTCTGATCATGCCGATCAAAAGATGTTCCGTTCCAAGTACCATGGCGGCGACTGTAAAAGGTCCGGTCACAGTGGCGCTTACCGGAACCAGATGTCCCAGCTTCTTTTTTACCATACGGATCCCCTCCAGGATGATCGGGAGCCTTCCGTCCTTTTCCACATCGATGAGTCGGGCGTTATCGATGGTTTTCAGTGTGAGCGCCGGCGTCTTTAACTGGGCGATGTTGTCGGAAAAATAGCGGATCTCGGATCCCATAGCTTCCGCCATGCCCCGGAGAGTCGTGGACAGGCCCACGCCGTCGGAACGGAAGGTTTCAAAGAGCCACTCTTCCAGCAGGCACATCTTTTCGGAGGAGTGATAATATTCGTCGATGGGGATGTTTAACATCGGCGCCATGGTCTCCCCCGTGTCGAGGCAGCAGGGGATCCGGTCGATCTCCTTTCCCTCGTCAAAAAGCTTCATGCGTTCCAGCGGAGTCAGCTGATCTTTTGGAATTTTAAGTCCGTGAAGATATGATTCTGTCATCTAGATCCGTCCTTTCAGTTCTTTCATTTTCCGGACTGCCGCGGCGGCATCCGCCGTGTACGCGTCCGCACCGATTTCATCCGCAAATTTCTGGGATACGGGACCGCCGCCGATCATAACTTTGTATTTGTCCCTGAGATCCCGTTCTTTTAACTGATCGATGATCTGCTTCATTCCCGGCATCGTGGTGGTCATCAGCGTGGACATGCAGATAATGTCGCAGTGTTCCCGCTCGGCTGTGTCAATAAAATCGTTCAGCGGGACGTCGCGTCCCAGGTCGATCACTTCAATGCCTGCCGATTCCGCCATGATCTTCACAAGATTTTTCCCGATATCATGGGTGTCCCCTTCGACAACTCCGATCACGATCTTTATCCGGCTGCCGGTTTCCTCTTTTCTGATGTGCGGACGCAGGATATCGAGACCGGCGTTTAACGCGCAGGACGCGGTCAGAACCTCCGGAAGGAAGTACTCACCTTCCTCATACAGGACTCCGACCCGGTCCATTCCCGGAATCAATCCGCAGTTTATGGTCTCCGCAGCGTCAAAGCCTTCGTCCAGAGCCTGTCTGCAAAGGTCCTCTACGATCTCATCTTCCATTTCCACCACATTGTCACTGATTTTCTGAAATAACTGTTCTTTTTCCATTCTGATTCCCCTCTGTATTGTCATACACCCGCCGGAAACTTCATGGAACCGGCGAAAATTCTCTCATAATCCGCGGTCCGGGCCAAATCTGTGTAGTCCATCTCTTTTGCGAGAGCTTCCATGTTCCTGCGCTCCTCCAAAGAGAGCAGAGCCATACAGGCGCCTGACCTGGAAGTGTTGCCTGCGTAAACGATCCGGTCTTTCAGCTCTTCCGGAAGAATTCCTGTGCCCGTGAGAGATTCCGCCGGAAGATGTGCTCCGAACTGACCGGCAACGATCACCTGATCCAGGTCTTCCATGGCGATCCCGGCCTCCCGCAGAAGAACACGGAAACCGGAGAGGATCGCTCCCTTGGCGAGCTGTACCTGCCGGACGTCGTCCTGGGTCACGACCAGTTCGGGGGATCTGTTCAGAACAGCCTCCCGCCTCGTGCCGCAGACCCGCAGAAGAGCCGGTTCCGGCTGGTCCGATAGTGCGACAAAAGCTCCTGATTTTTTTATGTATCCGCCTTTTAACAGTTCACGCACGGCAGCCAGGATCCCGCTTCCGCACAGGCCTGCGGGAGGCGTGCCTCCGATGGTCGTAAGCTCTGCCTGCGTTCCGATCCGGACATCCTCGACCGCACCCTCGGAAGCTCTCATTCCGCAGCTGATGTTCATGCCCTCCAGTGCCGGCCCGGCCGCGCAGGAGCAGCATAGGAGCCGGCCGTTGCGTGCCAGCACGATCTCTCCGTTGGTTCCGACGTCAATAAAGAGCACATTTCCCGTCCGGGCATTCAGACGGCAGACTGCGGCGCCGGCCACGATGTCGCCGCCGATATAGGCGGAGACCTGCGGGAGGCAGTAAAGAACGGTATCCGGACCGGCTTTCAGACCGATTTCCCGTGCCGGTAAACTCTGCGCCTCTGTAAAGACCGGCGTGTAGGGCGCCTTTCCGAGCCCGGTCGCGTTTCGTCCTAACAGCATGTGAGTCATGCAGCAGTTGGCGGCAATGACGATCTCTTTCAGACAGTCCGGAGCTACGCCGGCACTGCCGCAGACTTCACGGATCAGGCTGCTGCAGGAATCAACGAGGACCTTCTGAAGGATATGGACTGCATTGTCGCCGTGTTCCGTTTCAAAACTGATGCGGGAGAGCACATCGAGGCCGTACTGCTTCTGGGCGTTGACGGCGGAGGCCGTTGAAAGCTCTTTTCCGCTCGCAAGATCGATCAGCGACATAGCGATCGTAGTTGTGCCGATATCGGCCGCGATCCCGTAGCCTTCCCTATGATCGCGGATAAACTCCGGAAGATAGCCGTCCGTGAGGATGCGCTGTTCCTTTCCGGTCTCCGGAAGCTCTACCAGACAGTCGCCGGTGATCCTTGTCATGCAGGCCAGACGGATCCCGGAGGCGATTTCTTCCGGCTTCAGGAGCGACCGCTCCGCCTCCGTAAGCTCTGTGCCCGGGGATCCGGGGTCGCCCTGCGGACAGATGCGCACTTTGCATTTGCCGCAGATGCCGCGGCCGCCGCAGGGGCTTTCGGTGAAAACGCCGGCTCCGGTCAGGACGTCCATGAGGACTATGCCGGTCTCGCAGGAGACTGTCCGGCAGGAGGACTCATCCGGCCCCCGGGATATGGTGACATTAGCCATGGTACACCTCTTTCAGGCAGGACAGGATCGCCTGCTCATTTGCGAGCGGCGTTTTCATACCGAGTCCGCATGCGGGAGCCAGGATGTCTGCGCCGCTTTCCAGGCAGTTTTTTGTGAGTGCCGATATTTTTTCCGGATCCCCGAATTCCAGCGCGTAGGTGCTGACGTTTCCCATGAGGACCCGGTCAGGCAGGTGTTCTCTTGCCGATTTCATGGAGACGACCGAGTCGAAGCTTAAGGCATGGCTTCGGATCCCGGAGACTTCCCGGTATACCGGGCTCATCTGGCCGCAGATGTGGACAATGGTGCCGACTCCCCTTTCACGGAACGTATCCACGAGACGGTTGAGGCAGGGAACCGCAAATTCAGAGAAGTATTTCGGTCCCAGGATCTCCCCGGTTCCGCCCGGGTCGGAAATGGCGATGCAGTCGGCGCCGGCCTCGATCTGCGCCAGACCGAACCGCAGGAGCTGTCCGGTCACAAAGTCCATAAAGACGTGGGATTCCCGGTTCTTCTTCCTTAACTCCCGGTAAAATATCATGGGCTCCAGAAGAGACGTGGCGGTGCTGACCGGTCCGGTCAGATTGCCGATGACAGGCACATCAGGGCAGTCTGATTTCAGGATCTTCAGCGCGTCGAGGACGGTTTTTGCTCTGCCGGATCCGAGATCCAGCTCGCTCAGGCGGTCTGTCTCACTGACGGAGCGGATGGCATACGCTGTGATCCTCGGTTCTGTAATGTTGTTTCCAAGATCGGCTTTTGCTCCCATTCCCTCCGCTTCCACGGTCATGCAGAACGGGACTCCGACATTTTCAAAGCAGCCGTTTTTGTATGCGGCCTCTGCGAGAGCGGCCATCCTGCGTGCGTCCCGGTGTGCCTCCGGGAGCCATGAGGAGGAGGCCTCCATGAGTCCCGCCGTCACCATGTTCATCATGCCTCCCGGGCAGATGCAGGCGGGGCGGTCACTGGTTTGATGATTTAATATTGCGGCCAGTCGTTCTTTTGCTGTCATATCGGTTCCTCCTGATCGGTTATATTTCGAAGAATCAGTTCCTGGAAGACATCCGAAACGGTCCGTGTTTTCACACAGGCCTGTCCGCCGAACCGGACTTTTCCTTTCAGCTTTAGTGCCGCCAGGTCATAGGCGCACGACGATGGCAGCGGATGCGGGGTCCACTCTGCCAGGCCTGAGCCGGTGAGGGCGAGAGCTGTTTTCGGGCAGAGGAGGATGAGCGCTTCCCGGTCCAGCGCGCGGTTTGCATCCGAAAGAAACGGAGCGGTGAAATCGCGGCTGATTTTTTCTGTCAGTTTAGGTCCAAGGATTCCCACAGAGTTCATGGGGTCGGCGTAGCTGATCAGATCGGCGCCGGAATCCAAAGCGGCTTCCATCAGGCGGATCAGATCGCGTCCGGTGCGACAGAAGAGCTTTGTCATGGCGTCGTATTGCTTTTGCAGGGTAAAAAACAGAAGATCGGTCGGGAGCAGACTGTTAAAGATCGTAAGCGGTCCGGAGATCTGAAACAGCACCGGTTCCCCGCGATCCTTTAAAAGCCGGCATGCGGCAAGTGTTTCCCGGAGTCTGGGGGTGTCAAGATCCAGAGCGGGCAGACGAAAAAGCTCTTCCGCCGACAAAAGGCACGGCCTTCCGGCTCTCGGCGTGCACCTGCGGTTTCCGGGCAGGATATTGGCGCCCAGGGCCTCCGCTTCCAGCGTATGACAGAACGGAAGCACGGAAACAGCCATGCCGCGCCCGATTCTCACGGCACGGGCCAGATCCGCCATGGGTTCCATCTTTAAATAGGAATCCGGAAACGGAAAGCGATCCAGGTCTTTGTCTGATAGTCCCAGGCCGGAACCACTGTCGTATCTGCATGGATAATCATGTATTTTCACCATATCTGCCTCCATTGTATCTTAAGAAAATCATAGCATCGGCAGACGGGAAAGTCTAATTGAAAAATTGAATACGGTTCACGAGGCGGGGCCGGTATAGATTGAGGCAATTTTTGCGGCGAATCCGGAATTGGACTGGATTTTTCTTCCGGGATGCGGTATAATAACATATCTGCGAAAAATGCTGTGCCGGCAGGAGAATCATGCGAAAAGGCGCAGCTCATGAATAGAGGCAAGGAGAAAATCAGATGAAAAAATTTCTTGATTTCATTACAGATGAGATGAAGCAGGCGTTTGCGGCGGGAGGCTATGATGAATCCTACGCAAAGGTAACGCTGTCCAACCGTCCGGATCTCTGTGAATACCAGTGCAACGGGGCAATGGCAGCGGCAAAGGTCTATAAAAAGAAGCCCATCGATATCGCGAACAGCGTGGTGGAAAAGCTTCAGGACAGCAGATGCTTTGAGGAAGTGAATGCGGTGATGCCGGGATTTATTAATCTAAAAATCAGCAAAGACTTCCTTGCGGAATATATGAACGGCATGAAAAACAGTGAAAAGCTGGGAATGGAGACCGTTTCCGATCCGAAAACCGTGATCGTGGATTACGGCGGAGCCAATGTGGCGAAGCCGCTCCATGTGGGACACTTGCGGGCGGCTGTGATCGGAGAGGCGATCAAGCGGATGGGCCGCTTTATGGGACACCATGTGATCGGAGATGTGCATCTCGGCGACTGGGGCCTGCAGATGGGTCTGATCATCGAGGAGTTAAAGGACAGAAAACCGGAACTTCCATATTTTGATGAAAGCTTCTCCGGAGAATACCCGAAGGAAGCACCGTTTACGATCTCTGAGCTGGAGGAGATCTACCCGGCCGCCAGCTCCAAATCCAAGGTAGACGAGGCGTTTAGGGAGCGGGCGCAGGAGGCGACCTTCAAACTCCAGAGCGGATATGCGCCGTACCGCGCGATCTGGCAGCATATTATGAACGTTTCCCTGAAGGATCTGAAAAAGAACTATTCGAATCTGAATGTGGAGTTTGATCTCTGGAAAGGGGAAAGCGACGCGCAGCCCTATATTCCGGGTATGATCCAGAACCTGATCGATCAGGGACTGGCTTACGAGAGCCAGGGCGCGCTCGTCGTGGATATTGCCGAGGAGACCGATACCAAGGAGCTTCCGCCGTGTATCGTGAGGAAATCCGACGGAGCCGCACTGTATGCGACCTCCGATCTGGCGACGATCGTTGAGAGAGAGCAGGATTTTAAGCCGGATCACTACATTTACGTGGTGGATAAGCGCCAGGAGCTGCACTTTACCCAGGTATTCCGTGTGGCAAAGAAAGCGGGAATCGTAGCGCCGGACCGCCGCATGGATTTTGTCGGCTTCGGAACCATGAACGGAAAGGACGGCAAGCCCTTTAAGACGAGAGAGGGCGGCGTTATGCGGCTGGAGCACCTGATCGCCGACATCAGCGACGCAGCCTTCAGAAGAATTATGGAAAACCGTACCATTGAAGAGGAGGAGGCGAAGGAGACCGCGAAGATCGTCGGTCTTGCCGCACTGAAATACGGGGATCTTTCCAACCAGGCAACGAAGGACTATGTGTTCGATATTGACCGGTTCACCTCCTTTGAGGGAAATACCGGCCCGTATATCCTTTACACGATCGCGCGCATCAACTCGATCTTAAAGAAATTTGAACAGACCTGCGAGGCTGCAAACGAGACCTCCATCCTCCCGCCGGCGACAGAGCCGGAAAAAACGCTGACACTCGCACTGTCGAGATTCAGCGAGGTCATGGAAACCAGCTATGAGGAGCTGGCTCCGCATAAGATCTGTGCGTATATCTATGAGCTTTCCAACGCACTGAACCATTTCTACCACGAAACAAAGATCATTGCGGAGGAAGACCGGAAAAAGCAGGCCGGCTATATCGAGCTCGTGACTCTTACAAGAAGTGTACTTCTCACCTGCATCGATCTGCTCGGATTCGAAGCGCCTGAGAGAATGTAAACGCAGTCGGAGAGTTCCTTTCCGGCAGGCGTAAAGAAGCGGCGACAGCCGCAGAGCAACGGAGGCATCCTTATGGAAGTAAGCGGACTTTCGGCAGAAACCTTCTGGAAAGGGGAAACAGAAATAAAAGGAACCGTTACGGATGGCGGGGAACATTACCTCGTCTGTATTTTTCGCAAGGGTAGTCAGATTTATGACTACTCTTGTTCGCATGTGGATGAAAACGGGAAAAAACTGGGAGTATGTTCTGTCGCCTGCGGAAATGTGAAGGGAACGGAAAAACTCTGTGTCCATTGCCGCGCGGTGCTTGAGGAGCAGTTAAAAAAGGAGAGGGAGAAGACACTCCGCCCGGTATCCACATCCCAGAAAATCCGCTTCATGGTGCGGGAATACACAAACCGTGAGGTGAGCCGCATTATGGGAGCAGGGGAGGCGGGAACCGTCCGGCTCGTACCGGTGCTTTCCCTGTCAAGAGACCGTGTGAAGGTGCGTTTTCTGATCGGAAAAGGAAAGATGTATCCGGTCCGGGATCTGGTGACCTTCACGCAGGCGGTGGAGTTTGAACGTTTTGTGGAGTACGGAAAAGGGCTGTCCTTCCACCACAGCATGGACGCCTTTGAGGAGGAATGCCGCCCGCTGGTGCTTCTTGTGATGGAGATGGTGGGCAGCTACAGGGATCATTATGCCCAGTTCCGGAAAGGAGCATGGGACACGGAGCCGGTGCTCTCGGAGCTGACACTCGGCAAGTCGGGAAGAGAGCAGTTTTTTACGTTGATGACCGGAAAAACGATCGAGTGCGAGACCGCGCGGAAGGAAAAAAAGATGCTGACGGTCACAGGGGAGAACCCGCAGTTCGAATTCCTTGCGGAAAAGACAGGAAAAGACGGGGTGAAGCTTACGGTACCCGGGGATATTCTGGCATTTCCGGGGGAAAAGAGTCTTTTTGTTGCGGACAGTAAAACCATCTGCCGCTGTGATCCGGAATTTACGCAGGCGCTTTCTGTTATCATGGAGTACATGGTCATGGGAAGCGACGCCGAGCGCGAGGTCAGCATCAATGACCGTGATATGCCGCTTTTCTATGAACGTGTTTTGAAGAAGCTGGAGTTTCTTGGCCTGTTAATGACCCGGGAGCTGGATCTGGAACAGTACCGCCCGGATGAATTGAAGGTAAAATTCCGGTTTGACAGTGACGGACCGGAATCTGTAAGCCTCAGCCCGGAGCTGTCCTACGGCGATTACTCTTTCCATCCGCTCGATGATGAAAATGTGCCGCGAGAGATCTGCCGGGACGTCCCCGGCGAATTCCGTGTAAGCCAGCTGATCACCAGGTATTTTAAATATTCGGAGGATGGGACAAAGAATCTGGTGATCCGGCGGGACGACGAGGCGGTGTACCGCCTGGTGTCGGAGGGAATGGCCGAGTTCATGGAACTGGGCGATGTGTTTGTGTCGGAAGCCTTTAAAAAGATCCGTGTGCTGCCTCCTGCCAGTGTGGCGGTCCGTGTCAGGGCCACGGGAAGCTGGCTGGAGCTGGAAGTGGATACAGGAGGGATTCCGAAGGAAGAGCTGGCGGCCGTGCTCGCGGGATACGAGGCGAAGAAAAAGTTTTACCGCATGAGGAACGGGGATTTCCTGACGCTGGGAGACGACGGCCTGCTCACCATGTCAAAGCTGGCGAAGAGCCTGGATATGGAGAAAGAATTCGCGGATGCGGGCGCCATGAAGCTTCCCATGTATCGTGCCATGTATCTGGATGCGGTGTTAAAGGAAGACCGGAGCGTGAGCTTCTACCGGGATCAGCTGTTCAAGGCTCTTGTCCGCGGGATGAAGGATGTGGAGGACAGTGAGTATGAGATTCCGGAAAGCATGAATTCGGTCCTCAGAGGGTACCAGAAGGTGGGATACCGGTGGCTCAAAAGTCTGGACGCCTATGGGTTCGGAGGAATTCTGGCGGATGAAATGGGACTCGGAAAGACAGTCCAGATCATCGCGCTTCTTTTGGATGAGAAACTGCACGGACAGGGAGTTTCCCTGATCGTATGCCCGGCTTCCCTTGTCTACAACTGGGAAAATGAGATCCGGACTTTTGCGCCGGAGCTTCTTGTGAAGACTGTGGCGGGCAGTCAGAGCGAGAGGGAAGAGATCCTTTCTGTCCCGAAGGAAGAACGGTTTGCCGGCTGCGATGTGGTGATCACATCCTATGATCTCCTGAAGCGGGACATTGCTTTCTACCTGGACCGGGAGTTCCGTTTCCAGGTCATCGACGAGGCGCAGTATATCAAAAACGCGTCGACGCAGGCGGCCAAAGCCGTGAAGGCCGTTACTGCCAGAACCAGATTTGCGCTCACGGGAACGCCCATCGAGAATCATCTGGGCGAACTGTGGAGTATTTTTGACTTTCTGATGCCGGGCTTTCTGTTTACAGCCCAGAAATTCAGAAAGCGGTTTGAGATCCCGATCGTCAGGGAGCAGGACATGGAGGTGCTTTCCTCGCTCCGGAAACTGACGGGACCGTTCCTTTTAAGGCGGCTGAAAAAGGATGTATTAAAGGAGCTCCCGGATAAACTGGAAACGGTACTTTACTCGGCCATGGAGGGGGAGCAGAAGAAGCTCTATCAGGCTAGTGCGATGAAGCTCAAAGAACAGCTGCTTACGGGCAATGACGCGGATTACGGCAAAGACCGCATGCAGATCCTGACGGAGCTCATGAAGTTAAGACAGATCTGCTGTGAGCCGTCCCTTTGCTATTCCGGATATAAAGGCGGTTCGGCAAAGCTCGAGACCTGCATGGAGCTTCTGGAAAACGGAACGGGCGCAGGTCACAAAATCCTTTTGTTTTCCCAGTTTACCTCCATGCTGGAGCTGATCGCAAAGAGGCTGGAAAAGGAAAAAATCTCGTTTTACATGCTGACCGGAGCCACTCCGAAGAAGGAACGGGTCCAGATGGCCTCCTCGTTCCAGAAGGACGATGTGAAGGTGTTTCTGATCTCGTTAAAGGCAGGAGGAACGGGACTGAATCTGACGGCCGCAGATGTGGTGATCCACTATGACCCGTGGTGGAATGTGGCAGCCCAGAATCAGGCCACGGACCGCGCGCACAGGATCGGACAGGAGAACCAGGTGACTGTGTTCAAACTGATCACAAAGCATACGATTGAGGAAAATAT
>JALEWG010000141.1 GCA_022788065.1 Lachnospiraceae bacterium | reverse complement strand
AGGAGAGGGCAGTGATTTGCTCCTCTCCTAGTATGTGTTGCTGTTCGGTTTTCAGCCTGTCAGTTTTTAGCTGTGATTCATTTCTCTTCTTTTTAATCCTTTTTTCTTTTCCTCTGCCAGCCGCTTCATCTCTCTTGCATTCTCCTTCACGGCCTCTGTGATCTCCGCGCCGCCGAGAAGTCTCGCGAGCTCCTCCACCTGTTCCTCCGGATCAAGCCGGTGGATCCTGGTCACGGTCTTACCGTTTTCCACGGTCTTTTTGATCTCGAAGTGCGTGTCCGCCATGGCCGCGATCTGCGGCAAGTGCGTGATGCATAAAACCTGATGCTTTCCCGCAATATAAGAAAGACGCTCCGACACCTTCTGGGCGGTCCGTCCGCTGATTCCCGTGTCGATCTCGTCGAAGATCAGTGTGGGAATATCGTCGGTGTCGGCCAATACTGTCTTGATCGCCAACATGATTCTGGAAAGCTCGCCGCCGGAAGCCACCTCTCCGAGCGGTCTCGGCGGAATGCTGCCCGGGTTGGTGGAAATTAAAAATTCCACCTCGTCGAAGCCCGACGCGTTAAACTCCGGAAGTCTCCGGACTTCAATTTTAAAATCCACATGGAGGAAATTTAAATCCAGAAGCTCGGCGCGGATCCGCTCCTCAAGGACCTTTGCCGCCGCCATTCTCGCCGCAGAAAGTTTCTCACAGAGATCCAGCATTTTCCGTTCCTGCGCCCAGAACTCCTTTCTCGCCTTTTCCGCCAGCTCGTCGTAATGTTCCAGCCTCGCAAGCGTTTCCTTCTTTTCCGCCAGCGCCGACAGCACAGCCTCCTCTGTATTTCCGTATTTTGCCATGAGGCTCCGGATAAAGTCGAGGCGGCTCTCCGTCTTCTTAAATTCTTCCTCGTCAAACTCCATTTCATTCATATAATCGGAGATGGCGCGGCCAAGATCGTTTAAAATGCTCTCCGCGTCCGCCAGACTGTCATGGATCTCCTTAAGGCCGTCGTCGTAGGCAACAACGCTCTCCACCTCCCGCAGCGCCCGGCCGATCTCCTCGTTGTCCACGGCTCTGGCAGCTGTCTGCATGCTGGAAACGATTTTCTGACCATGGACATATTTCCGGTACCGAGCAGACAGTTCCTCCTCCTCGCCGGGACGGATCCCCGCATTCTCGATCTCATCAATCTCAAATCTCGTAAAGTCCGCTTCTCTGCGCCGTCCCTCGGCGTCCAGGGAAAAACTCTCCATGGCGCTCTTAAGAGACTGATACGTCCGGTATCCGTCTGCCACCTGTTTTTTCAGTTGTTGCGTCTCACTCCGGGAATACTCATCCAGAATTTCCAGATGCTTCTGCCTGTGAAGAAGCGATTGATGATCATGCTGTCCGTGCATGTCCAGAAGCAGACCGGTCACAGCCCTCAGTCTGGCCGTCGTGACGGTCTCGTCATTGATCCGGCTGATACTCCGCGCCTGCGTGATCTTTTTCGAAATAATTAAAAGTCCGTCCTCATCGGGCGTCACGTCGAGAGTTTTCAGTGCCTCCCGCTTTTTTTCATCGTCCACAGAGAAGAGGAGCTCCACCGAGGCGCTCTCCTCCCCCTGCCGGATCATATCCTTTGACGCCTTTCCTCCCAGCGCCAGTCCCACAGATCCGATAATAATGGATTTACCGGCGCCGGTTTCTCCTGTCAGTATGTTTAAGCCCCCGGCAAACTCAACCTCCGCCTTCTCGATCAGCGCCAGGTTTTTCACATTCAGGCCAAGCAGCATATACCCACCTCAATTCCTTTCGGTATCAGTTCTCTTCGGAAATAATCTTTTTTAACTTGTCCATGAGAATGATCGTGTCATCCACCGTGCGGACCGCGCACATGATCGTGTTATCGCCGGCCACACAGCCCACGATCTCATGGAATCCGATCACGTCGAGCGCCTCCGCCACTGCCATAGCCATACCGGACACGGTCTTGATTACAAGAATGTTCTGAGCCATGTCCATGGACACGTAGCAATCTCTTAAGATCCTCAGATACTTTTCTCCGAAATCGCGCTGAGACTGCATGATCGAATAGCATTGTCTTCCGTTTGCCTTCTGTACCTTCGTGAGCTTCAGCTCCCGGATATCTCTGGAAACGGTCGCCTGAGTCACCTGGTACCCGGCCTCCTTCAGATATGCGGCCAGCTCCTCCTGCGTTTCGATCTGGTATTTTCCGATCAGCTCAACAATTTTACTGTGTCTGTCCACTTTCATGTTTTGATACCCCCATTGTTACCTTATGCCTCGTACATCTTGTGTTTCAATATATCGAGGAATGAACGGTGATCCATCTTGACGGTGCGCGTCACCATGTCCGATTTCTCAATATCGATATAGTCTCCCTGTCCCAGTTCCACCCGGGTATCTCCGTCAAACACCGCCATCTGGACGCCTGTGTTGCTCTCAGAGATCTCGAGCCGCACCCGGCTCTCCGGTCCCAGAACGATCGTCCTCGACGTCATGGTGTGCGGGCAGACCGGCGTCAGGATCAGAAGCTCCCCGTCCGGCTGTGCGATGGGACCGCCGGCCGAGAGATTGTACGCCGTGGATCCGGTCGGCGTCGCCACGATCATACCGTCGGCGCTGTATTCGTTCAACAGCTGACCGTCCACGTACATCTTAAATTTCAGGACCCGGAGATCATGCTCACGCGTCAGCACAATGTCATTTAACGCGATATCCTCCGCGACCGGAAGTCCCCCGTGATACGCGGTTCCCTTAAGCATCATACGGTCCAGAAGCTGATAATGATCCGACAGAAGCGCATCTAAAAGCTCTCTCACATCATCCTTACGCTCAATCTGGGTCAGATAGCCCAGACCACCCATGTTGATCCCGACAATGGGGATCCCGCTGCCGGCCAGATCTCTCGCCGCGCGAATTAACGTTCCGTCGCCTCCCAGCGTGATCACGCATTCTGTCTGCTCCGGAAGATCCGAGATCGATGTGAATCTTCTGCCCTTCTCAAACTCACCCTCTGAAGCGCCGCAAACGGCGCCGTGGGAGGTCAGATAGTCCTCTATGGTCTTTTTTACGTTCTTTGCGTCTTCTTTATCTTCATTGACAATGATATAAAAGTTTCTCATTTCCTGCCCCCGCCCGGACTCAGTCCAGCGTTTCGTGTGCCTTTTCCACTATCGCCTCCGCCCCGATGGCGTCATTTAAAAATGTCGTGCCGTCTGTGCAGTTTCTTAAGTGGAGAAGATACTCAATATTTCCCTCCGGTCCCTTGATCGGCGAGAATTCCAGATGGAGTGCCTCAAAGCCGATGCTGCCCGCAAAGGAGGCAACCATCCGTATCACCTCCAGATGAACAGACTTTTCGCGCACCACGCCTTTTTTTCCGACCTTCTCCCTGCCCGCCTCAAACTGCGGTTTGATCAGGCAGACCACCTCTCCATCCGGCTCCATGAGCGCCTTCACCGGACCCAGGACCTTGGTCAGAGAGATAAAGGACACGTCGATGGACACGAACCGGATCCGGTCCGCGATATCCTCCGGCGTCACATAGCGGATATTGGTCTTTTCCATGCAGACCACGCGCTCATCGTTTCTTAATTTCCACGCCAGCTGTCCGTGTCCCACGTCCACGGAATACACCTTCACCGCGCCGTTCTGCAGCATACAGTCCGTAAATCCGCCGGTGGACGCTCCCACGTCCATGCATACTTTTCCGGCCAGCGTAACGCCGAAATGGGTCATGGCCTTTTCCAGCTTAAGGCCTCCCCGGCTCACATATTTTAACGTGTTTCCGCGCACTTCAATCGCCGCGGTCTCCTCAAAGGTGGAGCCTGCCTTGTCCTCCTTCTGTCCATCCACATACACGATGCCGGACATGATGATCGCCTTCGCCTTTTCCCTGGACTCCGCCAGATTCCGCTTCACCAACAGCACATCTAACCGCTCTTTCATGAATTCTGCTGCTCCTTATTCAAGTATTCCTCCTCAATTCTCCGGATGACAGAATCACTGTCGATCCCGAGCATGGCCCGGAGAACCGTAACATTTCCGTGCTCCACATACGCATCCGGGAGAGCCACCTGGATTACCCGGATATGGGGATATTTCTCATGGATATACCTTGTCACGCACATTCCCATGCCTCCCCGGAGAACATTTTCCTCCATGGTCACAATCAGCCGGTGATTCTCGCAGAGCCGGTCGATCATCTCCGTATCCAGCGGCTTTACGAATCTGGCATTGACCAGCGTACAGGAATATCCCTTTGCCTTCAGCTTTTCGCGCACATGCTCGCCCGTGCTGACCATGCTGCCAAGCGCAAACAAAGCGATCTCCTTCTCCTCATAGAGCATCTCCGCTTTTCCGTACTCCACAGGAGCCGCAAATTCCTTTAAGCCCCGGTACGCCTGCCCTCTCGGATAGCGGATGGCAAGCGGACCCTCATAGTCTGCGCCGAACTCCAGCATGGCCTCCAGCTCCCAGAGATTCTTCGGAGCCATAATGCTCATGCCGGGAACCAGACTTAAAAACGACACGTCAAAAATTCCCTGGTGGGTCTCGCCGTCGCTCCCCACAAGACCTGCCCGGTCAATGGCAAACAGCACCGGCAGGTTCTGGATGCAGACGTCGTGCAGCACCTGATCATAGCCTCTCTGAAGAAATGACGAATATACGGCCACCACAGGCTTTAGTCCCGCGGAAGCCATGCCTGCCGCCGATGTGACCTCGTGGGCCTCGGCAATTCCCACGTCAAAAAAGCGGTCCGGGAACTCCTTCGCAAATCTTGTGAGTCCGGTGCCGTCCGGCATGGCCGCTGTCAGCGCCACAAGTCTCGGATTCTTCCCGGCCAGCTCACAGATCTTTCTGGAAAACACATCCGTGTAGCTGGGATAGACCTTCTCCTTTATGGATTTTCCCGTGGCGATATCGAACGCGTCGACGCCGTGGAATCTGGCCGGATTCTGCTCTGCCGGCGCATACCCTTTCCCCTTTTTTGTAATAACATGGACCAGAACGGCATGGCGGACGCGCTTTGCCTCCTTAAAGACCTGAACCATAGCCTTCACATCGTGTCCATCCACCGGCCCCAGGTACGTGATTCCCATGTCCTCAAACAGCATTCCCGGCACGAGAAGGTGCTTGATCCCGTTTTTCACTGTATAGATTCCCCTGGAAAGCCCCGGGCCGACCACCGGGATGGAAGAAAGCGTCTTTTCAACGCCTTTCTTCAACTCCGCATAGCCTTCCTTCGTGCGCACACTGCTTAAATATCTCGACATCCCGCCCACATTTTTCGAGATGGACATCTCGTTGTCATTCAGCACGATAATAAAATTTTTCTTTATCTGAGCCGCGTTGTTTAACGCCTCATAAGCCATTCCGCCGGTCAGGGCTCCGTCGCCGATGACCGAAATGACGGAATAATCCTCCCCGAGGATCTCTCTCGCCTGGGCGATTCCCAGACCTGCGGAGATGGAAGTGGAACTGTGTCCTGTATCAAATGCGTCATAAGGGCTTTCCTTCCTCTTGGGGAAGCCGCTCATGCCGCCGAACTGTCTCAGATCGTCGAAGCCGTCTCTTCTGCCGCTTAAGATCTTATGTGTATAAGACTGATGTCCCACGTCCCAGATGATCTTGTCCTTCGGAAGATCAAAGGCCAGATGAAGGGCCATGGTGAGCTCCACCACGCCCAGATTGGAGGCCAGATGGCCGCCGGTGCGGCTGATCTTTTCCAGAAGGAACTCCCGGATCTCCCGGGCAAGGATCGGATAATCCTCTTCTTTTAACTTTTTGATATCCGATGACTGCTCAATTTTCTCAAGAAGCATGTTGATCTACTCCTTTGTTTTCTCAAAACGATCTCTGTCGTCTAATTTTTTCGACTCATCAGCATTTCGATCAGCTGCACCAGAAATTCCTTTTCGCCCGGAAGCTCACGGAGCTCTTCGAGCGCCTGTCCGGAAATGCGCTTCACATCTTCCCGGGCCTTTTCCAGTCCCTCGATCGTCACATAAGTCGTCTTGCTGTTCTTCTCATCGCTCAGGACCGGTTTCCCCAGTTCCTCCGCCGTGCCGGTCACATCCAGAATATCGTCCTGGATCTGGAACGCCAGACCCACGTTCGAGGCGATGGATTCCACTTTTCGGATCTCATCCTCTGCCGCACCGGCGAGGACTGCGCCGATCATCATGGACGCCTCCAGAAGCGCCCCTGTCTTCAGCCGGTAGATAAAATCCAGTTTCTCCGCTGGAACAGGGCGGCCAGTCAGCTCCACATCGACGGTCTGCCCGCCGATCATGCCGTAAATTCCTGTCTTTTCCGCCAGAATTCCCATGGCTCTTCCCACACGGGCCGGATCGGCTCCCTGCTTTAACGCCTTTGCGGCCGTCTCAAACGCATAGATCATCAGCGCATCCCCCGCGAGGACCGCCATATCGTAGCCGAACATCTTCCATGTGGTCGGTTTTCCGCGGCGCAGCTCGTCGTTATCCATGCACGGCAGATCATCGTGGATCAGGGAAGACGTGTGGATCATCTCGATAGCCGCCATGAACGGCTCCACGTCCGTTCCCTCCCCGCCGAGCATCCGGAAGGTCTCCCGCATGAGAAGCGGGCGAAGTCTCTTTCCTCCTGCCTTCACACTGTAATTCATGGCCTGAAAAATCGTTTTCTGATGGCCTTCCTCTTCCGGAAGGTAAGAATATACAACGGCCTCGGTCTCCGCCACAGCCTTTTTCAGTTCTTCCTTAAAAGTAAACGACATCTTCCTTCTCCTCCGCCGGTTCTCCGCTCAGAACCTGAACCTGCTTTTCAATCTTCTCTATCTTTTCATTGCAGCTTTTTACAAGCTTCATGCCTTTTTCATAGTCCTTAAACGCATCCTCGAGGGAGCCTTTTCCGCTTTCCAGCCGGTCGATCAGTCCGTCCAGCGCGTCAAAGATCTCCTCGATCGTCATGTCCGGTTCCGCTTCCATTCCGGAATTGATCTCTTTCTTTACCTCTTCCAACCTTCTGCCTCCCGTCTCTCCTCGACTTTTGCCGCCAGCTTTCCGTCTGCCAGCTGCACGTTTATCCTGCTTCCCACAGGCGCCTGCTCCACCGACTCCAGCCGCCTGCCGTCCGCATCCGTCACAAATCCGTAACCCTGACTCAGCTTCTTTAAAGGCGATAATCCCCACATTTTTCCGCTGATCACGGCCATCCGCTTTTTATCGCTCTCCAGGCGGCGCTCCATGGCCCGCCGGATCTGATCCTCCCGCATGAGGGATTTGCGCCTGTCCTCATCGATCCGGTCCTCCATCAGCCGCCCGAGGCCATCCGAAAGCTCCGCGAGGCGCTGTCTCTTTTCCCGGATCATGTGCTGCGGATGGTGGATCTCGATCTTCAGTTTCTCATGTTTCAGGCGGCTTTTTGCCTGCTCCAGGAAAAATCCCATTTCCCGTGAAAGCTTCTGTCTTCTGGCCTCCAGATCCGCCTCAAACTGCGCGTAATCGAATACAGCCAGTTCCGCGGCAGCCGAAGGCGTCGGCGCCCTCAGATCCGCCACATAGTCGGCGATCGTCACATCCGTCTCGTGGCCCACCGCCGAGATCACCGGAGTATTGCAGGCAAAGATCGCCTTCGCCACTTCCTCCTCGTTGAAGGCCCACAGATCCTCGATGGAACCGCCTCCGCGGCCCACGATCAGGACGTCGAGTCCCATACCGTCCAGTGTCCGGATACCACGGACAATACTGTCCTTTGCTCCCTCTCCCTGGACCAGAGCCGGGTACAGGATGAGCTCCACAAAGGGGTTTCTCCGCTTACTGATATTGATGATATCACGGACCGCCGCTCCCGTGGGAGCCGTCACGATCCCGATCCGCTTCGCGTATCTGGGAATGGGCCTTTTATACTGGGCCGCGAACATTCCCATCTCCTCCAGCTCCTTCAGGAGCTTTTCAAACTGTACATACAGGTCTCCGCGGCCATCCGGCTGGATCTCCGACGCATAAAGCTGATATTTTCCATCCCGCTCATAGACGTCGACCGTCCCTTTAACGATGACCTGCTGGCCCTCCGCCAGACGGAACTTCAGTCCCTTTCTCTGTCCCGCAAACATGACTGCAGACAGTGTTCCGCCGCCGTCCTTTAACGTGAAATAGATATGACCGGAGCTGTGATATTTGCAGTTGGAAACTTCCCCCTTCACCGAAAGCCGGCGAAGAAGGAAGTCCTGCGTGAACATATTTTTGATGTATGAATTAACCTGTGTAACAGAATATACACCTGCCATGTTTGGTCTCCTGTGCGGGAGTCCGCCTTACAGAAGCTTTGCCAGAATCCCATTTACAAACGCCGGAGAATCGTCCCCGCCGAATTTCTTTGCAAGCTCCACGGCCTCGTTGATCGCAACCTTCTCCGGGATCTCCCCGTCATCCTTCATTTCATATACAGCCAGACGCAGAATTGTAAGCTCCACTTTTCCCATCCGTCTAGTCTTCCAGCCTTCGGCCACCCGGTCGATTTCGCGGTCCAGCTCCGGGATCCGGGCCATGATCTTTTCCACCCGGTCTTCCAGC
>JALEWG010000139.1 GCA_022788065.1 Lachnospiraceae bacterium | reverse complement strand
AGGTTGAGAACGGACAGAAGATCGCCGCGCTGTCGCACCTCGCGAGAGGTGCGTGAGTAGAAATACCGCAGATTTCAAACACCTGCGGCGCCGCTGCAGTCGCACCTCATGAGAGAGTATCATATTTGGTGATCAGATGATGGATATATTTGACAGATCACTCTCCAGTCACTATAATAATGGGAGAAAACGAGACAAGGAGCGCAAAGCCATGACATTTACTTACCCGGCTGTTTTTACTCCCCACGAAGATGGGAAAGGATATCATGCAGAATTTCCTGATCTGGAATGCTGCGAGGCAGATGGACCGGATCTTGAGGATGCGATCGAAAACGCCAGAGACGCGGCGTGCAACTGGATCACCGTGGAGATGGACGAATTTGACAGCGATCTGCCGTTTTCCACACATGTGGAGGACATTCCGTTAAAGGAAGGCCAGCTGGTGAAGCTGATCTCCGTAAAGATCAAGCTGCTTCCCGACAGTGACTGATCCCGGATCCAGGTGCAGATGAATAGAATAGAAGGTTCCCTCATAGGATGGCAGTAACCAATCGGAGGGAGCCTTTTATTTTTATGTTCAGACGATGGAGACGTCCCGGTCGGCGGTTTAGGGCCGCCATCGGCATTATGATGATTCTGGCGATCGGCTGTATCGCGTTTACCGGCTGCCGGTCAGAGGAAAAGGACAGCAAAAAAGTGGAAGATCTGAAATTTACGGTGGTGGGCGATCAGGATGTGCCGCAGGCCCTCAGAGAGCTGATCGGAAAGAAAAAAGAAAAGCCGTTCAAGCTTACATATGCGGACGGGCAGGATATGTATATTGTGATCGGAGAAGGTCCCCAGAACGGAGGCGGCTACAGTGTGGCCGTGAAAGAACTGTACCGGACAGACAATTCCATCGTGATCCGGACGGAGCTGATGGGGCCGGAAAAAGGAGAAGCCTCCGGATCGGATCTTTCCTATCCGGTTCTCATTGTAAAAACCGCTTTTATGGAGGAGCCGGTCGTATTCCAGTAAATGACAGGAAAAAATGACAAAAAACAATGGAACAGGAACGCAGAACGCCAGCGGGCCGGTCTTAAATGCCGGGAGCCCGCGGCGTTCTTTTCAGGAACCAAAACGGACATGCGGTTGTATATATGGTATATATGGAAAATTCAGGAGGATTCGGATATGCTTTTTAAAGATATCTGGCTTGATGTAAAGGCGGTTCAGGAGCGGGATCCGGCGGCGGGAAGTGCGCTGGAGGTTCTCGTACTCTATCAGGGCGTGCACGCTTTGATCTGGCACCGGATCGCCCACTGGTTCTGGGTGCGGGGATTTTGCTTCACCGGCCGGCTGATTTCCCAGATCGCCCGCTTTTTCACACTGATCGAGATCCATCCGGGGGCAGTCCTGGGGCATGGTATCCTGATCGACCATGGCTGCGGGACCGTGATCGGAGAGACCGCCGTTGTGGGTGATGACTGCACGATCTATCAGGGCGTGACATTGGGAGGAGTGGGCACCAGCAGGGGAAAACGTCATCCGACCATAGGAAATCATGTAATGATCGGAGCCGGGGCAAAATTATCGGCGCTTTTGAGGTCGGAGATAATTGCCAGATCGCCGCAAATGCTGTATTATTAAAACCGCTGGAGGAAAACAGCACGGCGGCGGGGATTCCGGCCCGCCAGGTAAAAAAAGACGGAGTGCCTGTGCCGGGGAAACCATGCGGGATCGGTGAAAAGGAATTTGAACGCATGGCGGAGGCAGTGGCAGAGCTGAGAGCCCGTCTGGAAACACTGGAACAGAAACTGGAAGAGGCGAAGACGCCTGAGTATACAGGAAAGGGGCAGAACGACGGCGGAAAATGACAGATACAGAAGAAAGAACAGAGGAGAAAACAGACAAGAAGGAAACCGGCAAACGTGCCATGACGGAGGAAGAACTGCGGACCCGGGAGATTGAAAAAAGTATCATCAAACGGTTCCGCAAGGAGATCTGGAGGCCCTTTGTGCGGGCACTGAATGACTATGATATGATCAAAGAGGGCGACAATATCGCCGTCTGTATTTCCGGCGGCAAGGACTCCATGCTCCTTGCAAAGTGTATGCAGGAGATCTTAAGACATGGAAAAATGGAGGTCGGCCTGAAGTTCCTCGTTATGGATCCGGGATATAATCCGGAAAACAGAAAACTCATCGAGGAGAACGCGAAGACACTTGGAATTCCGATCCACATTTTTGAATCGGATATTTTCAATGTGGTGGTCGATGTGGATGATTCACCCTGCTATCTGTGCGCGCGGATGCGCAGGGGAAATCTCTACGCCAACGCCAGAGAATTGGGATGCAATAAAATCGCGCTGGGCCACCACTTTGACGATGTGATCGAGACGATCCTGATGAGCATGCTCTACGGGGCGCAGGTCAACACCATGATGCCGAAGCTTCACAGTACCAATTTCCCGGGGATGGAACTGATCCGTCCGCTTTATCTGGTAAAGGAGGCCGACATTATGGCATGGAAGGACTACAACCATCTCCGGTTCCTGCAGTGCGCGTGCCGGTTTACAGAGGAGAGCACCAGACGGGAAAATGAAGAGCTGTCCAAGCGGAAGGAAATGAAAAAGCTGATTGCAGGCTTCCGGAAGACAAATCCCTATATTGAGACCAACATCTTTAAAAGTGTCGGGAATGTCAATCTGGACGCCTGCATCGGATATGTAAAAAACGGGGAGCGCCATAATTTCCTGGAGGAATACGACCGGTAAAATATAGCCGGTAAAAGACGCAGCCTGTCATAACAGACAACCGGTCGTCATACACTTTCATAAAGCAGTGGCTTTGGAAAGGTTTGGTGGCGCGATTATGTTGGAACTGGAAAAAAGACATATCCATATGAACCGGCGCAGGGGGAGCGTGACGTCACAGATCACGCTGGACGATGATTTCAATGTGCCGGACTCCATGGATGATGTGGATCAGCTGATTCTGGACAGCGGCGAGATTCAGATCGAGTCGGTGAAAAATCTGGGAGAGAAGGTCGCGGTCAGGGGAAAGCTCTCGTTCCGCGTCCTCTACCGCACGCCGGACGGGCAGGTGACGACGCTGGCAGGCTCCCTCCCCTTTGATGAGACTGTCAATGTGCCGGATCTTGAGGACAATGATTACATACAGGCCGGCTGGGAGTTAGATGACCTGAATGTGGGAGTTATCAATTCCAGAAAGCTCGGCGTAAAGGCGGTGGTGACGCTCTCCATACAGGCGGAGACCGTTTTTGACACGCAGGCGGCGGGTGATGTAAGGTTTGACGGTGATGTGGAGACGCTGAAACGCAATATCACGGTGGCAGGACTTGCCGTGAGAAGAAAAGATACTTACCGGATCAAAAATCTTCTGACGGTGTCAGGGAACCGGCCCGATATCGAACGGCTGCTGTGGCAGGATGTGAAACTCGTGGGGGTGAACACAAAGCCTCTGGACGGGAGAGTCCATATCGACGGGGAACTGATGGTATTCGTGATCTATGCAGGAGAGGATGGCCGCATGCCGGTGCAGTGCCTGGAGGAATCCATCCCGTTTTCCGGAGATGTGGAGCTTTCGGAGTCGAGTGAGGATATGATCCCGTTTATCACCGTGAGGCTCATTCACCGGGATCTGGAGGTTAACCCGGATTCGGACGGGGAGATGAGGGAGATCGCGGTGGACGCGGTTGCGGAGCTTGACATGAGACTGTATCAGGAAGAAACGATCGGGATCTTAAGCGATCTGTATGCGCTGGACCGCGAGATCATCCCGGAAACCGGTGAGGCCTGCCTGGACCAGATCGCGTTAAAAAACATGCTGAGACATAAAATTCAGGAAAAGATCACGCTGCCCGGCGGCCAGAGGATATTGCAGATCTGCCACAGCGACGGGAGCGTGAAGACCGACGAGATCGAGATCACGGAAAACGGGCTGAAGATCGACGGGGTTCTGGAAGTGCGTCTTCTGTACCTGACAGCAGACGATTCGGCACCGGTGTCCGCATCCACGGAGATGATCCCGTTCCATGCGGAGGCGGAGGTTCCGGGAATTGAAAAGGACAGCGTCTACCAGATCGAACCGGGACTGGAGCAGCTGACAGCCGTGATGCTGGGGCAGGATACCGTGGAGATCAAAGGCGCCGTAACACTGGATATTCTCGTGTTGAAAAAAGTCTGTGAGCAGGTGATCCTGAATGTCCGGGAGGAGCCGCTGGACGTGGAGAAGCTGAAAAAAATGCCCGGAATTGTGGGATATTATGTACAGCCCGGTGATTCCCTGTGGAAAATCGCGGGAAAATTCCATACGAGTGTGGATGAGATCATGGAGACCAATCATCTTTCAGACACCGTGATCCACCCCGGTGATAAGCTGATCCTTGTGAAAGCTGTGCGGGAGCGCATGGAGCCGAGATAAGCAGCGACGGGAACCGGTCCCGTGCCGGTTTCCCCGGCTTCAGTCGTTTTCTTACGGAATCTTATAAATTTTTTTAGAAAATAGTGACAGAATGACCGGTTGCATTTCGGGTAAAATACCATATAATAGAGTATGAGCCGGAAATAAGGCGACAACGCATCCGGCCGGTGCTTTATCATAGATCCGGAACAGGTTTTTATTCCGGGACGGTGATGGCAGTCCTGCAGATGTCATTGCCGTTTACATAGAAAAGGACGGATCGGAAATGAACTATACCTATCTGGTGGAGTGTGCGGACAAGACGCTGTACTGCGGCTGGACCAATGATCTGGAAAAACGTGTGAAAGCGCACAACGCGGGAAACGGAGCGCGGTATACGAAGACGCGCAGACCGGTGGCCCTGGTCTATTATGAAGAATTTCAGACAAAGGAAGAGGCCATGAGGCGGGAGGCCGCCATAAAGAAACTGACGAGAAAACAAAAAGAACTACTGATCAAAGAGAGGGACATAAATGGACAAGCTGAAAAATGTGGAATTTAAAGAGGACGGAATCGCGATCCGGAAATGGTTCCGGTGGGAGACGGTGCCATACAGTGAGATTGTGCAGGCGTATAGGCAGATCGCAGAGGCAAAGGGCAGCATCTGCTGCGGAAAAGCCGTGTTTGAGATGCACCGCGTGATCCTTGTGAAAAAGAGCGGGGAGAAGGAGACCATTGAAATGCCTGACAGGGCCAGCGCGGTTGCTCTTCTGGATCAGGTTTCCGAAGCATGTCCGGGAATCATCATAGGATATAAAAAAGAAGAGGAAAGCGGGAGGAAGTAATTGTGAACCATAAGATAAAAAAGCTGCTCTGCGGCATTCTGATCATGTGCCAGGTGTTTTCGATGACGGCTTATGCCAGACCGGACTGGCCCAATGACACAGGGATCCAGGCAGAGGCCGGTGCCCTGATGGATGTGGATTCCGGGGCGCTCATATTCGGGCAGAACAGCCATGTGGCCTATCCTCCGGCCAGCATTACGAAGATCCTGACAGCGCTCATTGTGCTGGAGCATGTGGACGATCTGGCGGAGACCGTGACATTTTCGGAGAGTGCGATGATGAATGTGGAGGCCGACAGCGGAAATAAATTAAGTCTGGTGATCGGCGATACCATGACCGTGGAAGATGCCCTCTACGCGCTTCTCCTCGTGTCGGTGAACCAGTCGGCCAATGCCCTTGCGGAGCATGTGGCCGGAAGCATATCCGGCTTTGTGGATATGATGAACGCGAAGCTGGAAGAACTGGGCTGCACAGACAGCCATTTTGATAATCCGTCGGGACTGAACGGCGATACCCAGAACGTGTCGGCCTATGATATGGCAAAGATCGCGTGCGCGGCGTACCAGAATGAAAAGCTCCTGGAAATCAGTTCTTCCGTGAGCCATAAGATTGGTGCGCTCGCCAACCACCCGGATGGAATTACGGTGAAGCAGGAACACCGTCTCGTCATTACGGAGGATCCGGACAGCCCGTATTATTTCCCGGAGGCTGTGGCAGGAAAGACCGGATATCTTCTGAAAGCCGGAAATACGCTGGTTACATATGCGGAAAAGGACGGGAGACGTCTCGTATCCGTAATCTTAAAGGGAAGCCCCGGCCAGTATTTTGTCGATGGAAAAGAGCTTCTCCGATTTGGCTTTGAGAGCTTTTATAACGTGGATATCGCGGAGAATGAGACGCAGTATGTGACCGGAGAGGATCCGGTGGAGATCGGCGCGCAGACTTATGCACCCTCAGATCTGATGATCGAAACAGGCAGTCAGGTCACTCTGCCGAAAAACGCCGTCTTTTCTGATGCGGAGGTCACTCTCGCCGAGCTTCCGGAAGATCACCCGGAATATGCAGTTGGTCTGCTGCAGTATGTGTATAATGAGAGAAAGATCGGACAGGCATATCTGCTCTTAAAAAACCGGGAAGCAGTCCCGGGGACTGAGACAGAAACTGTGTCCGGAACAAAAGAGAATCATCCGGAATCGGAAGACGGAACAAAGGAGGCCGCTGCCTCTGTCCCGGCTGACGCGAAAAGCGACAGCAAAGTGCAGGGAAGCTTTCCGGTCATCCCGGTGATTGTCGTACTGCTTGTGCTTCTGGCCGCAGCTTTCTGCGCTTTCATCGGTTACCGGATCAGGGAGAGCAGGAGACAGGAGGCTGAACAGGCGGCGATTCGCCGTGAAAAGCGCAGACAGCGCCTTCAGGAGGAAGGCGCCGATGTGGAGGCGGAATTTAACCGGCTTCTGGAAGAAAAGAAAAAAAGAAGAGGCGATCTTTAGCAGACCGCCACATACCGGAACATCATAATATAATGACAGAAGCTTCCGCCCATAACGAACAGGTGAAAGATTTCGTGCGAACCGAAATTTTTGTGCCTGGAGTTGAACAGCGGGAGCTTCATTGCGTAAATAATGCCTCCGACCGTGTAGATCACGCCGCCGGCCAGAAGCCAGAAAAACGCTCCGGGAGTCAGAGAGGCCACGATCTGGCGGATGGCGGTCAGGCAGACCCAGCCCATGGCAATATAGATGCAGGAGGAGACCCACTTGGGACATCCGATCCACAGGGCATTGATAACGATTCCGACGACAGCGATGGCCCACACGAGAGCCAGAAGCCGGTAGCCGGAGGGATTTCCCAGAACGATCAGGCAGACCGGCGTATAGGTGCCGGCGATCAGGATAAAAATCATCATATGGTCGATTTTCCGCAAAATCTTATTGACGTGTTCGGAAATATTGAATGTGTGGTAAATAGTGCTTGCCGCATACAGCAGGATCATGCTGACAATAAAAACAGCGAGAGCTGCCGCGTGGAACCAGCCTGAGGCGTGGAAGGCACGGATAATGAGGGGAGCCGCGGCCAGAGCGGCCAGGATCATAGCGATAAAATGGGTGAGGGCACTGCCCGGATCTTTGACATTCAGTTTCATGAAAATACCTCCGTTCCCAAAGAATATAATGCATATACTTTGACAAGTAGTATTTAAAACTACATATAATATTTATAAATACTATATCACCGGACTCGAAAATATTCAAGCCTTTTGTGAAAAAATAAAAACAGGGGCGGAAAGTCAGAAAGGAACAGACATGCTGCGCGTATTATACACAGATCAGGATATCATTGTTGCCGTGAAGCCTGCGGGTGTCGAATCCCAGGCGGCAAGGAAGTTTGCACCGGATATGATCAGTGAGATCCGGAAGTACCTGGTTATCAACAAAATGTGCACACCGGGAAAGGAGCCGTATGTGGGAGTTATCCACAGACTGGATAAACCGGTTTCCGGCGTTATGGTGTACGGAAGAACAAAAAAGGCCGCAGCTGTGTTAAGCGAGCAGGTTCAGAACCGGCGTATGGAAAAGATATACGATGCAGTAGTGTGTGGAAAACCTGTGAATAACGTGGATAACTATGTGGATTATTTATTGAAATCTGTGGACGGAAATTATTCACAGGTTGTGGATAAGGGGATAACCGGTGCCAAAAGAGCGGAGCTCTCCTTTGAAACGGTGGAAACGAAAGAGACGGAGGAGGGACCGTTCAGTCTCGTGAGGATCCGTCTGAAGACGGGACGGCACCATCAGATCCGGGTGCAGTTTGCCCATCACGGTCTGCCGCTTTACGGAGATACCAGATACAATCCGGCGCCGGGAGCCGGACCGTTGGCGCTCTGCGCGGTATCCCTGTCATTTTCTCATCCGACCACAGGTAAATCCATGACATTCTCCATGGATCCGCAGGGCGGAGTATTTGAATGGTTTGACGCCGGGAAGAAGTAAAAAGCAGCAGAACCGGGAAGGCCTGCTGCTGGAAATAAATCAGATACGTAACCTGGAAAAATCAATCTCCAGATCGTTGTAGATATTCACCTTGATAGTATCATTGAGGGAATGGAGAACCGGTCCGTCATCATGCTCCATGTCATAGATTACAATGGTTTTCTTTAATGGGTCAACAATCCAATATTCTCTGACTCCGTTTGCCCGGTATAATGCAAGCTTTGTGTAATAGTCCAGACGTTTGCTGCCGGGTGATACGATCTCAACAATCCAGTCAGGTGCACCGTGGCAGCCTTTGTCATCGATCTTGTCAGGATCACAGATAACGCTGATATCCGGTTCCAGATAATTTGATAAATCGGATTCATCCTCATTGTGGAGAAATACTGCGAATGGCGCTGGTATTACTTCACATGGTCCGCCCTTTGTGCTGATATGAGCGTAAATTGTAGCATGCAGGAAAGACAGGATTCTCTGGTGCGCAGTGCTTGGCGGTGCCATGTCATAGATCTGGCCGTCAATCAACTCTGCCCGGCGTCCTTCCGGCAGGTTGTAAATATCATCAATGGTGTAAGTGTGCTCTTTGGGTAATGGCATAGGGTCACGCTCCTTCATTTCAGTATGCTTATATTGTAACACTTTTTCGTTTGCAATGCAAACGAACAACCTGAGAGGCTGCAATACGGAAAATCATATACATTTGCCTATAAAAACAAAAAATCTGGCCATACTAAGGTTTGTACAAAGGAAGTACAAATCAAAAAGCGGGTGATTCCATGGTAAAGCCGGGCAGAAAACTGAAGAAAATAATTTTGATTGCCGGAATTACGGGGGCGGTCTACGGGGGATTTCGGTATCTCCTGCCCCTCGTAGTTCCTTTTTTATTTGCCTACGGCACGGCGCTTTGGCTCAGACCGTCGGTCCGGTATCTGGAGCGGCGGTTTGTCTTTTCGTTCCGCGGGAAGACCTGCCATGTTCCCGCGGCCATTATCGGCGGGACGGAGCTGATCCTTCTTGGGACCGTGATCGGCGTGCTGCTTCTGGCGGGGAGCGCGCGTGTGTTTGAACAAATGAAGCAGCTTGCGGCCGATTTCCCGCGATTCCTCTTCTGGCTGGACACAAAGATTACCGGGATTCTGGGGAACCTGGAGGAGGCCTTCGGATTTAAGAGCGGTGTGCTCATCCTCTTTTTTCAGAATGCGGCAAAGAATCTGAAAGAGACGGCAGGCCGGTCAGCCATGTCGGGGATCATGAATAATTCCGTATCGGCACTGAAGCGCGCGGCGGAGGCGGCCGCCTTTTTCATCATATACTTCGTCGCGGTCCTGCTGATCCTGCAGGAGATGGACGATCTGAGGGAGCGAAAAAGCCGGTCTCTGTTTCACAGAGAATTTTCTCTGGCGGGCCGCCGCATGACGACTGTGGGGACAGCCTGGCTCAGAGCGCAGGCCATTCTCATGGTAATCACGGCCACGCTCTGCACGGCAGTTCTTTTTCTGACCGGAAATCCGTATTCCTTTCTTCTGGGGATCGGCATCGGGCTTCTGGATGCGCTTCCGTTTTTCGGAACCGGAACAGTACTGATTCCGTGGGGGCTTATCCTGCTTATAAAAAAACAGTGGAGCCGGGGAGCCGTCATCGTAGGGCTCTACGCGGCATGCTGCACGATCCGGGAGATTCTGGAACCCAGGATCATGGGAAATCATATGGGGCTCTCTCCGCTTGAGACCTTTGTGTCCATGTATGTGGGATTCCGTCTGTTCGGACTCTGGGGATTCCTTCTGGGGCCCGTCGGGCTTCTGATCGTGGAGGATCTGGTGGAGCTTTACTGGGAAGCCGGTGAAATCCATTGACTTTGGATATCGGGAGGATTATGATAAGAAAGGCGTGCCGGAATCAGGCGGCATGTATGCAATATCAGATGCGCATGCGTCTGAATTACGGAGGAAACTTATGATAAATATGGAAGAAAATGATTATCGGATTCCCAAACTGATTCTGTTTCTCGGAGTTTTCAGCGCATCTCTGTCATCGGCGTTTGTAAAGAGCATGACGGCTCCCAGCTCTGTGGCAGCCACGTACCGGCTGGGCCTTACGGTGCTCCTCATGACGCCGGTCGTACTTATGAAACCGGATCACAGGAAGGAACTGTGCGCGCTGAAACCGAGGGATGTGATGTTCTGTGCTATGTCCGGCTTCTTTTTTGCGTTCCATTTGTATGTGTGGTTCGAGTCTCTGAAGTATACATCGGTGTCCAGCTCGACGGTTCTCGTCAACACGGAAGTGATTTTCGCCGCGTTAGGCTACATTCTGTTTTTCGGAAAACGGCTGAAAAAAGGTGAATGGATCGCTATCGGCGTGGCGCTTCTCGGCAGTGTGATCATCGCAACGGCGGACGGCGGCGGGGAAGGCGGAGCCTTAAAAGGAGATATCCTGGCAGCGGCAGCGGCGGCCTTTACCGCAATCTACACGCTGATCGGAACGAGAGAGCGGGATCATATCAGCACGACGGTCTATACATATATTCTCTACAGCGGGAGTTTTCTGACACTTCTGGCTGTGGACCTTGTAACCGGAACGCCGCTTCTGGGGTACGAACCCATCGACTGGATCATGGCCCTCTGTATGGCCGTGTTCTGTACGCTTCTGGGACACAGTGTGTTCAGTTGGAGCTTAAAGTATCTGACGCCGACCTATGTGAGCACGGTAAAACTTGCAGGCCCTGTTTTTGCGTCTGTGACCGCAGTGTTTCTGTTCCACGAAATTCCCGGGGTGATGCAGGTCTTTGGAGCACTCGTTGTTCTTTTGGGCGTGTACCTGTATGCCCGACAGAAATGACGTCGAAGGGCGGAATTCCGCACTTGACAAAACCGGAAAAATCCTTTAGAATCCAGAATATGTATGAGCAATCATCAAACAGGCAATAATGAGAAAGACACTGAAAGGGAAAAGTAAGCGAAGGCGGCATTCCAGAGAGGAGAGGGAGGTGCAACTCTCCATGTGCGCACGGTTGAACCGGCCCCGGAGTCTTGTGTGAAGCGGATCCTGATAAGCACAGCGTATTCCTGCGTTAAAGGAAAAAGAGGAGAGCTTCCCGTGATGGCGGGAATGCTAAATTGGGTGGTAACGCCGGCTGACGGTCCCTTTCGGGATCATCAGCCTTTTTTATTCTATCAAATAGATAAAGGAGAGATTCAGTCATGGCGAAAGACAAAAAAATGGTTGAGGCGATCACTTCCATGGAGGAAGATTTCGCCCAGTGGTACACGGACGTTGTAAAGAAAGCCGAGCTGGTGGATTATGCCAGCGTAAAGGGCTGCATGGTGATCAAACCGGATGGATATGCGATTTGGGAGAATATCCAGAATGAACTGGACAGAAGATTCAAGGAAACAGGTGTAAAAAACGTTTACATGCCGTTATTTATCCCGGAGAGCCTTCTGGAAAAAGAGAAGGACCATGTGGAGGGATTTGCGCCGGAGGTTGCATGGGTGACCCATGGCGGTCTGGAGCCGCTTCAGGAGCGTCTCTGCGTAAGACCGACTTCTGAGACACTGTTCTGTGATTTCTATGCGAGAGATATCCAGTCCTACCGTGACCTCCCGAAGGTATATAACCAGTGGTGCTCCGTTGTCAGATGGGAGAAAACCACAAGGCCGTTCCTGCGTTCCAGAGAGTTCCTGTGGCAGGAGGGCCATACCGCTCATGCCACTGCGGAGCAGGCCCAGGAGCGTACGATCCAGATGTTAAACCTGTACGCGGATTTCTGTGAGGATTTTCTGGCAATGCCGGTCGTACGCGGACAGAAGACAGACAAGGAAAAATTTGCGGGCGCGGAGGCAACCTACACGATCGAGGCTCTGATGCATGACGGAAAGGCACTGCAGTCCGGCACCAGCCACAACTTCGGCGACGGTTTCGCGAAGGCATTTGGCATCCAGTATTCCGACAGAGATAACCAGTTAAAATATGTTCATCAGACTTCCTGGGGAATGACTACCCGTCTGATCGGCGCGATCATCATGGTTCACGGCGACAACGAGGGTCTTGTGCTCCCGCCGAAGGTAGCTCCGACACAGGTTGTGATCGTTCCGATCCGCCAGCAGCAGGCAGGCGTGCTGGAAAAGGCACGTGAGGTGGAAGAGGTTCTGTCCAATTTCCGTGTGAAGGTGGACGATTCTGACAAGAGCCCGGGCTGGAAGTTCAGCGAGTCCGAGATGCGCGGAATCCCGGTTCGTATTGAACTGGGACCGAAGGACATCGAGGCAGGCCAGGCCGTACTGGTTCGCCGTGATACCCACGAGAAGATCACAGTTGCCCTCTCCGAGATTGCAGAGAAGGTAGGTGAACTCCTCGACACGATCCAGAAGGACATGTTTGAGCGCGCAAAGGCACACCGCGATGCGCACACCTACGATGCTCACAATATGGAAGAGATGAAGGATATCGCCGACAATAAGCCGGGCTTCATCCGCGCCATGTGGTGCGGCTGCCAGGAGTGCGAGGACAAGTTAAAGGAAACAGTCGGCGTAACTTCCAGATGCATGCCGTTTAAGCAGGAGAAGATTGCGGATACATGCGTATGCTGCGGAAAGCCTGCGGCAAAGATGGTATATTGGGGTAAGGCATATTAATGAAAAGAGAACATCGCAAACCGTGGAGTATCCAGGAACTGGCCTTTTCCGGGCTGTTTTCGGCACTGATCGCTGTCGGTGCGTTCGTTAAGATCACGATCCCCGTGCAGCCTGTGCCCATGCATTTTACGCTGCAGTTCTTTTTTGTGCTGCTGTCGGCGCTGATCCTTGGTGCGAAAGGTTCCCTGGCCAGCGTCTGTACGTATCTGGTCATCGGGCTCTGCGGCGTTCCCGTCTTTGCGACGGGCGGCGGTCCCGCTTATCTGTTAAAACCGACCTTCGGCTTTCTGATCGGGTTTGCGGCTGCCGGATTCCTCACGGGGCTCGTCTATGAAAAGATCGGAAAGAGGAACTTTCCGGCACTGCTTCTTGCGTGTACCGTTGGTCTTCTTGCCGATTACGCCTGCGGAATGATTTATTTCTATGTCTGCAGCAACTACATTCTTGGCGTGTCTGTGGGCTGGAAACTGGTGTTTATTAACTGCTTTCTTCTGACGGTGGGAGAGGATTTCGTCCTCTGTGTGCTGGCTGCATTCCTCGCCAGAAGACTGCTCCCTGCGGTCGATTCCATGAGGGGAGCAAAGAGCAGGTGATGGGAGTGACAGTATGCGGATAGAGATGCCGTATGAGGCAGAGTGGATCATTGAAAAAATACGGAGCCATGGCTTCGAGGCGTTTGCTGTCGGCGGCTGTGTCAGAGATACGCTTCTCGGGCGGAAGCCGGGGGACTGGGATATCACCACCTCGGCGAAGCCGGAGGAAGTGAAGCAGATCTTCGGGAAGACGGTGGACACGGGCCTGCAGCATGGCACCGTGACGATCATAAAAAACAGAAAGGGCTATGAGGTAACCACCTACAGGATCGACGGAGAATACCATGACGGGCGTCACCCGGACTCGGTGGAGTTTACCTCGAACCTGAAAGAGGATTTAAAACGCCGGGATTTCACGATCAATGCCATGGCGTACAGCCATGAGACGGGGATCGTCGACGAATTCGGCGGTATGGAAGATCTGAAGAACGGGGTGATCCGCTGCGTGGGGCTTGCCCATGACCGGTTCACGGAGGATGCACTGAGAATTCTGCGCGCGATCCGCTTTGCCGCCCAGCTGGGCTTCTCCATAGAGAAGGAGACTTACCGGGCGATCGGTGAGATCGCCCCCAATTTAAAAAAGGTAAGTAAAGAGCGGATCCAGACGGAATTTACAAAGCTTCTGCTCTCGGACTATCCGGAGAAGGCGGTCATGGCCGATGAGACCGGAATCAGCCCGTATGTGGCGGATGGCTTCGGGGAGGTTTTTGACGCGGAGCGGGAGTGGTTGACCCGTACGGGAGCGTGCGGTGCTTATGGTTTTGAAGAATTAAAATCGCTTCCGGCAGAGAAATCTGTGCGCTGGGCCGGATTTCTGCGCCACCTGCCTTCCGGGCGGATAAAGCAGATCCTGAAAGCGCTTAAGCTGGATAATGAGACGATTGACAACGCGACGGTCATGACGGCTGCGGCTGCTGTGCCGTTTGCTCCGGAGAAAGCAGAGATCCGAAAGCAGTTAAGCCGGATGACGGATTACCAGTTTGACGGCTGCCTCCTCTTAAAAGAGTTAAACGGCGAAAAAACAGAGGAGATCCGCAGACTGAAAAAGGAGATCACGGATGACGGCGACTGCGTGTCCTTAAAGGGGCTGGCGGTGGGCGGCGCGGATCTTCTGGCGGCGGGAATTCCGCAGGGAAAAGAATTCGGTGAGATTCTTTCCTGGATGCTCTCCCTCGTTCTGGAAGATCCTGCCCTGAACCGGAAAGAGATCCTCCTGGAAAAACTGAGAGAAAGAAGGGACCGGCAGAATTGACATAATTCTGCCGGCCTTTTCATATTCTGGAAGTAGTTTGAAGGGAGGGGACGCGCGTGAACGACTGGAATACCGGAGTAATCGAGCAGTATGATCTGGAAGTGGCAAATATAAGGAAAGGCCGCGGTGCGTGGATTTTTGAGACGGACCGCGGCTTGAAGCTTATGAAGGAATATAAGGGGAGCGTAAAGCGTCTGGAATTTGAGGAGATGGTGCTTGACGCCGTGAAAGAGGCCGGTATGCTTAAGGTGGACCAGTATGTGCGAAACCGGGAGGGGGAGCTTGTCTCCCAGGCGGAGGACGGAACCAGGTATCTGGTGAAGGACTGGTTTGCAGACCGGGAATGCGACCTCAAGGATACGGGGGAGATCCTTTCTGCCGTGCGGCAGATCGCGGTTCTTCACAGGGCGCTTCGGAACGTGGAGGCGAGGGAGGAATGGAATTTAAAGTCCATGATTTCGCCGCCGCTTTATAAAGCCATGGAAAAGCATAACCGGGAACTGAAAAAAGCAAGGAATTTTATCCGGGAGAAGCGAAGAAAAAATGAATTCGAACTCTGTGTCATCGAAAGCTTTGACCGCTTTTACGATCAGGCGCAGGAGGCGGAGGACCGGATGGAGGAAGTATACCGGACGTACAGGGATTCCCTGGAACGAGTATATTCCGTGTGCCACGGGGATCTGAACCAGCATCATATCCTCATGGGAAAAGAGTATGTGGCGGTGACGGAATTCAATAAAATGCACCTGGGACTTCAGACGGAGGATCTCTACTCCTTCATGCGCAAGGCCATGGAGAAGCATGACTGGAACCCGGGACTTGGGGAAGCCATGCTGGAGGCGTACGCGCGTGTCCTTCCCATGACCCGTCCGGAGTGGGAGTGCCTGTACTGCCTGTTCCTCTATCCGGAAAAATACTGGAAGCAGATCAATTTTTACTACAACGGGAATAAGGCATGGGTTCCGGCAAGAAACACGGAAAAAATCGCGGCATTAAAGCGGCAGGAGGAGTGCCGGATGCAGTTTATCGGGCGGATCAAAGACTTTATTTATGAGTAACCGGCGGGGCGGAGCCGGGATAGTCGGAGGAGGCCCCGTAATATTTTTCCAGAAACGATGCGTAGACCTGCGCGGCTCTCGGAAGCTCGCGGTCCTTCAGGTGGATATAGTACAAGGCATATCCGCTGGTCTGAAAGTCGCGGGAGCTAAGTTCTGCGGGGAGCGGGAGGGATACCAGATGGAAACCGGTCTCCTGGTCCAGCACCGGCGCGGTCCCGATCCCGATATAGTTGGTCCTTGTGAGGAGATTGTGGAGGGCGGCCCGGTTGTGGACATAGATGATCTGATGAAACCGGTTCAGATCAAACAGACTCAGAGGTTCTTTGTTGTAGACCGATTCGGAGACGCGGGTTTCCGGGTCGGTGCGCAGAGGGTACAGCACCAGATTATATCGGTAGAGATCCTCCATGGTGATCGGCTCCCGCTTTTCTGTTAACGGATGACCTTCGCCCATCAGAAGCCAGGTCCCATGTTCAAACAGTTTGTGATACGAGATCCGGCGGGCCTCCATGAGTTCGATGGTTTCCGAGGCCGCCGTGCTTCCGAGCATGATCACTCCGATGTCGGCCTCCCGCGTGTAGACTGCGTTGATGACCTCGGAACTGACGGTTTCCCGGTAGGAAAAACGCAGGACCGTGTCCGGCAGGGCATTGACCATGCGGATAAAGGCGTCCATAGAGTGGGAGGAGGCGCTGGAAACGACCCGGAGACGGAAACTGTCCCGGCGGTCCTCAAAGGCTTTTTCGAAATTTGCGGCATTGTTCAGGAGATCCTTCGCCATGGAGATAAACAGGCGTCCGGATTCTGTAAGAGCAATGCCGTTTTTTCCTCTTGTGAAGATGGAGAGGTGGTATTCCTCCTCGGTTTCACGGAGGATCTTGCTGAGATAGGGCTGGGAAACGTAGAGATTCTGGGCTGCTTTTGAGATGGAACCGCAGTTGTCTATTTCGATGATATATTGCAGATGCTGCAGATTCATGGAAACTCTCCTTGTCTGTAATTCTAAAAAAAATGTTAACGCATAACTTTAAAGTTATAATACGATAAACAGGGACTATTAGCCGTCTGACAGGCCTGATGTTATAATAATCATAAAACACGTCGGGATATCTGTCAAACAGAAGTGTTATGGATTGATATTCGGACAGAAAGGAAGGTGTCCAATGGACAGGAAACAATTTGTGATTCAGGCGGTTGAGGAGAAAAGGGACCTGATCGTGAAGGTCAGTGACCAGATCTTTGATTACGCGGAAATCGGCTTCCATGAGTTCCGGACAGCGAAGCTTTACGAAGAGACGCTGAAAAATGAGGGCTTCCGGGTAGAAATGGGCGTCGGCGGAATGCCGACCGCGTTTAAGGCGTCCTTCGGAGCGGGAAAACCGGTGATCGGTCTTCTTGCCGAGTATGACGCACTGCCGGAGCTTTCCCAGAAGGGCGGCTGCGCCGAACGGACTCCGGCCGACGGGGCAAATCCCGACGGCCATGGATGCGGTCATAACCTTTTAGGCGCCGGTGCCTTTGCCGCTGCTCTGGCCATGAAAAAATATCTGGAGGAAGATCCTGAAAAGGGAACCGTCATTCTGTTCGGCTGCCCTAGCGAGGAAAAGGGAAACGGTAAAACGATCATGGCGCGCGACGGCGTGTTTGACGGAGTGGATGCGGCGCTCACCTGGCATCCGATGGACGTCAACAAAGCATGGACCGTATCCTCACTGGCCAATGTCAGCGTGTTTTTCCGGTTCAAAGGAGTGACTGCCCACGCGGCGGCATCCCCGGAGCAGGGAAGATCTGCCCTCGACGCGGCGGAGCTTATGAGTGTCGGCGTCAATTATCTGCGGGAACATATCATTCCGGAGGCGAGAATTCATTACGCGTACCGGGACGTGGGAGGAATCGCTCCCAACGTGGTCCAGGGTCACAGCTGTGTCCACTATTTTGTGCGGGCGCCGAAATCCTGGCAGGTTCAGGAAATCTATAAGCGCGTGATCGATGTGGCGGAGGGCGCCGCGAAGATGACCGGAACGGAGATGACGTACGAGCTGTACGCGGGACTGTCCGATTACATACCGAACCGCGCGCTCACAAAACTGGTGCACGAATGCATGGTGGAGATCGGGCCGGCCGATTACAGCGAGGAGGACTTTGCTCTGGCAAGAAAATTCCTGACAGAGACTTCCACAGCGGAAGAACTGGAGGCCAAGAAGGCGAAATTCCGGAAGATGTTCGGTGCGGAACGGCTGGAGGATATTCTGGAGCATCCGCTCCACACGGAGATTGAGCCGCTTGACTGGAACGGAGCGCCCATGGCCGGGTCCACAGATGTGGGTGATGCCAGCTATGTGATGCCGACGGCGCAGCTTACGATGGCAACAGCCACACTCGGCACAGCGTCTCACACATGGCAGATGACGGCCCACGGTAATACAGAAATTGCACATAAGGCCATGCTGGCAGCCGGTGAGATCATGGCACTGTCCGGCATTCGCCTGCTGGAGGAGCCCGATGTGCTTAAAAAGGCACGGGAAGAGTGGCTGGAGGAGACCGGAGGCGTCTACGAGTGTCCGATCCCGAAGGAAATCAAACCGCGTCTCGATGAATAGTGACAGAAAAGAAAGGGCGATCGTATGAGCAAAAAGAAAATGAAGCTGTAAAAGTAAAGAAAAGCGGACTGGACCGGTTCCTCGACGCCATCGAGCGTATGGGAAATAAACTCCCGGATCCGATCACTATGTTCCTGGGACTGGCAGTTATCGTTATCGTTCTTTCAGCTGTGTTCAGCATGCTGGGCGTAACGGCTGTCAATCCGTCGGACGGTTCCACCGTTCAGGTATTTAACCTTCTCTCCGTTGCAGGTATCAAATACCTGTGGACCAATGTCATCACCAATTTCTCAGGCTTTGCGCCTCTCGGCATGGTTCTGGTAGCGGTTGTCGGCTCCTCCCTTGCGGAAAAGAGCGGATTCCTGGTAGCCGTCATGGAAAAATTCCTCGGCGGAGCCAAGGGCTGGATCGTTACCTGCGTGGTTGTATTCCTTGGAATTAACCTGAATGTGGCCGGAGACGCCGGAAACATTGTTCTGCCGCCGCTGGCCGCCGTACTGTTCATGTCCGTCGGTCGTCACCCGCTGCTCGGCCTCTACACGGCTTTTGCGTCGGTTTCCGCCGGCTTCTGTGCCAACATTGATCCTTGGACTTTCCGATGCGCTGGCATACGGCTTCACTGAGCCTGCAGCGCAGATGATCGACCCGACTTATTCGGAATCCATCGCGATCAACTGGTATTTCCTGATGGTATCCTGTGTCGTGCTCACGATCACAGGCACGATTCTGGTGGAAAAATACTGGTTCCGCGTTTCCCGATTTCCAAGGAGGAACTTGCCAAATTCAACTTTGGCGAGGAAAGAAAAAAACTGTCTCCGGAGGAAAACAAGGGTCTTAAAATGGCAGGTATTGCGACACTGCTTCTTTTGATCGCAGTCCTCCTTCTCTCCCTTCCGATCTTCGGGCCGACGGCGATCCTGGCAGATGAGAACGGCTCCATTACAGCCAGTGCTTCCCCGTTCTCCAAAGGTATCGTATTTACTGTGACACTGTTCCTTTTCGTTCCGGGTCTCTTTTATGGTATCGGAACCGGAAAATATAAAAAAGATAAAGATGTATGGGCTGACATCAGCCAGGGCTTTGCGGAGATGGGAAGCTATGTGTTCATGTGCTTCTTTATTTCCATCTTTACAAATTTCTTCTCAGTGTCTAAAATAGGAACCATCATCGCGATTAAAGGAGCGGAGTTCTTAAGCAACGTGGGACTTACCGGCATGCTGCTGGTTCTGGGAATTATTGTGCTGACATGCCTGATCAACCTGCTGATCGGTTCCACATCTGCAAAATGGGCGATCCTTGCTCCGATTTTCGTGCCGATGTTAATGCTTCTCGGATACAATCCGGCGTTCATTCAGGTTGTATACCGGATCGGCGATTCTCTGACGAATCCGCTGACTCCGTTAAACGCATATCTGCCGATCGCTTTAAGCTTTGCGCGCAAGTATGATAAAAATGTGGGTATCGGTACCCTCATTGCCAATATGATCCCGTTCTCCGTATCCTTTGCGGTTATCTGGATCATACAGCTGGCTATCTGGTATTTCCTGAATCTTCCGCTGGGACCGGGAGGAGTTATCTTCCTGCAGTAACTGAAAGAAGGAATGGGGATGCAAAACGTATTGGAAGAGGCTCTTGCAATCGGAAGACGCTATATCGCACAGGGGGAGTGTGCGTCTTATATTCCGGAGCTTGCGAGGGCTGACAAAAACAGTCTGGGCGTGTGTGTGATCACCAGGTCCATGGACCGCTATGCGGCCGGGGACACGAAGACGCGGTTCACGATCCAGAGTATTTCCAAGGTCATTTCACTGGTGATCGCTTTACAGCACTGTGGATTTGACCGGGTTTTCGAGAAGATGAATATGGAGCCGTCCGGGGATGCCTTCAATTCTCTTCTCAAGTTGGACATGGCCAGCGACAAGCCGTTTAACCCGATGATCAACGCGGGGGCTATCACGACGGCAGGATATCTGGTGTCGGAAGTGAGCTTTGATGACATGTTAAAGTACGCGCGAAAGGTGTGCATGGACGACGGGATCGTCATGGACCAGAAGGTCTACGAGTCCGAGATGGCCAACTGCGCGAGAAACCGTGCCATCGCCTATCTGCTCCAGAGTAAGGGAATTCTGGAGAGTGACGTGGAGAAGAGTCTGGATCTCTATATCCGGATGTGTTCCCTCAGTGTGACGGCGGAAAGCCTCGCCGGACTCGGAATTGTCCTGGCTACCGGCGGAAGACATCCGGAGACCGGAGTCCGACTGGTGGACGCAGAGGCAGTGCGGATCGTCAAGACCATTATGCTGACCTGTGGTATGTACGACGGATCGGGAGAATTTGCGGTCCGCGTGGGAATCCCGTCAAAGAGCGGTGTCGGCGGCGGCATACTGGCCGTTGCCGAAAAACGGATGGGGATCGGAATTTACGGACCGGCCCTGGATGCAAAGGGAAACAGTATTGCCGGCTGCCGGATGCTGGAATACCTTTCAAAGACTCTGAATCTGCATATGTTTGCGGCAGAGACCTGATAGTTCTGAAAACTGTCATACGGATTAAATTTTTAACCGTATGACAGTTTCTTTTTTTCTTGACATTTTTCTTAACACCTAATACCATAGGGATAACAGAAACTGTAATAACGCACAGAGAGGAGTATATTTGTGTGGATGAAGAAGGATCTCTTTTCGCAATTTAAAAGAGCCCTTGCAAGTATGAAAGAGCAGGATCTGACGGAAGCGAAAGGCCTGCTGATGGAGGTGAAGGATGAGTTAGAAAACAACAGGGAATGGCCGGAGGGTGAAGGAGAGTGGAACCTTTTAATGGCGATGTGCCACTATCTGGAACCGGACCGGGCGATTCCGCTGTTGGAGAAAGCCAGGCTGCTGATTCATGGGAAGTCGGAGGTGGTGCCTCCGTGCACCAGTATGAAGCGGGATATGTACAGCCCGATCTACTGGTATCTTCAGACACCGGGAACGGCTGACGAAACGGGACGAAAGTTAGAGCATATGATGGAGCTCTATGATTCCCTTTGCGGCGGGAACCGGCATGATCAGCTGTACCAGGCTCAGCTCGCTTTCTATCGGGGCGAGTTTGAAAAGGCAGAAAGCTTTCTGCTGAAAAATGACGGAAACGCAAAAAAATCCGGGAACGGGCTGAGTCTTGTCTGCTCGGCCGAATACAGGGTCCGCATTGCGATCCACAGACAGAGCCTGGGCGAATGGAGCAGGTCGTATGATATGATCTGCAGGCTTCAGAACAGCGAGAACCGTGTCGTGAGGGAGACGGCTGCCTGCCTGAAGACCAGAGTCCGCATGGCGGTCGGCCTGATCTCGGATGTTCCGAGGTGGATCCAGGAGGGAAAATTCGGTGCGGTTTCCGACGGAGGAAGATTCCGGATCGTGGATGATTCCATATCACATGTGGTGTTTCCGCTGGCATGGAGCGCACATATGGAATACCTTCTGCACAGCGGTCAGTACTCTCTGGCCATCAATGCGGCTGATATGGCTTCCAGTCTTTATGGCCTGGACTGGATGCCGCTTTACGACGCATATCTGTGGCTGTACCGGGCCAGTGCGTGGAAGGCTCTGGGTGACGCGAGGAAGGAACAGGAATGCCTGGAACAGGCCATGGATATCCTGGTTCCGGATGGATTATGGCTGTTCCCCTGTGAATTCCTTCCGATGCTGGGAGAAGATCTGAACAAAGCTATGGAACGGTTCGGAAAGGAAAATGCCGAGCACTTCAGAAATACACACCGGTGTTATACCGGGAAACTTTCTGAAATACGAAAAATTACATCTGAAGCTGTCTTCCGGGAGTCTCTCACTGAAAAGGAACAGGCGGTTGCCAGACTTGCGGCGATCGGACTGAAGAATGATGAGGTCGGGGAGTATCTGTCTGTCAGTCCCAATACCGTGAAATATCATCTGGCAAACGTCTATAAAAAGCTGGGGATCAAAAACCGTATTGAACTGAAGAATGCCATGGAAAATCATCAGGAAGGCGGACTTGCCGTCTGGGTTCAGACATCCGAAAAGGAAAAATATTAAAACCCACCCGAAAAGGTGGGGCAAAAAAAGAGCGTTTGTGTTATTATCGTTGCGTAACAGGAATGCTCTTTTGGCTTACAGGATACCTCCGAAAATCCTTACAGAAGAGCGTTCCCCTGTTACACCTTTTGAAACGTCCCGGCGCTGCAGATTCGGAAGTGCTATGGGGCGTTTTTATGCAATAGGAAAGTGCTTTCCTATTGCATAAAAATGCTCCGCATCGGATGCGCACAGATGCAATATGAAGTTTGACTGCCTACGGCAGTCTGCATCTGGCGCGCAAAGCGAAGCAAGTCCCTCAAGGCTTGAGGGATTCAGGAAGTTCGAAACGGACTTGTCCGCTTTGTTCCTATAACATCGGGTTATGAATAAAATAGAAAACATGTATGGCATATGGAACAGGTTATGATTGAAAATGATGCGGGGATAGGGTAAGATTATAGACAGACTACAGATCAGAACCTACGGATTGGAGGAATCGAAAATGGAATATAGAATCGCGACGATCTCAGGCGACGGAATCGGACCGGAAATCGTGACAGAAGCAAAAAAAGTGCTGGACCGAGTGGGAACGGTTTACGGCCACACTTTTCACTATGAAGAGGTTCTCATGGGAGGAATCTCCATTGATACCTACGGAGTACCGTTAACGGAAGAAGCGCTGGAGACTGCCAGAAACAGCGATTCCGTTCTTCTAGGAGCGGTCGGCGGAAATGTCGGAAATTCCCGCTGGTATGATGTGGCTCCCAACCTGAGACCGGAGGCGGGACTTTTAGCCATCAGAAAAGGCCTGAACCTGTTTGCCAATATCCGTCCGGCTTATCTTTATGACGGTCTGGCTGATGCCTGCCCCTTAAAGAAGGAGATCATCGGCGACGGCTTTGACATGGTGATCGTACGGGAGCTGACCGGCGGCCTTTATTTCGGTGAACGCCGTACCGAGGAAGTAAACGGCGTGATGCAGGCGACCGATACGCTTGTTTACAGTGAGAATGAGATCCGCCGTGTTGCGGTCAAGGCGTTCGATATCGCAATGAAGAGAAAGAAAAAAGTCACAAGCGTCGATAAGGCCAATGTTCTGGATTCCTCCAGACTCTGGAGAAAAGTCGTTGCAGAGGTGGCAAAGGACTATCCTGAGGTGACTGTTGAAAACATGCTGGTTGACAACTGTGCTATGCAGCTGGTTATGAACCCGGGACAGTTTGATGTGATCCTGACAGAGAATATGTTCGGCGACATCCTGTCCGATGAGGCCAGCATGATCACAGGCTCTATCGGAATGCTTTCCTCTGCCAGCCTCAATGAAGGGAAATTCGGTCTCTATGAACCGAGCCACGGCTCCGCTCCGGACATTGCGGGAAAAGGAATTGCAAACCCCATTGCGACCATCCTGTCCGCAGCTATGATGCTCCGGTTCTCCTTCGATCTGGACAAAGAGGCAGACGCCATCGAAAATGCGGTGCGCAAAGTCCTTGCGGACGGTTACCGCACAGTGGATATTATGGCGGAAGGTATGACAAAAGTCGGGACTGCCGAGATGGGAAATCTGATCTGCGAGAGGATCTGATGGAAGAATTACTGCTGAAAATGTGGAAATCATGCGAGATTTCCGCATTTTTTTTCTTGAAAGACTGTAATATCTGTGATAGGATAGACGAAATTATATCTCAACGGGAGGTAAACGAGTATGAGAGTTTACAATTTTTCAGCCGGTCCGGCGGTGCTTCCGGAAGAAGTGTTAAGAGAAGCAGCTGCAGAAATGCTGGATTACAACGGGACCGGCATGTCCGTGATGGAGATGAGCCATCGTTCGAAGGCGTTTGAGGAGATCATTGAGACAGCCGAACAGGATCTGCGGGATCTGATGAAGATTCCGGACAATTACAAAGTCCTGTTTTTGCAGGGCGGCGCCCACCAGCAGTTTGCGGCTGTGCCTATGAATCTGATGAAAAACCGCGTCGGCGATTACATTATTACGGGACAGTGGGCAAAGAAGGCCTGGAAGGAGGCGGCGAAATACGGGAAAGCCAACGCCATTGCCTCCAGTGAGGACAGAATGTTCTGCTATATTCCGGACTGCTCCGATCTTCCGGTGGATCCGGATGCGGACTATGTATACATATGCGAGAACAATACGATCTACGGTACGAAATTTCACACACTTCCCGATACCAAGGGGAAGACGCTTGTCTCCGATGTTTCCTCCTGCTTTCTCTCCGAGCCGGTGGATGTGACAAAATATGGCCTGATCTACGGCGGTGTTCAGAAAAATATCGGACCGGCCGGCGTGGTGATCGTCATTATCCGGGAGGATCTGATTCGGGAGGATGTGCTTCCGGAGACTCCGACTATCATGCAGTACAAAGTTCAGGCGGATGCCGGTTCCCTTTACAATACACCGCCGTGCTACAGTATTTACATCTGCGGCAAGGTGTTCAAATGGTTAAAGAAACAGGGAGGCCTGGAAGCCATGAAAGAGCGGAATGAACGCAAGGCGAAGCTCCTCTATGACTATCTCGATGAGAGCCGCCTGTTCCATGGCACGGTCGACAAAAAAGACCGCTCCATTATGAATGTTCCCTTTGTCACAGGCTCAAAAGAGTTGGATGCGCTGTTTGTAAAGGAGGCGGAGGCAGCCGGTTTTGTGAACCTGAAAGGCCACCGCACCGTGGGCGGCATGAGAGCCAGCATTTACAACGCAATGCCGGAGGAAGGTGTTGCGAAGCTGGTGGAATTTATGAAACAGTTCGAAGAAAAACATGGAAGTCAGGAGGTGCAGGCATGAGAAAGATCTGCTGTCTGAATCCCATATCCGGCTGTGGTCTGGAGCGCCTGACGGAGGAGTATGTGCTGACCGACCAGCCGGATGAGGCGGAAGGGATCCTCGTCCGCAGCGCCTCCATGCATGAAATGGAGCTTCCGGACAGCCTGATGGCTGTTGCAAGGGCAGGTGCGGGAGTCAATAACATTCCCTGCGACGCCTGTGCCGAAAAGGGCATCGTTGTCTTCAATACACCGGGCGCCAATAAAAACGGCGTGAAAGAGCTGGTGCTCGCCGGCCTTCTTCTGGCGTCCAGAGATATTGCGGGCGGCATTGCATGGTGCAAAAGCCAGGCGGGGGACCCGGATATCGCGAAAAAGGTGGAAAAAGGGAAGAAAGCCTTTGCGGGCCGTGAGATCATGGGAAAGAAGTTAGGTGTCATCGGGCTGGGCGCCATCGGCTGCGAAGTGGCCAACGCCGCATGCGGACTCGGCATGGAAGTGTACGGATATGATCCGTTTATCTCTGTCAATGCCGCGTGGCTGCTGTCCCGGTCTGTCCGTCACATCATGGACATGGACACGATCTTCAGGGAGTGTGATTACATTACGGTGCATGTGCCGCTCATGGATTCCACAAAGCACATGATCGGGAAAGACGCGTTTGACAAAATGAAGGCCGGTGTCGTGATCCTGAACTTTGCGAGAGACCTTCTTGTGAACGATGAAGATATGGAAGCCGCATTAAAGTCCGGAAAAGTCCGTACATATGTGACCGATTTCCCCAACGCGAAGACGGCCGGCATGGAGGGCGTGATTGCGATCCCCCATCTGGGCGCATCCACGGAGGAATCGGAGGACAACTGCGCGGTTATGGCAGTCGATGAGCTTAGGGATTATCTGGAGAACGGAAACATCAGGAATTCCGTCAATTATCCGGCCTGCGATATGGGCGTCTGCTCAGCGGCGGAGCGCGTGGCGCTTCTCCATGCCAATATTCCGAATATGATCGGCCAGATCACGGCGGTATTGGCGGCAGATAATGTGAATATCGCGAATATGATGAACAAGAGCCGCGGCGCGTACGCGTACACACTTCTGGACATGGAGGGAAGTCTGGATGCGGAGGCCGTAAAACGTCTGGAATCGATCGGGGGAATGTACAAAGTCCGGCTGATCGGCGGAAGATAAAGAATATGGGGAGAGATCGCCGCATAGAATGGTATCCAGAAAACGAAACGGAGTGCCGTATGCGGGATGCGATCCTTCTATTTCTGGAGGAATACGGGAATATCGCTGTATTCCTCCTTATTTTGATTGAAAATCTGTTTCCGCCTGTCCCGTCGGAGGTGATCCTGACTGTGGGAGGCGCCATGACGGCTGCCACGGGCCTTACGGTTTGCGGAGTCGTGGCAGCGGCCACTGCCGGATCCGTTCTGGGCGCGGTAATTTTATATCTGGCGGGCTGTCTTCTGTCTGCTGAGAAGCTGGAGCGGCTTGTTTCCGGTCCGCTTGGAAGAGTGCTCCGGTTTGATCCGGAGGATATCCGTACCGCATCCGGCTGGTTTGCGAAAAAAGGTCGGGTGGCTGTGTTCTTATGCAGGCTGGTTCCTATTGTGCGCAGCCTGATCTCCATACCGGCAGGTATGGCCGGGATGTCGATGGGACCATTTCTGCTCCTCACAGTTTCGGGAAGTCTGATCTGGAATACGGTTCTGGTGCTCCTCGGTCGGGCTGCAGGCGATTCCTGGGAGAAGGTGGAGAAGGTCTGCGGCATCTATTCCGACCTGTTTCTCATGGCGGTCGGAACGGCTGTCCTGCTGTTCCTCCTGATCCGGAAAAGAGAAAACGAATAAAAAGTTTGAATAATTACATACAATTTGAAAATTTATAGATAATAAAAAATAAAATTAAAATTTATGCAAAAAAGGTATTGACAAAACGGAAGTATTCGAATATAATAAAGACAACAAAAACAAAGAGAGAAAAAAAGGAAAAGTCAAATGAGAATGACGAAAAACAAAAAAATCTAAGTAAAGGAGGTACAAACCACCGAACACGTAAGTTTCGTTTAGCTTTTAAAAATAAAGAATTAAAAGTCTAAACAAAGGAAAAACACAGACACCGGAATAATAAAGAATAAAAAGATTATCTGATATTCCTTATAGATATGACGAGAAAGTATAGATAAGAAAATACAATAATCGATATGAAAAAGAAAAGAAAAAATAAAATTCAGGAAAACCGGTCGAGTGAGACAGAAAATTACATATAGATTAAAAACTAAATAAAGAGAGGTAAATCCATTGGACATCGAAATGTAAAGTGGGTATCGGAAAAATAAAAAGATATTTTCGATACCCACTATAATTTTGTCTGAATCCCGTCTTCACCGGCCATGTCCGGATCTAAACACCGCTCAGATCAAAGGGCGGAGTGTATTCTTCTTTCGCACTGCTTTTTTCCTGCATATAACCGTTTATGAGCCCCAGGCGGATCGCTTCATCCAGAACCTTTTCATATTCGTAGGTCGTGATCCTGCGGCTGATCTCCGGATAGATATAGCTCTTGTAAAAAGGCGTATACTGACTCATCAGGCTCAGGAGATAGCTTCCCTGCGGGAGCGTGTCCCGCATCCAGTGTAAAAGCCGGATGGAGTCCGCTTTTGCGCCCGGAAGAACCATATGGCGGATGATCACGCCCTTTTTTAAGAGAGAAGGATTTTCGGGATCCCACGTGAGGCCGCCGGTGAGCCGGATCATTTCCTGAATTGCGGCTGAGGCGACGGAAAAGTAATTTTCTGCCGCGGAATATTTCCGGGACAGACTGCCGTCATAATATTTCAGATCAGGCAGATAGATGTCGATGCAGTCGGAATACTCTTTAAGTGTTTCGACACGCTCGTAGCCCCCGCAGTTCAGGACGACGGGGATTTTTAAGGCCGGCCCCGCAAGGTTCAGAGCTTCCCGCACAGAAGGAAGATAATGGGTGGCCGTGACCAGATTAATATTGTGTGCACCCTGCGCCTGAAGCTCCAGAAAGATTTCTGACAGACGTTTTACAGAGATCTCCTTCCCGAAGTTATCATGGCTCAGCGTATGGTTCTGACAGAAAACACATTTCAAGGTGCAGCCGGAAAAAAAGACGGTTCCGCTGCCGCGGGTACCGCTGATACACGGTTCCTCCCAGTGGTGAAGAGCCGCGCGGGCAACTTTTATTTTGTCGCCGGCGCCGCAGAAACCGGAGGATCTGTGACGGTCCGCGCCGCACATTCTCGGACATAAGGTACAGCAGTCATATGTATAATTCAAGGTGAAACCTCCGAAAAGCAGGCCGCCTAAGCGGCCCGCGGCATTCAGTCCCGGGTTTCCGGGCCTGTGATCTGATCCGGAATGAACCGGTACAGCTGGTTATAGTGCTCGATCTCGGCATCCGAAACCGGCAGAGACGGTATGAGCCCGGTGCAGTCCATGGCCGAGCAGGACTGGATATCCAGGTCATCGATGTGATAGCCGCAGTCCTTTCTGATCTCTTTTCCCGCTTCTGAAATCGGTTCCATAAAAATCACCCCGATAACAAGTATCTGCAGGTACAGGGAAATCATACAGGGAAAGAACTGCAAGTAGAGTATCGCAGAAAAAATTTAATTTGTCAAAGAAAAGCTAAAATTAATATTTTTTTTATTGCCATATGGGGAAACTCAAACTATAATGATGTGGTATCGTTAAAATTGCGGGTATTAAAACCTTTTTTCGATATAGTGTAAGAAAGTGGAGAAAATAATGTATGGATAACAACCAGAACAGAAACAACGGGAAAAAGCCATCGGGACAGAATATCGGAGTCCTGACCGTGATCCTTCTGATTACGGTCGTCGTTGTGAGCCTTATGAACTCTGAACTGAAGAAAAGGCAGACTGAGCAGGTGGGCTATGAGGAATTCGTCCAGATGATCAAGGACGGAGAGATCGAGGAGGTCCGTTTTTCCGGAAACAGGATCCTGATCACGCCGAAGACTTCTTCTACGAAGTACAACCGTCTGATCCAGTACTATACGGTCCGTGTGCAGGATTCCAAAGTGACAGACCGTCTCCTGGAACAGGGGGATGTGCATATTATCGGGGAGGATACCAATACGGGATCTGTGATCCTGAACTTTATTGTGGGCTGGGTTCTTCCGTCGGCGTTAATGATCCTTCTTCTGTATATGATGTTTAACCGCATGGGCGGCGGAAACGGGATCATGGGCGTTGGGAAGAGCAATGCAAAGGTCTATGTGCAGAAGGAAACGGGCGTTACGTTTGCCGATGTGGCCGGTGAAGACGAAGCAAAGGAATCTCTTGTGGAGATCGTGGATTTTCTCCATAATCCTCAGAAGTATACCAAGATCGGCGCCAAGCTTCCGAAAGGCGCTCTGCTTGTGGGCCCTCCGGGTACCGGTAAGACGCTGCTCGCAAAGGCAGTGGCGGGCGAAGCGCATGTGCCGTTTTACTCCCTGTCCGGTTCCGATTTCGTGGAAATGTTTGTGGGCGTGGGCGCCTCCCGTGTCCGCGATCTGTTCAAGCAGGCGCAGCAGTCGGCTCCCTGTATTATTTTTATCGATGAGATCGACGCCATCGGCCGGAGCCGTGACTCCAGAATGGGCGGCAACGATGAGAGAGAGCAGACTTTAAACCAACTGCTTTCCGAGATGGACGGCTTTGATTCATCCAAAGGACTTCTTGTTCTGGCGGCTACCAACCGCCCTGAAATCCTGGATCCGGCACTGCTCCGTCCGGGCCGTTTTGACCGGCGCGTGATCGTGGATAAGCCGGACCTGAAAGGCCGCATCAACATTTTAAAGGTACATTCCAAGGATGTCCGCCTGGATGAGACGGTGGATTTTGAGGAGATCGCTCTGGCCACTTCCGGCGCGGTTGGCGCCGATCTGGCAAATATGATGAACGAGGCAGCTATCAATGCTGTAAAACACGGCCGCCAGGCGGTGTCACAGAAGGACCTGTTCGAGTCGGTGGAACTGGTTCTGGTGGGTAAAGAGAAGAAAGACCGGATCCTGTCTCAGGAGGAACGCCGGATTGTTTCCTATCATGAGGTGGGCCACGCGCTCTTAACCGCGCTCCAGAAGGATGCGGAGCCGGTACAGAAGATCACGATCGTACCGCGCACCATGGGAGCGCTCGGCTATGTGATGCAGGTGCCTGAGGAGGAGAAATTTTTAAATACGAAAAAAGAGCTGGAGGCCATGTTGGTGGTATCTCTGGCCGGCCGCGCGGCGGAGGAGATTGTATTTGATACGGTGACGACGGGTGCAGCCAACGATATTGAGCAGGCTACACGGATCGCCCGCGCCATGGTGACGCAGTATGGCATGTCTGAAAAATTCGGACTGATGGGGCTTGCGACACAGGAGAACCAGTATCTGACCGGCCGCACCGTGTTAAACTGCGGTGAGGCGACTGCTTCCGAGATCGATGAGGAAGTCATGAAGATGTTAAAATCGGCGTACGCGGAGGCCAAGAGACTTTTGAGCGAAAACCGGGAGGCTATGGACCAGATCGCGGAGTTCCTGATCGAGAGAGAAACCATCACCGGAAAGGAATTTATGGAAATTTTCCGGCGTGTGAAAGGAATTCCGGAACAGGCACCGGAGCAGAGCGCGGCGCCGGTGCAGGAGCAGGTACCGGAGCAGAGTCCGACTCCGGAACAGGAGCATATGCAGCAGTAATTATGACAGGATGTGTTTCGGAACGGAAATGCATCCTGTTTTTGACAGACGGGAAAGGAGAGGACCGGCATGGTCAGTGTTTTTGCCGCCGTGGCGGCCGCCGCAGCAGTCTCGCTTCAGGTAAATGACGTCTCCGCATCGGAACAGTGGGCGTTTTATAATGATGGATCGTTTTATCTGGAGGAGGAAAAGAACCAGTATTATGTATATGATGATCCCTTCGGAGAGCCTGCGGGACCGGGAGCCTGGAACGGATGGATGGGAATCCGGAAAACGACCGAACAGAAAAATGCCGTTTCCGGGATCGATATTAATCTGGCAGAGGCATGGGAACAGTATGGAACGGGAACTCACGGAACAATCGTTGCCATGATCGACACTGGTGTGGATCCGGACCACGAAGATCTTAAGGGTGCTCTCTGGGTCAATGCGGACGAGATCCCGGACAACGGAATCGATGATGACGGAAACGGATATGTGGACGATGTCAACGGCTGGAACTTCTACGGAAATAATAACTGTATTTTTTCAGGGGAGGAGGACAGCCACGGAACCCATGGCGCGGGAACCATCCTGGCCAATACCGGGAATGAGAAGGGAGTCTGCGGGATGGTACCGGGAAATCAGGTGAAGATCATGCCGCTTAAGATCCTGGGCGGCAGTATGGGAAGCGGAAGCACCGCCACGCTGATCCGCGCGATCCGGTATGCAGAGGAAAACGGCGCGATGATCTGTAACCTGAGTCTTGCTACGAATGTGGATGATCCGGTGCTTTATGAGGTTATGAAAAATTCCTGCATGCTGTTTATCGTGGCGGCCGGAAATGCGCAGTCGCTGGGGGAATCCGGCGTCAATATCGACGAAAGTCCGGTGTATCCCGCAGCCTATGATCTGGATAATATGATCGTGGTGGCAAATCTGACCTGCGACGGAACGCTCAACAGCACGTCCAATTACGGCAGAATATCGGTGGATCTGGCCGCACCGGGCACCAACATTCTGAGCACTGCCGCGGGAAACCGGTACGGATATATGACAGGGACCTCCATGGCCGCGCCCATGGTAACCGGAACGGCCGCCATGGTCTATTCGGCTCACGACGGAATCGGTATGGCGGATGTGAAGGAGATCCTTCTTGCCACGGTAAAGCCACTGGAAAGCCTCTCGGAGGTGACAGCGACAGGCGGCATGCTGGATGCGGGAGCGGCGCTTTCGTATGATATCCGGAAGCTTACAAGAACCGGATTCCGGAACGGAGGAAACAGGAATGAGGCCGGCTCTCCGCCGATCATAGAATCCAGGATCACAGTCAGAGGCGCAGATCCGTATCTGGTCCTCCGGGTTGTGGATGTGGACGGGGATCTGGATACGATGCTGTTTGCCGAGGGGGCGTTTAGTGCCGATCAGATGCGGGAGAGCGCGCAGGCGAGACCGTTTTCGGTCAACGCGCAGGATCAGGCGACGTTCCGGATCAGCAAACAAGGCGTTTACACGTTCTATGCGAGAGACGGCGCCGGAAACGAAACCGTAAAGCTGGTCTTTTCCGGACCGGAAGAGGCGGGACCCGGAATGTATAATTTAGAAAAACAAGAGGATGGGTATGGGAAAGTTAAAATTTACACGAAAAGAGATAAGCTGGATCCTGTATGATGTGGGAAATTCAGCGTTTGTGATGCTGGTGGCAACGATTCTGCCGATCTACTTTAATTCAATGGCCGGAAATGCCGGGATCTCGGAGGTCAACGCGATGGCGTACTGGGGGTATGCCGTGTCGGTCTCCACGATCCTCGTAGCTCTGACAGGACCTGTTCTCGGTGCGATGGCAGACCGGAAAGGACTTAAAAAGCCGCTGTTTCTGACCTGTGTGGCGGTGGGTGTCCTGGCCTGCGGATCCCTGTGGCTGCCGTCCTCCTGGTTCCTGTTTCTATGTCTGTTTGTGATTGCGAAAGTGGGATACAACACCAGCCTGATTTTTTATGACGCCATGCTGGTGGATGTGACGGAACCGGAACGGCTGGATGTGGTGTCCTCCAACGGATATGCATGGGGATACATAGGGAGCTGCGTTCCGTTCATCGCGTCGCTGGTTCTTGTGCTGTGCTATAAGCAGTTAGGGATCAGCATCGGAACAGCCATGTGCGCCGCGTTTATTCTGAATGCGCTCTGGTGGCTTTTTATGACGCTGCCTCTTCTTAAAACGTATGAGCAGAAATGGTATGTGGAGCAGAAGGGAAACATGCTCAGGGAGAGCTTAACGCGGCTCTGGAAAACGCTTGCGGAGATGCGGAGTCAGAAGCAGATATTCCTGTATCTGTTGTCGTTCTTCTTTTTTATTGACGGTGTTTATACGATCATTGAAATGGCAACGGCATACGGAAGCGCTCTGGGACTGGATTCCTCCGGACTTCTGCTGGCGCTTCTTGTGACGCAGATCGTCGCGTTTCCGTGTGCGCTTGTGTTTTCCGGCCTCTCCGCAAAGTATGAGACGGGAAGTCTGTTAAAGGTCTGCATCGCTGCCTATATCGGTATTATTCTGTTTGCGATCCAGCTGGACAAACAGTGGGAATACTGGCTTCTGGCCGTTCTGGTGGGAATGTTCCAGGGCGGTATTCAGGCTCTGGCCCGTTCCTATTTTGCGAAGATCATCCCAGCGGAAAAATCGGGTGAATATTTTGGAATCTATGACATCTGCGGAAAAGGAGCCTCTTTCATGGGGACTATGCTGACAGGTCTGGTGGCACAGATCACAGGGCATGCCAATGCGGGCGTGGCGGCGATCGCCGTTCTGTTCGTGATCGGCTTTATCCTTTTCTCAAAAGTGGACGGAATGCAGAAAAAAGCAGCCTGAAAAAGAGATGACCTGAGAAAAATATATGAAAAAAACTGCCGCCCTGAGACTGGAAAGCCGGGGCGGCAGTTCTGTTTTATAGGACTGTGTTTTTATTTGATTACGTGGATCCAGCCTTCCGGAGCCTCGATGCGGCCCATCTGGATGCCGGTCAGAGTGTCGTAAAGCTTCTGAGTGATCGGTCCCATTTTCTCCATACCGCTCGGCATTAAAATCTCCTTGCCGTGGTCAACGATCTTGCCTACCGGAGAGATAACAGCGGCAGTACCGCAAAGGCCGCATTCCGCGAAGTCTTTCACTTCCTCAAACGGAACAACACGCTCTTCCGTCTTTAAGCCGAGATAGTGTTCTGCAACGTAAAGAATGGAACGGCGGGTGATGGACGGAAGGATACTGTCGGACTTCGGTGTTACAACGGTGCCGTCCTTTGTGACGAAGATGAAGTTTGCGCCGCCTGTCTCCTCTACATTGGTTCTTGTAGCGGCATCAAGGTACATATTCTCATCATAGCCCTGATTGTGTGCATCCACGATTGCGTGAAGGCTCATTGCGTAGTTTAAGCCTGCCTTTACATGGCCGGTTCCGCGAGGTGCCGCGCGGTCGAAGTCACAGACACGGATCGTAATCGGCTTTGCACCGCCTTTGAAGTACGGACCAACCGGGGTACAGAATGCGCGGAACTGATATTCCGTCGCAGGTTTTACACCGATTACCGGATTGGTTCCGAACAGGAACGGACGGATATAGAGTGTTGCACCGGAGCCGTACGGCGGTACGAAGTCCGCGTTGGCTTCTACCAGTTTTGTAATCGCGTCCAGGAAGCGCTCCTTCGGGAACTGCGGCATTTCCAGTCTCGCTGCGGAATTCATAAGACGCTCTGCATTTAAATCCGGGCGGAAGGTCACGATGTGTCCGTCTTCTGTTGTGTAGGCCTTTAAACCTTCGAAGCAGGTCTGAGCATACTGGAATACGCATGCGCATTCGCTTAAAGTAACTGTGTCATCACCGGTCAGGACGCCCTCATCCCATGCGCCGTTCTTATAGTTGGATACATATCGGTAATCTGTCTTTATGTAGCCGAAACCGATATTTGACCAGTCGATATTCTGCTTTGCCATTTCTATTTCCTCCATTCTGCCGGTAATACCGGCACGCATTTTTCTCACTGCGTAATCTTTGTTTCATTATAATGAGTTCTCTTTTATCATGCAAGGTTTTTGACAAAAAAAGATGAAAAAAAACTATGAATAGGGACCTTAAAATGCTATAATATAAAGCTGAGTTATGTGCGATATTCCTGAACGGAAAGAAAGGAGAAAAATGGACCGTTTATTTACATCATGGCAGCTGAAGGATGTCAAAATCAGAAACAGGATCTGTGTCCCGCCGATGGTATGCTTCGGATGGAGCGACGACTCCGGTCAGGTTACAGAAAAGAATGTGAATCATTACCGGGCGATCGCGAAGGGAGGCGCAGGACTGATAATCCAGGAGGCGACCTGCATTGACCGCCGGGGGAGGCTGAGCCCGGATCAGCTTGGAATCTGGGATGACGCCCAGATACCGGGATTGAGTCGGATCGCCGATGCAGTTCATGAGGAAGGCGTACCCGTTTTTATCCAGATCCATCACGCAGGAGTGATCGCGTCGGGGGAGGATCGTGTATGTCCCAGCGAATATACGTGTCTCCATAAAGGAGTTGAAAAGCATGCGAGAAAGCTGTCCGTGGAAGAGATCCATATGATCGAAGATGAGTTTATCCAGGCTGCCAGACGCGCGTATGAAGCGGGCTATGACGGCGTGGAGCTTCACGGCTGCCACAGCTATCTGCTGAGCCAGTTCATGAACCGCAGAGTCAACAAACGGACAGATGAATACAATGCGGAAGATATGCTGATCGTGGAGCGGATCCTTGCAGGGATCCGGAAGGTGACGCCGTCCTCCTTTGTGGTTGGCATCCGTCTCGGGGCCTTCGAACCGGCGATTGAAGACGGAATTGTCCATGCGATCCGGCTGGAGCAGCTAGGAATCGATTTTATCAATGTGTCATACGGATTTTCCCAGGAGGCAGATCAGATCCGCCCAGAGGGCTATCCGTTTGCCGCCGCCGTTTACGGAGCAAAGCGTATCCGGGAGGCGGTGTCAGTCCCCGTATTTGCCGTATACGGGATCCAGAACGGGGACATGGCGGAGCGCGCGCTGGCGGACACGGGAGCGGATATGATCAATGTCGGCCGCGGTATTCTCGTCAACTATAACTGGGCGAACGATGTGAAGGAGGGGAAAGACCCGGGAAAATGTCTGTACTGTAAGCGGTGTATCTGGAGAAACCAGACAGATGTATGTGCCGGGCAGAAGCTCCTTATGAAAAACAGAATGCAGCGGGAGAGGATGGAGTAAAACGGATGAATCAGAAGAAACAAAAGATACATTATGCATGGCTGATCCTGGCGGCCTGCTGTATGATGCAGGGAGCCGGTCTGGGACTGGTGAGCAACTGCGCAGGAGTGTTCTATTCCCCGGTCTGTCAGGACCTGGGTTTCGAGATGGGAAAATTTTCGATCTACCGGATGCTGTTTTCCATCAGCTCGGCATTTGCCATGCCGTTTGTGGCAAAGAGCTTCCGGAAGATGGATATCCGCGTTGTGATCAGCGCAGCTACGGTGGTGATGGGCGGCTGTAGCATTGCCATGGGAACCTTCACGGAACTCTGGCAGTGGTACGCTGCGGGAATCATTCAGGGACTGGCCTCGTCGTTTATCAGTATGATTCCTGCGCCGATCCTCCTTGCAAACTGGTTCCATAAAAAGACGGGATTTGCAATCGGAATATCAGCGGCTTTTTCCGGGCTGGTCGGCATGCTCGGAAGCAGCGGACTGGGATTTTCGATTCCGGCCATCGGCTGGAGAGCGAGCTATATCATGATCGGTGTGCTGGTCATGGTTCTTATCCTCCCCATGTCGATGTTCGTGATCCGATATAAACCGGAAGATAAAAATATGCTGGCTTACGGCGCGGAAGCGGGTACTGCCGTAAAGGACAGTAAAAAGAGTGAAACAAAAGAAGCACTGGGCACATTCTTACGTGAGCCGCTGTTTTATATTTCAGTATTCATGTATTCGTGCTCCTGTGCGGGTGCTTACGTCAATACATATCTGACCTCCTGCGGAATTTCGGTTGGTATGAGCATTACGACAGCCGCCATGCTGACGACGGTGGCTCTTTTCGGAAATATGCTTTCCAAATTTGTGCTGGGAAAGGCCAGCGACAGCTTCGGCACGATCCGGGTGTTCCTTGCGGCAACTGCGCTTTCTCTGGCCGGTTTGCTCCTTTTACTTACGGGAAAGCCGCAGATCATGCTGCCGGCCGCATTCTTTTACGGGATCACAATGCCCCTGAGCACTGTAATGATGCCGTTATTCTGTAAGATGTTCTGGAAAGGAGACACTTACGCTGCGGGATATTCCTATGTGTCCATGTTCGGGATGCTGATCTCCTCCCCGTTTACGACGATCTTCGGCGCGTTCTATGACAGGACGGGCAGTTATAACCTGACTCTGGAGACCGCGTCGGCAATGCTGCTCAGCGTCATGATTCTGGTTCTGGTGGGCGCACGGATCAACAAGAACATGGAGAAGGCTTCCAGCCGTGCCTGATCGGAGACTGAAATTAATCCTGTGCGACTTTAAAAAATTTTAACTATATATTTAAAATGTTAAATTTTACTTTCTGACTATTCTGTGGTACATTTGATATAGAAAATGTTACTTATAGGAGTGTGCGAAGCGGGGAAGCGCGGAGGCAGAAAGGACGGAGGTCAGCTATGGAAAAAACAAATGAGAGATACAGCGCGTATGTGCAGATTCTGAAGGAAGAATTAAAACCGGCGATGGGGTGCACAGAGCCGATCGCTCTTGCCTATGCGGCTGCAATGGCGAGAAAGGTGCTGGGTGAGATTCCGGAAAAGGTAGTGATCGGAGCCAGTGGAAGTATTATCAAGAACGTGAAATCTGTGATCGTACCGAATACAGACCATTTAAAGGGAATTCCGGCAGCTGCGGCGGCGGGAATCATCGCGGGAGATCCGGACCGGGAGCTGGAGGTAATCGCCAGTGTTTCACCGGAGCAGATCGAAGAGATGAAGCGGTTCCTGAAGGAAGCGGATATCAGCGTGGAGCACGTGGATAACGGCCTGACATTTGATATCATCGTGACTGTTTTCAGGGGCGAGTCCTATGCGAAGGTGCGGATCGCAAACTACCACACAAACATTGTTCTGATCGAGAAGAACGGAGAGGTGCTGCTCGAGGTTCCTGTTCAGGGCGAGAGCGAGGAAGGCCTGACAGACCGTACACTTTTAAATATGAAGGATATCTGGGATTTCATCAACACCGTGGATGTGGAAGATATCAGGGAAGTTCTGGACACCCAGATCCGGTGTAATGTGGCTATCGCGGAGGAAGGCCTGCGCGGAAACTATGGCGCCAATATCGGAAAAGTCCTGATCGATATGAACGGAAATGATGTGCGCACAAGAGCGCGCGCCATGGCGGCAGCGGGTTCTGACGCGAGAATGAATGGCTGCGAGCTTCCTGTTATTATCAACTCCGGAAGCGGAAACCAGGGGATCACGGCTTCTGTGCCGGTGGTGGTATATGCGAAGGAGCTGGGCGTGGAGGAGGACAAGCTTTACCGTGCGCTTGCGCTCTCCAACCTGACTGCGATCCATCAGAAGACACCGATCGGCCGTCTTTCTGCCTACTGCGGGGCAGTAAATGCGGGTGCGGGCGCCGGAGCCGGAATCGCGTACCTGTGTGGCGGCGGCTATGAGGAAGTGATTCACACGGTTGTGAATGCGGTCGCAATTATTTCCGGTATGGTCTGCGACGGCGCGAAGGCCTCCTGTGCGGCAAAGATCGCGGAGGCAGTGGACGCGGGAATTCTTGGGTACAATATGTATATCCGCGGTCAGCAGTTCCACGACGGCGACGGAATCGTAACTTCCGGAATCGAGGCTACCATTAAAAATGTGGGACGTCTTGCAAAAGAAGGTATGAGAGAGACAAACGAAGAGATCATCAATATTATGATCGGCTGCTAGCCGGCAGCTCTGACACAGCCGCAAAAATTGAACAGAATACCAGAAGCCTCCGGACAGATGATGTGCCGGAGGCTTCTTTTATGATCAGATCAGTCCCTGGATCAGAATCACCAGGATCAGGACCGGCAGAATAAACTGCAAATAGAATTTCATGGCTTTTTTGCCGGACAGCCGAAGACCGTTTCCGCGGTTCGTTTCCGCCAGGTAGCTGTCAAAGCCCCAGCCCCATCGGGTGACGCAAAACAGCAGATAGATCAGGGATCCAAGCGGGAGAAGCAGGTTGCTTACGAGGAAATCCTCGCTGTCGAGAACATCGCGGCCGCCGATGATGCGGAGGCTGCTCCAGACATTATATCCCAGAACACAGGGCAGACTTGCGATCAGAATCCCGATACAGTTGATGAGAACGGCTTTCTTTCTGTCCCAGCCGAAGTTGTCGATGCAGCTTGCCAGAAGGTTTTCAAACACGGCGATCACCGTAGAAAAGCTTGCGAACGTCATAAACAGGAAAAACAGCGTTCCCCAGATCCGTCCGCCCTCCATGTGGAGAAATACGTTGGGGAGCGTGATAAAGATCAGGCTCGGTCCCGCGTCCGGCTGCACGCCGTAGGAGGAACAGGCGGGGAAGATAATGAGACCGGAGCAGAGCGCCACGAAGGTGTCCAGCGCGCAGATCCGGATGGATTCCCCTGCCAGAGTCTGGCCATCGGACATATAGCTTCCGAAGATTTCCATGGCTCCGATTCCGAGACTCAGAGTAAAGAAGGCCTGGTTCATTGCAGCTGTTATCACTTTTCCGAACCCCACTTCGGCGGCACGGTTAAGATCCGGAAGAAGGTAGAAGGACAGTCCTCCGGCGGCGCCGGGAAGCAGCAGGCTGTGAGCCGCGAGAACGACGATCAGCACCAGGAGAGCGGCCATCATCACTTTGGTCACCCGCTCCAGGCCGTTCTGAAGTCCGAGGCTGCAGACGAGGAAGCCGGCGATAACAGTAACGGCCATCCAGAGGCCCATTTCGGCGGGATCGGTCAGAAGAGCGGAGAATACGGATCCCACTTCCTCCGAACCCAGACCCGTGAAGGTTCCGGAAGCGAATTTGAAAAAGTAAGAGACCATCCAGCCGGATACAGTGGTGTAGTACATCATAAGAAGATAGCAGCCGATCATGCAGAACCAGCCGTGTATGTGCCATTTGCTTCCCGGTTTTTCCAGCGCCCGGTAGCTCTGTACGGCGCTTTTTCTGCCGGCGCGTCCAACAGCCAGTTCCATGGTGAGGACGGGAACGCCCATGCAGAGAAGAAAAAGAAGATAAAACAGAACGAAAATGCTTCCCCCGTTTTCCCCTGCCACATACGGGAAACGCCAGACATTTCCGATTCCGATGGCGCAGCCGGCGCTGACGAGCAGAAAGCCGAGCCGCGATCCGAAGCTTTCGCGTTTCATATAAAAATCCCCCTCGAAAAATGATACGTGATATCAACTTATGATAAAACAAAATACCGGGATTTACAACCGCGATATCTGCATGATAAAATAAGTAAAACTTATGATGTAAAACAAAACAGTTATATTTGGAAGAAATACGGTCCTTCAGGGATTTGCGGAGCGGCAGCGTCGGGAAACGATGAAAGAAAATTGACAGAGAGCGCAGTTTTTTGTACAATGAGAATCGGAACAATGCGAACGAAATCGAAGAAAAACGTCCCGGAATGTCCTGGGAAATGCATAAAAAACGTATGATATAAATGCAGAAAGAGAGGATATTAAAAATGTCAGAATTAAAACCGCAGGATGAAAAATTCCGCACCAAAGAGGATATCTGCACCCATCTCGGCGATGAGTACGCAAAATTTATGGGTGCGATCGTTCCTCCGATCTTTCAGAATTCTCTGTTCGTGAAGCCGACTCCGAAAAACGGGATTCCGGATACCGGGTTTGTTTATACGCGCGTATCCAATCCTACCATTGATATCGCGGAGCGAAAGATCGCCGCACTGGAGGGCGCGGAGGCAGCCGCCTGCTTTTCATCCGGCATGGGAGCCATCTCGGCGGCCATCATGCATTTCATTAAAAAGGACTGCCACGTGATCGCACCGCACACGATCTACGGACCGACCCGCACATTTCTGTCAGAGTATCTGGCGGACAAGTTCGGAGTGACCTGCACGTTCGTCCACGGAAGTGATCCGGAGGATTTCAGAAAAGCGATCCGTCCGGAAACTACGCTGATCTATCTGGAAAGCCCGTCCAGCCTTGTGCTGTACATGCAGGATCTGAAGGCGATCGCGGACATTGCGAAGGAGCACGGAATCGGAACTGTGATCGATAATTCCTATGCAACTCCGCTGCACCAGAATCCGATCAGCTACGGCATTGATCTGGTGTGCCACACGGCTTCCAAATACATGGGCGGCCACAGTGACATTGTCGCCGGTGTTGTCGCCGGTTCCGCAGAGATGATCGAACAGATCTGCAAAAATGAGCGGGAGCTTTACGGCGCCTGCATGGATCCGCATCAGGCATGGCTTCTGATCCGCGGACTGCGCTCTCTTCCGGTCCGCCTCCGCGCTCACGGGGAAAGCGGCCTGAAGGTGGCAAAATGGCTGGAAACGCATCCCTGTGTGGATCGGGTATTCTACCCGGGACTGGACAGCTATCCGCAGAAGGAGCTGGCTGACCGGTATCTGAGCGGAACCAACGGTCTGATCAGTTTTGTCTACAAGGGAACCGCGGCACAGGCACGGGAATTTGTATATTCCCTCAAACTGTTCCAGTTCGGCGTAAGCTGGGGCGGATTTGAGAGTCTGATCGTGATGCCGACCGTCGGGATGACCGATGAGGAGGCCGCACCGTTTGACGTTCCGGCCAATCTGATCCGGATCCATATCGGTCTGGAAAATGTGGATTCTCTTATTGCCGATCTGGATCAGGCATTTGAAGCATCGAAAAAAATAACGGAATAAACTTCCGAAAATCTCCTCCGTGTGGTCAGAAATGCCAACAGAGAACCTGTTTTTCTTAATTTCTTCGGCGGTTATGCCATTGTAAAACAATGCGAAAGTTGCTATAATGTGGGCCTGGAATTGGAAAAATAAACTTTGTTAAAAATGATACATTTTCAGGAGGCAAATCGTGGAAGAGTTAATTACCGTTGTTCCATGGTGGCTCTGCATTCCGTTTGCAGGGCTGCTTTTATGTATTGCAATTCTGCCGCTTGTCCGGGCGGCATGGTGGGAGGAGCACCAGCCCCACGCTGTAATTGTCTGGTCGCTTCTTTTTGTGATTCCCTTTGCCGTACTGTACGGTGCGGGAGCGGCAGCGGAGACTGTGTTGGAATGCATGGTCAATGACTACCTGACCTTTATTGTACTGCTGTTCGGATTATTTTGTGTCTGCGGCAATATTACGATGTCCGGGGACCTGGCAGGTTCGCCGAGGATCAATGTGGGTCTTTTAGCTCTGGGAACACTGCTTTCCAGCTGGATCGGAACCACCGGAGCCAGTATGCTGATGATCCGTCCGGTGATCAAAATGAACGCGTGGAGAAAACGCCGCCGCCATATTATTATTTTCTTTATCTTTATGGTATCCAACCTGGGCGGATGCCTGACTCCCATCGGAGATCCGCCTCTTCTCATGGGATTTATGCGGGGCGTACCGTTTTTCTGGAGCCTGAAGCTGCTGCCGATGATGGCGCTCAATATGGCGGTCCTGTTGTTTGTCTTTTATAAGATCGACATGCGCGCGTACCGTCTGGATATCGCTACCGGCATGAAACCGGATATCAGCAAACCCGGTACGGAGGTAAAGATCCGCGGACTGCATAACCTGCTCTTTATTGCCGTGATCGTGGCTGCCGTTATTTTAAGCGGAACACTTCCGGGAATGCCCGCATTTCAGGATGCGGCCGGAAATGTGAAGGGAATTCATATTTTCGGAGAAGTGACACTGGGATATCCGGCGCTCATTGAGATCGTGATGATTCTCATTTCTGCGTTCCTTTCCTTTAAGACGACCGATGGATCGATCCGTCGCGAGAACCACTTCACCTGGGGTGCGATCCGGGAGGTTGCGATTTTGTTCGTCGGCATTTTCATCACGATGCAGCCGGCACTCATGCTGTTAAAGACATACGGAGGCGAACTCGGGATCACGAAGCCGTTCCAGATGTTCTGGACTACCGGCATGCTCTCCAGTTTCCTCGACAACACGCCGACCTATCTGGTATTCCTGACCACGGCGGGAGCACTGGGACTGGGAGAGGGAATCGCAACGGCACTCGGCACGGTTCCCGTGAAGATGCTGGAGGCGATCTCCGTCGGAGCCGTGTTCATGGGCGCCAATACGTATATCGGAAATGCTCCGAATTTTATGGTGAAATCCATTGCGGATGAGAACGGTATCCGGATGCCATCTTTTTTCGGATATCTTATGTGGTCTTTCGGGATCCTGATTCCGGTGTTCCTTCTGGACACGCTGGTGTTCTTTCGGTAGAGAGGAGGGGAAACTATGCTGAATAATAAACCGGTTACAAAAGAGGATATCAAGGAACTTGCGGAGCATATTTATGATCTGGATGCGGAAGTGTACTGCCATCTGGGCTCTTCTCTGGGACGGGTGTTCAACCGGGACCGGGAGCGCTGTGTCAATGAACTGACAGAGCTTCTCATGACCAGGTCGGACGGAAATCTGGTCCGCAGTGAGCTGGTTCTGATTGCAAATATGGCGAGGACCATCGAGGATAAAGAAGAGCGGGCCCTCTGCATGAGAGAGTATAACCGGATTCTGAACGCGGTCATGAGCCTCCCCACGAGCTTTGCAAGCGGCGACGTCATTGACCCGAAGATGGCAAGACTCAACGCCCTGAATCTGAAGAACCGCTTTTCAGGAAAGGATCATCTGATCATCTGCATCAGCTGGACCTACTGCAGCGGCGGCAAGGAAGTGGGCTTCAAGCTGGCCGACAAGCTTAAAATCAACTATTATGATGAAAAAATCTTTGAGGCGGTGTTAAAGCGTCTGGATGCGGAGAAGGATTCCCTCTATGACGCGGCAGGCTATTCCCATGTTCAGGATCGTCTGGACCAGAGCCCGGCCAGCGCGTTTCTTCCCGCGAAGAAGCTGACTGTGCGGGAGAAGATCCGCGCGTTCAGCCGGTATCACGGCCTCTCTAAGAGGGACGCCGTGTTCTTCAACCAGAGTGACCTGCTCTGCGATATGGCGAAGAAAGAGGACTTTATCATTATGGGACGGTGCGGGGACGCCATCATGACCAACAACGGGATCCCGCACATCAGTATTTATATTTCAGCCCCCTTTGAGCAGCGCGTACACCATGCGATCGAAGTAAATGAGGGGCTTGACGAGAAGAAAGCCCGCCGTCTCCTGTGGCGTCTGGACCGCCAGCATGCCCGGTATTACAATTTCTATACGGGAAGACAGTGGGGCAACGCCAACAATTATGACCTCTGCCTGAACACAGCAAGCTACGGAATCGACGGAACCGTTGATTTCATCATGAAGATGCTGGACAGCAGAGAGAGCGGAAAGACGAAGGCTGCGAAATGGGCAGAATAAGAAAAAGGTCCGTAATACTGGAAAGCAAATTACGGACCTTTTTCTAAAAAGACAAGTTATGTCCTATTTCTGATAAGCGGCACGCTCGCCGCCGATGTATTTCAGCCTTGTCCTTGCGCAGACCACATGGGCGGAGCCGATGGCGTTCCTCTTTGTGCGCACGGGGACAGCCACAGGGCGAAGATGCATGCCGATCAGCGTGTCGCCGATGTCAATTCCGGCGTGGGCCTTTATGGATTCCACGGCGCAGGGAGCGGTAAAGCCGTTCCATGCGGCTGTGGAGAAGGAACCGCCGGCCTTTAACTGCGGCTTTACATTTACCATTTCAAGATTGTAACGGAGCGCGGCTTCCTCTTCCACGATCAGCGCGCGGTTTAAATGCTCGCAGCACTGGGCAGCCAGAAACAGACCATGCTTCCTTGCAACCTTGTAGATCGCGTCAAATACAGCCTGTCCGACCTCTTTACTGGAATAGCAGCCGATGGTGTGGGCGGCAATCTCACTGGAGGAGCAGCCCACGACAAGGATCTGTCCTTCCTTCATCTTTGCAGTCTCAATCAGTTCTTCCGTGATCTCCGCGGCCTGGGCGGCAATTTCGTCCAGATTCACGTCGACAGATTTTGCAATATCAGTAGCGCTCATGTTGTGTCACCTCACTTGTTTTATGTGCAGGGCAGGTCTTGCAGTTAAGCAGAGCAGTCCCGCGGTTTATTCAAAATGATAGGCCTCCAGAAGCTGATTTTTCATGTGCCACAGCTCGTTAGAGAGATCTACATGTACCTCGTGCGGGTTCATAAGACGCTTCGTCTCATCCCAGAGTGTATCCTTTTCCTGACGGCAGTATTCCCGGATCTCCATTACCTTCGGAGACTTGTAGACGCAGACACCATCCTTGAAGACAGGCACCAGCAGCTCGCGCATGGTGTAGGTTCCGGGAGCTAACAGCGTCTTCTTCCATGTGGAAATGGGGTCAAAGAGCAGCAGGGACTTGTTTTCGTCGTAGGTTTCGCCCACGAGGCAGATCAGATCTGCGATCACCTTGTGGCTGTCCTTGCCGTAGATCCGGTAAATGGTCTTGTTGCCCGGGTTTGTGATCTTCTCCGCGTTTTCGGAGAGTTTGATCTTCGGAATGAATTTGCCGGTATTCTTATCCAGAATCGCAGCCAGCTTGTATACGCCGCCGAAGGACGGGCAGACCTTGGAGGTGATCAGGTTGGTGCCGACGCCCCATGAGATGATGGTTGCGCCCTGGTTTTTCAGGCTGGTGATCAGATTCTCGTCCAGATCGTTGGAGGCGGAGATCACAGCGTCGGAGAAGCCTGCCTCATCTAACATTTTCTTCGCTTTCTTGGAGAGATATGCCAGATCGCCGCTGTCCATGCGGATTCCGTAAAAGGTTAACGGAATTCCCGCGTCGCGCATCTCCTGGAATACCTGGATCGCATGCGGGATACCGGATTTTAATGTATCATATGTGTCCACTAAAAGGATGCAGGCCGATGGGTACAGCTTCGCGTAAGTGCGGAATGCCGTCAGCTCGTCCGGGAAGCTCATGATCCAGCTGTGCGCGTGGGTTCCCTTTACGGGCACATCGAACATCTGGCCGCAGAGCACGTTGGAGGTTCCGATACAGCCGGCGATCATGGCTGCTCTCGCTCCGTAGATTCCGGCGTCAGGTCCCTGGGCGCGGCGCAGGCCGAATTCCATAACGCCGTCTCCTCGGGCCGCATGAACGATCCGGGAAGCCTTGGTGGCGATCAGGCTCTGGTGGTTAATAATGTTTAACAGCGCGGTCTCAATCAGCTGGGCCTGCATGATCGGGGCGATGACCTTCACAAGAGGCTCCCTCGGGAATACCACGGTTCCCTCCGGGATCGCGTAGATATCGCCGGTGAATTTGAAGGTGGCGAGATAGTCCAGAAATTCTTCCCTGAAAATACCGGTGGAGCGGAGATATTCAATATCCTCGCTGTCAAAGTGCAGGTCTTTGATGTATTCTATGACCTGTTCCAGACCGGCAGCGACGGCATATCCGTTGCCGTCGGGGTTCGACCGGTAGAAAGCGTCAAAGATAACCGTTTCATTGGCGTCTTTGGCAAAAAAGTAGCCCTGCATCATGGTCAGCTCATAGAGATCCGTGAGCAGTGTCAGGTTACGTGTACTCATAATCCGTTCTCCTTATGTGATCGTTTCCGGGACTGGAGCGGAAACCCGGAATCCTTTTTTTAGATAGTATTATATCATAACCCCTCAAAAAGGCAAATAAAGCGTTATTTGTTTAACAATGTGCAAAATCCTTGACTTTTCATTATGCAGTCATTATAATAATATCGCCTAATATTGAAAAAAGCTGTGACGGAGACAGTAGCTTCGCAGGAATGGGTACAGCGAGCCGGATTGGATGAGAGACCGGCGCCGGATGCGAAAGGAAGATCACTCCTGAGCCGAATACTGAAAGGCAGAGCTTCTTTGCCGAGTAGGTGGTTCCGGTTTTCCGCCGTTAGAGGGAACTCATATGTCGGTATGCAGTTATAGGTGGTAAACGAGTTTATAATTCGTCCTGTTCGACAGAGCAGGACTTTTTTGCTTTATTAGAGAATATTTACAATTTCTTAAATGGAGCAGAAGAAGGGCCCTCCGGCCCGATACAGCATACGACACAGGCAGGGCGGGGAGGAATTCCCGCGGAGATTGACAGGAGCTGTGAAGAGAAAGCAGCGCACGAAACAAGATTGGAGGAAATGTGTCATGTACCAGAAGGTGTCAACTGACCTGAACTTTGTAGGCAGAGAGAAAGAAGTGGAGAAATTCTGGAAAGACCAGAAGATCTTCGAAAAGAGCATTGAGAGCAGAAGAAAAGGAACGCCGTACGTGTTCTACGACGGTCCGCCAACCGCCAACGGAAAGCCCCATATCGGCCATGTGCTGACCCGCGTAATCAAGGATATGATCCCGAGATACCGCACCATGAAGGGCTATATGGTTCCGCGTAAGGCCGGCTGGGATACCCACGGACTTCCGGTAGAGCTGGAAGTTGAGAAGATGCTGGGACTGGATGGCAAGGAGCAGATCGAGCAGTACGGTCTGGAGCCGTTCATCGAGCACTGCAAAGAGAGTGTATGGAAATATAAGGGAATGTGGGAGGATTTCTCCAGTACCGTCGGCTTCTGGGCTGATATGGACAATCCCTATGTTACGTACCATGACGATTATATCGAGTCCGAGTGGTGGGCACTGAAGGAGATCTGGAATAAGGGACTTCTCTACAAGGGCTTCAAGATCGTTCCCTACTGTCCGCGCTGCGGCACCCCGCTCTCCAGCCATGAGGTGGCACAGGGCTATAAGGACGTGAAAGAGCGCTCCGCAGTAGTCCGCTTCAAGGCAAAGGGAGAGGATGCATATATTCTGGCATGGACCACGACCCCGTGGACACTTCCCAGCAACATCGCACTCTGCGTCAACCCGAGAGAGACCTACGCAAAGGTAAAGGCAGCTGACGGTTATACTTATTACATGGCAGAGGCTCTTCTGGATACCGTTCTCGGAAAGCTTGCCGACAAGGAGACCGGCGCTCCGGCTTATGAGATTCTGGAGACTTATACAGGCAAGGATCTGGAGTACAAGGAATATGAGCCGTTATTCGACTGTGCCGTTGAGATCTGTAAGAAACAGAATAAGAAAGCATACTATGTGACATGCGCGGACTACGTTACTCTGACAGACGGTACCGGCGTGGTACACATCGCTCCGGCATTCGGTGAGGACGACGCCCAGGTGGGAAGAAAATATGATCTGCCGTTCGTACAGCTGGTTGATGCAAAGGGCAACATGACTGCTGAAACACCGTACGCAGGCGTGTTCGTTAAGAAAGCGGATCCGATGGTATTAAAGGATCTGAACGAGAAAGGCCTTCTGTTCGAGGCGCCTGTATTTGAGCACAGCTATCCGCACTGCTGGAGATGCGACACTCCGCTCATCTACTATGCGCGTGAATCCTGGTTCATCAAGATGACTGCTGTTAAGCAGGATCTGATCAACAACAACAACCAGATCAACTGGATTCCGGAGTCCATCGGCAAGGGCCGTTTCGGAGACTGGCTGGAGAATATCCAGGATTGGGGAATTTCCAGAAACCGTTACTGGGGAACTCCGCTTCCCGTATGGCAGTGTGAGTGCGGTCATATGCACTGCATCGGAAGCCGCGAGGAATTAAAGAGCATGAGCCCCAACTACGCTGATGTTGTGAAGAAATACAGCAAGGAGATGGATGGCGACAAGAATGAGGTTGAACTCCACCGTCCGTTCATCGACGACGTGACGATCACCTGTCCGGAGTGCGGAAAGCAGATGCACCGTGTGCCGGAGGTTATCGACTGCTGGTTCGACTCCGGAGCCATGCCGTTCGCACAGCACCATTATCCGTTTGAGAATAAAGACTTATTTGAACAGCAGTTCCCGGCACAGTTCATTTCCGAGGCCGTGGACCAGACAAGAGGCTGGTTCTACTCTCTGCTTGCCGAATCCACACTTCTGTTCAACAAGCCGCCGTACGAGAATGTTATCGTTCTGGGTCATGTTCAGGATGAGAACGGCCAGAAGATGAGCAAGTCCAAGGGCAATGCCGTTGATCCGTTCGAGGCTCTCGAGACCTACGGCGCGGACGCGATCCGCTGGTATTTCTATATCAACAGCGCTCCGTGGCTTCCGAACCGTTTCCATGGCAAGGCCGTTATGGAAGGTCAGAGAAAGTTCATGGGTACCCTTTGGAACACCTACGCGTTCTTCGTACTGTACGCGAACATTGACAATTTCGACGCTACAAGATATACGCTGGACTATGAGAAGCTGACCGTTATGGACAAATGGCTCCTCTCCAAGTTAAATTCCACCGTAAAAGAAGTGGATAACGATCTGGAGAATTACAGGATCCCGGAGGCTGCGAGAGCGCTTCAGGATTTCGTGGATGACATGTCCAACTGGTATGTAAGAAGAAGCCGCGAGCGTTTCTGGGCAAAGGGCATGGAGCAGGATAAGATCAATGCGTACATGACACTTTACACTGCGCTCGTCACGATCGCGAAGGCAGCCGCTCCGATGATCCCGTTCATGACAGAGGAGATCTATCAGAATCTGGTGAGAAGCATCGACAAGGACGCTCCCGAGAGCATCCATCTGTGCGATTATCCGGAGGTACACGAGGATCAGATCGACAAGGAACTGGAAGAGAAGATGGACGAGGTATTAAAGATCGTCGTTATGGGCCGTGCTGCGAGAAATACAGCCAACATCAAGAACCGTCAGCCGATCGGAAAGATGTTTGTAAAGGCTCCGCAGACTCTTCCGGAATTCTATCAGGAGATCATTGAGGATGAATTAAACGTCAAGAAAGTGGAATTCACCGATGACGTCCGCGCATTCACTTCCTATACTTTCAAGCCGCAGTTAAAGACTGTGGGACCGAAGTACGGTAAGCAGCTCGGCAATATCAGAAAGGCCCTGACTGAACTGGATGGCAACGCTGCAATGGATACGCTGAATGAGAAAGGCGCTCTGACCTTCAACTTCGACGGAACCGAAGTAGTTCTCACAAGAGATGATCTTCTGATCGATATGGCGCAGACAGAGGGATTTGTTTCTGAGGGTGACAATACCGTTACGGTCGTTCTCGACACCAATCTGACTCCGGAGCTTCTGGAGGAGGGCTTCTACAGAGAACTGGTCAGCAAGATCCAGACCATGAGAAAAGAAGCAGGATTTGAGGTTATGGACCATATCTATGTATATGTCGACAAAAATGAGAAGATCGCTGAGATCATCAAGAAATATGCGGATCAGCTTAAGGCGGAGGTGCTGGCTGACAGCATTACACTCGGCGAGATGCAGGGATATACGAAGGAGTGGAACATCAACGGAGAGAACGTTATGCTCGGTGTAGCCAAAGTGACAAAATAGCAGATATAACCGCGCGGTCCCGCTGCCCGGCGGGGCTGTGCGATTAAAATTGGGAGGACTTTGACGTGAACAACATAATTGATAAAGAAGAGTTTAAAAAGAGCGTAGTATACAATGTGAAGAACCTGTACCGCAGAACCATCGATGAGGCGACTCCGCAGCAGGTATATCAGGCTGTTTCCCTGGCGGTCAAGGACATGATCATCGATCGCTGGATCGCGACTCACAAGGAATATGAAAAGCAGGATGTCAAGACCGTATATTATATGTCCATGGAATTCTTAACCGGCCGCTTCCTCGGAAATAATATCATCAGCCTCTGCGAGCAGACCGAGATCTCCGAGGCATTAAAGGAGCTTGGTTTTGATCTGAACTCCATCGAGGACCAGGAGAGAGATCCGGCGCTGGGAAATGGCGGTCTTGGCCGTCTGGCGGCGTGCTTCCTGGATTCTCTTGCAACACTGGGGTATCCGGCTTACGGCTGCGGAATCCGCTACCGTTACGGCATGTTCAAGCAGCAGATCAAGGACGGTTACCAGATCGAGGTTCCGGACGAGTGGTTGCGGGACGGTTATCCGTTTGAGATCCGCCGCGCGGAGTATGCGACTGAGGTAAAATTCGGCGGTTACGTGGAGACCGTATGGGATGGAAAGAGAAACCATTTTGTCCAGAAGGGCTACCAGTCCGTTATGGCGGTTCCGTATGATATTCCGATCGTCGGCTACGGCAACAACGTGGTAAACTCTCTTAGAATCTGGGATGCACAGCCGGTGAATACCTTTGACTTAAGTCAGTTTGACAAGGGAAATTACCAGAAGGCCGTTGAGCAGGAAAACCTCGCAAAGACACTGGTTGAGGTTCTGTACCCCAATGACAACCATTACGCAGGCAAGGAACTGCGTCTGAAACAGCAGTATTTCTTCATCTCTGCCAGTGTGCAGAGAGCAGTGAAAAAATATAAGGAAGGTCATGACGATATCAGAAAGCTCTATGAGAAGGTTGCTTTCCAGATGAACGATACCCACCCGACCGTAGCGGTTGCGGAGCTGATGCGTATCCTCATCGACGAGGAGGGCCTGGAGTGGAGCGAGGCATGGGATATCACCACGAAGACCTGCGCTTACACTAACCATACCATTATGTCCGAGGCACTGGAAAAATGGCCGATCGAGCTGTTCTCCCGCCTGCTTCCGCGTATCTATCAGATCGTGGAGGAGATCAACCGCCGCTTTATCGAGGAGATCAAGAAGGCATATCCGGGCGACAATGAGAAGATTCGTAAAATGGCTGTCATCTATGACGGACAGGTACGCATGGCGCATCTGGCGATCGTCGGCAGCTTTTCTGTAAACGGCGTTGCGAGACTTCACACGGAGATCTTAAAGAAGCAGGAATTAAAGGACTTCTACGAGATGATGCCGCAGAAGTTCAACAACAAGACAAACGGTATCACCCAGAGACGTTTCCTGCTCCACGGAAATCCGGAGCTGGCAGACTGGGTAACGGATAAGATCGGAAATGAGTGGATCACCGACCTGTCACAGATCAAAAAGCTGGCTGTATATGCCGATGACGAGAAATGTCAGCAGGAATTCATGAACATCAAGTACCATAACAAGCTGCGCCTTGCGGCTTACATTAAGGAGCACAACGGCATCGATGTGGATCCGCGCTCTATCTTTGATGTTCAGGTCAAGAGACTTCACGAATACAAGCGTCAGCTTATGAATATCCTGCACGTGATGTACCTCTACAACCAGTTAAAGGACAATCCGAACATGGATATGATCCCGCGTACCTTCATTTTCGGCGCAAAGGCGGCTGCCGGATATAAGCGCGCGAAGCTGACCATCAAGCTGATCAACGCCGTTGCCGACGTGATCAACAATGATAAGACCATCAACGGAAAGATCAAGGTCGTATTTATCGAGGATTACCGCGTATCCAACGCAGAGATGATCTTTGCGGCTGCTGACGTCAGCGAACAGATCTCCACGGCTTCCAAGGAGGCCTCCGGTACCGGCAACATGAAGTTCATGCTAAACGGCGCCCTGACCATCGGAACCATGGACGGCGCCAACGTGGAGATGGCAGAGGAAGTCGGAGAGGAGAATATGTTCATCTTCGGCGCATCCTCCGATGAGATCATCAACTGGGAGAAGAATGGCGGCTATGATCCGATGGAGATCTTTAACAGCGATCAGGATATCCGCCGTGTGCTGATGCAGCTGATCAACGGCTACTATGCGCCGCAGGATCCGGAGCTGTTCCGCGATATCTACAATTCTCTCTTAAATACACAGTCCAGCGACCGTGCGGATACGTACTTTATTTTAAAGGATTTCCGTTCCTACGCAGAAGCGGAGGCGAAGATCGACAAGGCGTACCGCGATGAGAAATGGTGGGCAAAGACCGCGATTCTCAACACGGCATGCAGCGGCAAGTTCTCCTCTGACCGTACGATTGAAGAGTACGTAAAGGATATCTGGCATCTGGAAAAAGTGAAAGTTGAACTGTAAAGAAAAGCGGTTCTAAATACGGAGCCCGTTTCATAGACTTTAGAAAAAGTGTATGAGGCGGGCTTTTTTATGAAACGGTTTATGGTGGTACTGACTCTTATGGTACTGATTCCCTATGTGACGACGTTAGCATGGACAGGCAGGCTTAACGGGGAGATCGCTCCCGGAATCGGCAGTCAGGCAGAGGGAGGAAGGCCGGGAACGGCCGGGGAACGATGCGTGATCACGGTGAACAACGGGAGGGAAACGGCGGTCCCTGTGGAGGAATTTCTGGTGCCGGTTCTGGCAGCCCAGATTCCCGCGGATTTCGGGCCGGAAACATTGAAAGCACAGGCGGTTCTGGCCAGAACCTACATATACAGGGAAATGGACGGTGCGGAAACGATCTATGAGGAGGCGTTGGACATGGACGTGCTGAGCCGTGACCAGATGGTGAAGCTGTGGGGAAGCGGAAATTTCGCTTCGCGGTATGATGCGCTCCGGACTGCGGTACAGGAGACGGAGGGGCAGGTGATCACCTGCCAGGGAGCTTTGATCGAACCTCTTTTCTGCCGGGCTTCGGCGGGGCGCACGAGGATGAGAGGCGAGGACTATCCGTATCTGAAACAGACGGAGAGTCCGGGCGATCTTCTGGCAGACGGATATCTGAGTATTTCGGTCTTTTCAGCAGAGACACTGGCGGAACGGATCGGCGGGATTCCGGGGGCGGTCCCTGTCACAGCGGCACAGCTTCCCGGGGAGATCCAGATCGCGGAGCGGGATAGCGCCGGTTACGTGAAACAGATCCAGATCGGACAGAAGACATATACCGGCGAGGAGGTGCAGTATGCCCTGGGACTCTCCTCCCCCTGCTATTCATTTGAGGAATTTGACGGGAAGATCCGGGTGATCTGCAAAGGAATCGGCCACGGCTACGGGTTTTCACAGGCCGGGGCCAGGGAAATGGAAAAAGCAGGAAAGAACTACGAGGAGCTGCTTTCCTGCTATTTTCAGAATATCGAGATTATAAAAGGATAGCGCTCTATTCCCGGGAGAGGGAGGAGAGCTGCTGATCCAGTGTTTCCCACTCTTCCATGAGCGTGAGGAGTTCGGTTTCCATGGTTTCTATTTCCGCGGAGATCGCTTCCAGTCTGGAGTAACGGCTGGCGTTTTCCGGCAGGAGAAGCTCTTCCTTCTTAGCCGCGACGGCCTCCTCCAGTGCGGCGATCTGCTCCTCGGATTTTTTCAGCTTCTTTTCCAGACGGGAAACCTCCTTGCCGAGGGCATAGGATTCTTTTCCTTTCTGTACAGAAACGGGGTCCGGATTGGCAGCAGCCTGCCGTAAAGCTTTCGCCGCCTGCTCCGCTTTTGCTTTTGCCTGGTTTGCTGCTTCCGATGCGGCAAGACGCTCCCGGTCCACAGAGGCGCCGTAGGTGCCGTTCTTTCGTTCCATGTATTCCTCGTAGCCGTAAGGCAGGTAGGTCACCACGCCATCCTCAAAAACGAGGAGGGAATCGGCGATCTGCTTGATGAAATACCGGTCATGGGATACGAACAGGACACTTCCCGGGAAATCCCGCAGCATGGCTTCTAACGTTTCTTTCCCAACGATGTCCATATGGTTGGTCGGCTCGTCTAGAATCAGGAAATTCGGTTTTGTCTTGAAGATCTTGCAGAGTGCCAGGCGGACTTTCTCGCCGCCGGAGAGCATGTCCACGGTCTTGAAGACCTCATCCTGGCTGAACTGGAACGCACCCAGCGAGGAGCGGACTTCTGTCCGGTCCAGATTCGGATATTCGTCCCAGAATTCGTCGAGCACGGTCTTCGTGCTTGTATACTGCGCCATCTGCTGGTCAAAATATCCCACATCAACCTGATAGCCGAAGGAATACTCTCCTCCCAGCGGCGGGATAATGCCCACCAGCGTCTTTAAAAAGGTGGATTTTCCGAGACCGTTTCCACCGATAATGCCGATCCGCTGTTTTTTATACTGGGTCATGTTGACTTTGGAGATTACTTTATCGTAACCGATCTCCAGATTGGTCACCCGAAGAACTTCCTTGCCGGTGTCCCGGTTGGGCGTGAAATTTGCGTGGAAGGTCTGGGTGTCGAAGCGGTCCGGGGCCTCGATCTTTTCCATGTGCTCGATCTGCTTTAATTTTGAGCGAGTCATGGCTACCTTGGTCGGCGTGTTCTTGTATTTTTCCACAATCATTTCCAGGCGTGCGATCTCCTTCTGCTGGAGCTCGTAGTCCTTCTTCTGCTTTTCATAGTTGGCCCGCTTGGTCTCCATAAATTTGGTGTAGTTACCGGGATAGCGTTTGAGAGTCTTGTATTCAATCTCATAGACCACATCCACGACCCGGTCCAGAAACATCCGGTCATGAGATACGATGACGACGGCCTTTTTGTAGTTTTTCAGGTATCCCTCCAGCCACTCGATCGTGGAGATATCCAGATGGTTGGTGGGCTCGTCCAGAAGCAGGATATCCGGTTTGCTGAGAAGCAGGCGGATAAAGGCAAGCTTTGTCTGCTGTCCGCCGGAAAATTCATTTAACGGGCGGTACTTGTCCTCCTCGGAAAAACCGAACTGGCGGAGCATGGTTTCATATTCCTTTTCATAATAGTAGCCGCCGATGCTTTCGAATTCCTCCTGAAGCGCGGTGTATTCTCTTATCTCTCTGGCATGGAGTTCCTCGTCCGCGTTGGGATCCAGTGTCTCCTCATTCATTTTATTTAACAGTGTCTCCATGCGCTCCTGCATGGCAAGAATGGGACGGAACACCTTCCGGATTTCCTCGTCAACGGTGATGGTATTGTCCTCGAACGCCATCTGCTTTAAATAGCCGATCTCCGGATTGCCGGCTTTTGCGATAAACACATCCTCGTCACTGTCCCGCTTCAGCAGGTCGATTTCACCTGCGATCAGTTTAAGAAGCGTGGTCTTGCCGCAGCCGTTCCGGCCTACAACAGCGATCTTTTCCGTATCGCGGATTTCAAAGTTGATTTTTTTTAATATTAGTTCGGCGCCCAGTTCAACGGCGCCGTTGCTGATCTGATATAACATGAGATCCTCCGTAACTGTTCTGAGATTCTGTCAGTCATTTATCTATTTTAGATTACATGAATGGAAATGTCAAATTTTTCTGCTTTTCCCGGTTATTTTGTTTCTGTCTTTCATTTTCTCTGTATAAGCTGTGAAACTCTGGCAAGAATAGTATCGAGGTGATAAAACGTGAAAGACAGAGTCAATCAGCTTTTTAAAGACAAATTTATTCTTGTCATGCTTGTACTGAGCCTGATCGCCATTGTTGCGGCGGCGGGCACGGTGAGAATCCGGAAAGGAAACCGGGAGATGGAGGAAAGCCCGTATCTGGAGATTCGGGAATCTGACGGTATTATTGCGCAGGATGAGACGGCGGGACTGCTTCCGGAGGAATCCCGGGACGGTAATGAGTCGATCCGGGAGGCAGCTGCCGGAGAGTCCGCAGAAGACTTTTATGAGGAGTCGGCAAAGGAGGCCGGGAATGCGGAACGCGTGACCGCGGAGAGTGCAGAAACGGATGCAGGCGCCCGGGAAGCGGGAGCTGCTGCGGACAGTTCCCTCATTCTTGATTTTACAGAGGCAGAGAAAATGCTCTGGCCGGTGCACGGAAATGTGATCCTCGGCTACAGCATGGACCAGACCACGTATTTTCCGACGCTGGAGCAGTACAAATGCAACCCGGCCAATGTGATTCAGAGCGAGGTGAGTACACCCGTCTTTGCGCCTGCGGACGCGAAGGTTCTGGAGATCGGGAATAATGAGGAGACCGGCAATTTTGTCCGGCTGGATCTGGGAAATTCCTACACGGCAGTCTGCGGCCAGTTAAAGGAGATTCCGGTGGTAGAAAATGAATACCTTCACCGGGGCGATGTTCTGGGATACATCGCGGAGCCGACCAAATATTATACGATCGAGGGAATCAATCTGTATTTTGAACTACAAAAAGATGGGAAGCCGGTCGACGCTCTGGATTATCTGGAGTGACGGGTATGGGTTTCATCGAAAGGCAGCCGAAGGATCCGGCTGCCTTTTACGGCGTGATGATAATGGAATTTTAAGAAAAAGTTCACAGAGAATTCGTGAAAAATACAGCGCTATATGGTAAAATGTATAAAGATAGAAAGACAACTCTGCAAAAATACAGGAGGAATTCATCATGGATTATCAGGTACTGAAGAAAAATTTTGAAAATCACAGATTTCATACTTCTTATTTTGAAACGAAAGAGGAGGCTGTTTTATATTTAAAGGAAAAAATTCAGGGAACGACCGTAGGTTTCGGAGGTTCCGTGACATCTGACGAGATGGGGATTTATGACGCATTGAAGGAAAACAATACGGTTTACTGGCACTGGAAAGAAAAAGGACGCGAGACCTTAAAAGCCGCTCAGTCTGCGGAAGCTTATATCCTGAGTGCCAACGGAGTTTCGGAGACAGGCGAGATCGTCAATATCGACGGGACCGGAAACCGCCTTTCCGCAAGCCTGTTCGGACCGAAGCGTGTTTTCTATGTGGTCGGAAAGAATAAGATCGCACCGGATCTTCCGTCAGCCATGAAACGGGCAAAGGATGTGGCATCGGCGAAAAACGCCCTGCGGTTAAAGAAAAATACCCCATGCGCGGCCAACGGCGGGGATAAGTGCTACAACTGCAACAGCCCGGAGCGGATCTGCAACGCGACCGTAATCCTGGAGCGACCGTGCAACGGTATGGAAGTGGAGATTTTGTTTATTAATGAAGAATTGGGTTATTAAGAGGAGATGAATCATGAATATACTGTTCTTTCTGACTCCAAAGAGTGAAGTGGCGTACATTCACGATGAGGAAAGTCTGAGACAGGCTCTTGAAAAAATGGAGTATCACAAATATTCGGCGGTGCCGATCCTCACAAGGCAGGGAAGATATGTGGGAACTCTCACAGAGGGTGATCTTTTGTGGTACATAAAGAACCAGCTGAATCTGAACCTCCAGGAGGCTCAAAGAATCTCTGTGATGGCAGTTCCGAGACGGTCAGACAATTATCCCGTATATGCCGACTGCAAAATGGAGGATCTTCTGGACAAGGCCATGCAGCAGAACTTCGTTCCTGTGCTGGACGATAATAAATCGTTTATCGGAATCGTCACGAGAAAGGATATTATGAAATATTTTGCCGGAGACATGAAAAAGAAGGAAGCGGTCTCCGAATAAGTCAGAAAACCTGCCGTCCCCGGTAATTCCATACCGGAGGCGGCATTTTTGGTGCGCACAGAACGCTTTTTGTGCCCGGAACTGCTTTTTCTGCATAACGTATTATTACAACAGAAAAAGGAGCACAGAATTATGAATTGTAATCAGGATTCCAGGCCGGTGATGACGGACCGGAATATGAACCTGTCCATGAGCCGACCCGCAGGGCAGCCCGTGAATCAGGAAATGTGGTCTGACCGCGGACGGTTTCCGGTCGGAATGGGCTATGTGCCGATGCAGAACTGGGAAACTCCGTATTCCATGGAGATGGGATACAGGCATGGGACGATTTTTCCGTCTCTGGACTATCCGTTTGTGATGGGAGGATGCAGATATGAACATGAATAACAGAAATATGGGGGAAAATCCTTCCTGTGGAATGCAGCCTGTTCAGAACACGCAGCCCATGCCGGAGAGAATGTATGCCGGCAATATGCGGAGGGGACAGCCGATGATGGGCAGCCGGGCCGCCTATCAGACCAGATGCGGTCTGATGCGCCAGATTAATGAGGCGAGCTTTGCCATGGACGACGCGCAGCTGTTTCTGGATACCCATCCGGATAATGCGGCAGCCATGCAGTATTTCCGGAACGCCGCGGCCATGCGGCGAAACGCCATGGACGCGTACCAGCGCCAGTTCGGTCCGCTGATGGCTGACGAGGTGACCGGAAGAGACTGGAACTGGGTGGCAGATCCATGGCCGTGGGAAGGAGGAATCTAGTATGTGGAGGTATGAAAAAAGGCTTCAGTTTCCGGTGAATATCAAAGAGCCGAACGCGGAGATCGCAAGATATATCATCAGTCAGTATGGGGGGCCCGACGGTGAGATGGGTGCCTCTATGCGGTACCTTTCCCAGCGTTACGCCATGCCGTACGGGGAGCAGAAAGCGGTACTCACGGATATCGGCACAGAAGAACTGGCACATCTGGAGATGATTGCGGCGATCGTCCACCAGCTTACGAGAAATCTTTCGGCGGAGGAACTGTCGAAGCAGGGCTTCGGAGCCTACTATATTGATCATACGGCGGGAATCTGGCCGCAGGCAGCGGGCGGTGTGCCGTTCAATGCCTGCGAATTCCAGTCCAAGGGAGATCCGATCACGGATCTTTTTGAAGATATGGCAGCAGAACAGAAAGCCAGAACCACATATGACAATATCCTCCGGGTCGTGAAGGATCCGGATGTGTGCGAACCGATCCGATTCCTCAGAAAGCGGGAGATCATCCATTTCCAACGGTTCGGTGAGGCGCTGCGAGGTCTCCAGGACCGCCTGGACAGCAGAAACTTCTACGCGTTCAACCCCAGCTTTGACAGAAAACAGCCTGTACCGGCAGATACCTGCGGCGGGAAATAAATAAAAATCAGGCAGGCGTCGGAAAAATCCGGCGTCTGCCTGACGGGGTCTGTCATGATAAAAAGCCCGCCGGCTTTTATTTACCGCGTCATGACATTTTGTACTGGAAGGAATCACAGTCCGTGCATTCCTTTTTGGTCGGGTTCATTTCATGGGTGCCCACATGGATTCTGTCCAGTGTGCAGTAATCGACGCTGCCTGCATGATGCACGCAGTTTTTGATGGAGCACTGGATGGAGTCATTCTTGTTTTCATTCATCATCATTTTTTCACCACCTTTATCTGTGATGGTGTTAGTATGGCTTCACGAAAAGAAATTATGATGGAAAAAAATGATTTTTAATGATTTTCTCTCTGACGCATCAGCTCGGTGGCTTCTTAGAGCCATTTCACACGCGATTCATCGTAGAATCCGCGGGCTGCGGGAGCTTCATCAGGCACTCCGAGAGCGATAACGGCGAACGGGGTGCTTGTTACGTCGAGGATCTTCTTTAAAGCTTCTACCCGTTCCGTTGACGGATACACACCGCACCAGCAGGTACCGTAACCGAGACTGGCAGCTGCCAGCAGGATGTTCTGTGCTGCCGCGCCGCAGTCCTCCGGCCAGAAGCCCTCGGCTTTGCCGGTCTGAAGATCAGGACGGGCACAAAGCACAATGGCGAGAGAGGCTGTGTTTAACATGGAGGTGTACGGGTGGGCGGCCATGATCTCTTTTAGGGTTTCCTGATTTTCCACAACAACAAATTCCCACGGACGGGTATTGCATGCGCTGGGAGCCATCATGGCAGCTTCCAGAATCTGCCGGATATCTTCCTTCGGAATTACTGCGCCTTTTTTATATTTTCGGATGCTTCGTCTGGATCGGATGGTTTCTAATGCATTCATAATTAAGACCTCCTGTTTCGTAATGATATAATTGCAATGCTTTTTTATTATACTTCATCTGACGCCGGGATGTAAGCCTTTCTTTGACGTTCGCCTGCCTGTACGGACACGAAAATAATGAACATGCCGATCATGGCGGATCCGGCGGAGAAGAGCAGCATGGAGTTTACGCCTGCGATGTCAATGAGCGTTCCGCCGAATAGGGAACCGAACACACTGGCAGCCGTGTAGGCGGTGGTCACATACGCCTGACCTTTGATCGCATCCCGCGGATCCATGATGGAATTTACATAGTACACCGCGGATACGGAATTTAATGCCCATGCACCCATCTGTGTGACCTGAACCGTGAAATAGGACGGAATGTCCGGGGCCAGAAAAGAGCCGATCGCTTTCAGCGCGAAGAAAACACCGGAGATCCAGAACAACGTGGAGGCGCGGAACCTCCGGATCAGGTATGTGAAGCAGAGCAGGGTCGGGAGCTCACATACAGCGGCGATGGACATGGCAGAGCCCATTTCCGAACTTCCGCCGCCCTTGATACTTATGATCTGGAATGCAAACGTGTTTAACAGCACATGACTGATAAAAATAAAGATACAGCCAATCAATGTAAAGCAGAAGATTCTGTATTTTTTATAGAAGTACAGAAGTCCGCCGGAGTGTTCCTGTTCTCCGGCTGCACCGGAAACGGCTGTCTTTTTAAACGGAAACCGTGTCAGATACAGGCTGAATATGAGGATAAAAAGCAGGACGCAGACGGGGACGGAGTGTTCTCCGATTCCGGCAACGATAATACCAAGCGCATAGACGGTCACGGCATAGGACAGAGATCCCATGGCTTTTGAAATTCCGTAATTGAGTTTTTTTCCCTGGTTCATGCTTTCAATTCCCATGGAATAAATGAACGGGGTGAGAAGCTGGACGAGCATGAGGACGCTGCCGTATGTAACCAGAGTAATGATTTTTGACCGGCCGGAAAAGGCGAGAAGAACACCGGTCATCGCTGCCATGAGAACACTGACAAGAAAAGTCAGTTTTTTGATGGACAGACTGTCGGGACGGTCCGCGTATCCTGCAATGACAGGCTGGAGGACCGTACAGACGGCTCCCGACACTGCCATGAGGACGCCGATCTGGGTGTTGGTGAATCCGGCGCTTAGAAGATAAACGCTGGCATAGCCGATGATGCAGGCATAATTCATCCAGTAGAACGCCTGCACAAGCGAGTAGGAAAAAGTCAGGGACTTTTGCAATACATTTTTGGAATTCATGATCGGGCTCCTTCGGTTTTGAATTGATTTTATCCTCTGCTATCTTATAGAAGCCGGGGGCAGTTGTCAAGAAAGAAGTTCGATATATCAGATTGTCTCCGACTGCAATTCATGATAAGATATACAAAAAGATAACGCGGTGAAATATCTCCCTGCGTTACCACTTGTTCATGACGCTGCGTCATGTTGTATGATAGCGGCGTAAGGAGGTGAAAGGCTATGTCAAAATACACGACAGGAGAAATGGCGAAGCAGTGCGGCGTGTCGGTGCGGACCGTGCAGTATTATGATTCCAGGAATATCCTGGTTCCCAGTGAGCTCAGTGAGGGCGGAAGGCGGCTTTACTCGGAGGAGGATCTGCAGAAATTAAAAATTATCTGCTTTCTCCGGAACATCGGATTGTCCATCAACGGCATTGGTGAGCTTTTCACGGAAGAAAATCCCGGCGAGGTGATTTTGCTTCTTCTGGATCAGCAGGAGCAGGTCCTGCGAAATGAGATCGGGGAGCGCCAGACGATGCTGGATTCCGTGGAGGAACTGAAACGGCAGCTGAAACGTGTGGAGCATTTTTCCGTTGAATCTATCGGTGATATGGCCTATTACATGGAGAATAAAAAGAAGCTTTACAAAGTGCGGGGCATTATGCTCGGCGTCGGAGTTGTCATGGATCTCGTTGAAATCGGGACTCTGATCCTCGGGATCACAGAGGGAATCTGGTGGCCGTTTGCAGTGGGGATGGCGGTCGTGATCGCGCTCACCGTGTGGCTCTTCCGGTATTATTATGATAACACCGCCTATATCTGCCCTAAATGCCATACGGTATTCCGGCCGAAAATCAGGGATGTCTTCTGGGCCAGACATACGTCCACTGCGAGAAAACTGACCTGCACGCAATGCGGACACAAAGGCTTCTGCGTGGAAACATATGGGAGGGAAAGCGGAGAGTAGCTTCGTGTCTCCGCTTTGATCCTTTGAGGAGAGGATATTGCCATGAAGGACAGAAAGAACCTGGAAAAGATCATATGCTACAGCGCGGTGGTCATACTGGCGGCTCAGCTCAGCATGAACCTTTTTATTGCGGACTTTAAGATCTCGATCGCTGTCGTTTTCATTCCGCTCTTTTATTTTCTGACTGACGCGTTTCCGCTGATTCCGGTCACATTCTGCTCGGCGTTCGGCGTTTTTGCGCTGAGGGCGTGTATGTACCGGCTGCAGACCGGAACCTGGCAGGCAAGCATTGTCTCCGCGTTTCCGGAAACCGGTTTCTATATCTGCTACGGACTGTTGCTGCGGCTGTACACGGTGTTTCTTAAAAAGAAAGATACCTTCAGCCCGCTGGCCGCGCTGCCGATGGTTCTGATCGACTATGCGGCGAACGCTGCGGAGCTGCTTCTCCGTATGCAGGCGGCTTCCTTCACATGGAAGACCCAGAGCGGTATTTTCCTGATCGCCTGTCTCAGAACGTTTGTCATCGGCGCGGTCCTGACCGGCTTTGACCGGTACCGCTTTCTTCTTTTAAAGCAGGAGCATGAGGACCGGTACCGGCGTCTTCTCGTTCTGGTTTCAAAGCTTGACGGGGAAATAGTCTGGATGCGGAAAAATACGGCGCTGATCGAAGAAACGATGAGCACTGCATACCGGCTTTATGAAGAACTGGGGAAAGCTGGTACAGACCCGAAATATGTGACTTCCGCGCTTTCCGTGGCCAGAGACGTCCATGAGATCAAGAAGGAGTATCTGCTGATTTTAAAAGGCATGTCCGAGGCGTTGAATCAGGAAATGCGAAGCGACGGCATGGAGATCTCCGAGCTGTTCGCACTGCTTAAGGAATCCATGACGCGGATGGCGGCGGAAAACGGAAAAAAGCTTTCTATGACAGTTCGCTGCAGCGACCGCCTTTATACGGACCGGCAGTATGCGCTGATGTCGATCTTCCGGAATCTGTTCAACAATGCGGTGGAGGCGGCAGAGGGGGAACAGGTCTCCATTCTTGTGGAGCAGACTTCATCGGGAGAGGTCTGTCAGTTTGAAGTGACGGACTGCGGACCCGGAATTGAGGAGGAATATCTGGAGGAAGTATTTGAACCCGGATTTTCCACAAAGATCAATTATACGACAGGGGAGGTCAGCCGTGGGCTGGGACTGAATCTTGTAAAAGACCTGGTGGAGGATCAGCTCCACGGAAATATCGAGCTGACTTCTGTGCCGGGCAGAACCACATTTATCATCCGGATTCCCAGAAAGAATCTGGAGAAAAGAGCAGAAACGGAGCTAGGATGAAATTCTATTTAATTGATGATGACCGGAATATCCGAAACATATTGAAGAGAATTATTACGGACCGCGGTTTGGGAACCGTCTGTGGGGCGTCCGGAAACGGGCGCGACGGTCTGGAAGATGTCGCGGCGCTGAAGCCGGACATTGTGATCGTGGATCTTCTGATGCCGGAAATGGACGGAATCGCCTTTGTGCGTCGGGCGAAGGAGGTGCTTCCGGGGGCTGCGTATATCATGCTGTCACAGGTGTCTTCGAAGGAAATGATTGCCTCCGCGTACGAGGCAGGGGTTGAATTTTTTATCCAGAAGCCGATCAACAGCGTGGAAGTGGAGAATGTGATCAAAAAGGTCGGAAATTCACTGAACATGCAGCGTACCATGAGTAAAATGCAGAACATTTTCATGGAAGGAATGCAGCCGGAAACCCGGCAGGAACCGGCAGCTTATCCCGCCGGAGAGCATTCTGCCGTGCTTCGGAATGTTCTGCAGCAGCTGGGCATTATCGGCGATATCGGGAGCCGGGATATCGCGATGGTGGCGGAGTATCTGATGGCCCATCATGAGGGCGTGGGCGATGCGACGTTGAATGAGCTCTGCAGCCGGTTCAGTGATTCCCCGAAATCCATGGAGCAGAGGATCCGGCGGACCGTGAATGCCGGCCTTGTTAATCTGGCCCATTTGGGAATCGAGGATTATGGAAATGAGATCTTCATGGAATATTCCAACACGCTCTACAATTTCGAGCAGGTGCGGAAAGAGATGGATTATATTCGCGGGAAGAGCGACAAGCATGGAAACGTAAAAATAAAGAGCTTTCTGAATGCGCTCGTGGTCTACTGCATGACGCACTGAGCCGGTGACAGCGAACATCCATATGGTTTCGTCATTCTGTACAGTGCCATTGGACTGATTTTGTCATATTTTGACAAAAATGTCCATGGTGCTGTATTTTTCTTTGTCTGTTTTGATACCGTTTGTTACTTTTTGAAGTGTAGGATTTATATTAAGGTTATCAATAATAAAACCGGATGATTATTTAGAAAATCAATAAGTTCCCGGACGACATTCTGCGTCACGGACAGGCGGCAGGATGGGAACCTTAGATCCGGAAGGTAATGGGTAACGAAGGAAAAGCAGGAAAGAGAGGGAATGGCTATGATGACAATTGTATCCGGGGTCGGGTTACTGTTAATAACATTGGCGGCATTTTCACTGTTCAGTCTGAAAATGCCAAAGGGACAGCTTGCCATGTCTGGGATGGCAAATGCTGCGATCGCCACGTTTCTTGTGGAAGCGGTGCACAAATATATCACCGGCGATCTGATGGGACTGGAGTTTTTCCGGCTGGTCGGAGATACTTCGGGAAGTCTTGGCGGTGTAGCTGCCGCAATCATGGTTCCGATCTCCATGGGAGCAAATCCTGTTTTCGCTGTGACAGCCGGAGTTGCTGTCGGCGGCTACGGAATTCTTCCGGGATTTATCGCCGGATATGTGGTGGGACTGATCGCCCCGTTCATTGAGAAGAAACTGCCGGAAGGGCTGAATATTATCGGCGGCGCACTGATGATTGCGCCGTTCGCGCGCTTCATCGCGTTCGTTGTGGATCCCGCGGTAAATGCGACGCTGGTTCGCATCGGTGCAACGATCTCCGCTGCGACCGAGCAGTCGCCGATTGTTATGGGATTTCTGTTAGGCGGAATTATCAAGATGATCTGTACTTCCCCGCTGAGTTCCATGGCACTCACTGCCATGCTGGGCCTGACCGGGCTTCCCATGGGAATTGCTGCCATCGCTTGTGTGGGCGGATCATTCACCAATGGAATCATTTTCGCGCGTCTGAAGTTAGGTGACCGCAGTAATGTGATCGCAGTTATGCTGGAGCCGTTAACACAGGCGGACATCATTACCTCCAACCCGATTCCGATCTACTGCTCCAATTTCTTTGGCGGCGGTCTCTCCGGAATTGCGGCGGCGTTTTTCCGCATTGTAAACAACGCGCCGGGAACTGCGTCTCCGATTCCGGGACTTCTGGCACCGTTCGCCTTCAATCCGGCAGTCAATGTGATGTTAGCGCTGGTATTTGCGGTAGCCGGAGGAACACTGGCCGGTCTTGCCGGAAGTATGATATTTAAAAAGCGTGTAAAGACGCCGGAGACGGAGTGCTCGATCGACGCCGCTCCGCAGGTGGAATACTAAAAAACAGAGAAACGGAGCTGCCGCTTTTAAAAGAGCGGAAGCTCCGTTTTTCAATACTGCCGAATCCCGGTCACGAACATCAGATATGGTTTGCAACCTCAAACGCATCCCAGATTCCGTACATGATGTTGGACACTTTCTTCGCGTCGCCGAGCAGGTAGATCTCCGGAACGTCAAATTCCAGCTCGTGGTACAGGGAGTTTTCCTCCTTGTATCCGACGGACAGGATCACGCTGTCGCAGGAGAGCTTCTGCGCTCCGTCTGTGGTTGTGACGGAGAGGATTCCGTCCTGATATCCGTTCACTTTAGCGCCGGTCATGACCTGAACGCCGTGGAACGGAACCAGGCGCTCCAGCATATCCTTATTGGCGTGACAGAGCGGGCCGTTGACGGCCATCAGCTTGTCGAGGACCTCCACCAGTGTGACATGTCTGCCGTGCTGTGCCAGCCACAGGGCTGTTTCACAGCCGACAAGACCGCCGCCCACAACGACGGTGGTGCCTCCGCAGTCCTTTTCGCCGTTCAGCACCTGGGCTGCCGTGTAGACATGGGCGTCGTCGCCGAGAGAGAATACCTTCGGGGTGGAACCGGTCGCAATGATCACAGTATCATAGTCTCCATTCAGGACGTCATCCTTTTTGATCTCGGTATTGAGACGAACCGGTACGTTCAGCTTATCTAACATTCTGGTGTACCAGTCGGCGAGCGCGATATCGTCCTCCTTGAATTCCGGAGCTCCGCCCGGGATCAGGTTTCCGCCGAGCCGTCCTGCTTTCTCAAACAGCTCCGGCTTGTGGCCGCGGATCGCGAGAACGCGGGCTGCCTCACAGCCTGCCACGCCGCCGCCCACGATGAGGACCTTCTTGCTCTTTGTGATCGGCTCGTAAGCGGTCACACGCTCGCGGGCTGCCTGCGGATTCACCGCGCAGTTGATCATGGAGTATTCCTGGATTCTGCCCATACAGCCCTCATGGCAGGAGATGCAGGGACGAACCTCGTCGTATCTGCCGCTGCGGAGCTTGTTCACATAATCCGGATCCGCCAGAAGCGGCCGGCCGAGGCTTACAATATCGCAGTCACCGTTTTCCACCGCGGCAGACGCCATGTCGGGGTTATCCATACGTCCGGCACAGAGAACCGGCACGTCAACAACTTCCTTTACCATGCGGCAGTATTTGCGGAACAGGCCTTTCTCCTGGTACATCGGCGGATGATTCCACCACCATGCGTCGTAGGTTCCGACGTCGGTATCAAGCGCGTCATAGCCGTAGGATACCAGAAGCTTCGCAGCTTCCAGACCCTCTTCAATATCACGGCCCTTCTCTTCAAATTCCTCGCCCGGGAGAGCACCCTCGCGCCAGTCCTTGATCATGCTCTTGACGCTGAAACGCAGGGCAACCGGGAAATCATCGCCGCAGCGGGATTTAATCTCCTCGACCACTTCCTTCGCAAAACGGAGACGGTTTTCCAGGGAGCCGCCGTACTCGTCGGTACGGAGGTTGAACATGGAGATGGCGAACTGGTCCAGAAGATAGCCCTCGTGGACTGCATGGATCTCCACACCATCGAATCCGCCGCGCTTGGCGTTATATGCGCCGTCGCCGAAGGATTTCACGATGCTGCGAATCTCCTCCTTCTCCAGCGGACGGCAGATCTTGTCCAGCCATCTGTGCGGGATGGCAGATGGAGCTACCGGCGGAAAATCACCGAGGTTGGTGGGGATCGTCACGCGTCCGAAGCCGCCGGACATCATTAAAAAGATCTTGCTTCCGTAAGCGTGAACACGCTCCGTCATTTCTCTGCTGGTGCGGATGAAATGAACGGGGTTGTAAGTGGAGTTGGGACAGTTGGGCATGCTCTGAGTCTCCACCTTGCAGTCAGAGAAGGTGACACCGGTGATGATCAGTCCCGTGCCGCCCTTTGCGCGCTCGGTATAGTAGTCGATACCGCGCTGATTGAAACCGCCCTCGGAGTCGGAAAGTCCGAGCGGTCCCATGGGCGCCAGTGCAAACCGGTTCTTCAGCGTGACAGAGCCGATCCTGACAGGCGTAAAGAGATTTCTGTACTTCATAGGTTTCTCCTTTTGATAGTAAAAAGTACGATAGTTTCTTAACAATCATTATAATAAGAAAACATGTTAACCGTCTATCAACCGGAGATTTCCATGAGACAACTCTTTGTTGTCACAGGCTGCCGGGATCGTCACGCATCGCCGAATATCAGGCTCCTGCTGCCGGATTGCGCAGAAATTCATCAAATTTCCGGATCGCCGGGTAGTCCGAGGTGTTATTTTGGCAGACGCCGTAAACCTCCCACCGGATCGCTTCTTCAAACGGGATCGCGTGCATGTGCTCCATGCTGAAGGAGGCAGTCAGAAACGCGGGAGCCACGCCGAGTCCGATCTTCTGGCTGCACACCTTGTGCATTACAGCCGCGTCTCCGGTCCTGGCTACGATCTTCGGAGAAAATCCGTGGAGCTTACAGGCGTCGACGAAAACATGGAACATATGGTGCTGTTCATTCATCAGGACCAGATTTTCTTCCCGGAGCATATCCGGAGTCACACATTTATAATCGTACAGCGTGTGGCCTTCATATACATAGAGAACGATGTCGCAGGAAGCCAGCCTCTGTTTGGAAAAACGGCCAGTGGAATCGGCTCCCACGATGATGCCGTAATCCAGCCTGGAAGCCAGAAGAAGCTCTTTCACCTCTTCATTGGCGTAATCGGACCACTCGACATGAAGCTCCGGGGAGTTCCGGATAAAATCCAGGATGGTCTGAATCGGGATCAGATTAAACACCCCGTGGGCGCAGCCGATGCGGAGTCTTTCACTGCAGTGTTCCAGCTGGCGGATCCCATCCTCGATCTCCTCCAGATTCCGAATGACTTCCCCTGATTTTTCATAAAGGAAGTCGCCGGCTCTTGTGGGAGAAACGCCCTGTTTGGTTCGCTCAAACAGCGTGGTGTGAAGCTCATCCTCCAGCAGGCGGATATGCTTACTGAGGCCCTGCGGCGTGATAAAGAGCCGCTTTGCCGCCCGGTGGATGCTGCGCTCCTCATAAATGGTTTTAAAACAGATCAGATCTTTCGTATTCATAGGAATTACCTCAATTTGGAATCGATCGTCA
>JALEWG010000138.1 GCA_022788065.1 Lachnospiraceae bacterium | reverse complement strand
CGCCATTCACCTCCCGTCCTGATATGCTCCGGCTGTCTCCAAAACCGTTTCATACGTATTTTTCACCAGAAACAAATGCTTCTGTCGGATCTTCATGCGGATCCGGACTGTTCCGATACAGTCAGCCACAGAAAAATCCGGCTGTGTGATCCGCAGATTCCACTGGATCAGATCCATGATCCGCCCGTTTCGCTCCTCCTGTCCCGTCAGCAGAAAAAGGATTCGCATATAATCCGTATAATCCTGGCCGCTTTTTCCGCCATTTTCCGGGTGCTCCTCTGCTCTGCCCGCAGGTTCTTCCAGAAATCCGAGCGTAAGCAGCCCGTCCAGATCCAGTTTCCATGTCTGTTCATTTTTCCATATCGGAACTGCCCCTCCTGCAAGGAGCGTTCTCACATCCCACACGGCCTCCCCGAACGCCCATAAAGCGAGAATAAAAAAGTTCAGAATCACCTGGACCGGCAGGCTGCCTCCGGATAAGGAAGCTGCCAGTTCTGCGGCCTTTGCCTCTTTTTCCGGGGAGGCAAGAAGAAATGCAAGGTTCAGAGACCCTCGTACCGACAGAAGCCGCTTCACGGCCTCCTTCAGATTCTCTCTGTCAGAAGCCGCTCCGTACAGCAGGTACTCCTGCTCATACTGAAGAACCGTCTCCTGAGAAGATGGGGTGAGAAAAGATCCGAAGTTCATAAGACAGTACTCATTGACAAGGAGTCGCCCCGCAGAATCCGCTTTTTCGCGTGTTTCGCCGGATTCTCGCGAAGCTGATGGGATTCCCGCCAGTGAAACCTTCGTTTTGGATACTTCTGTTCCAGCGGGCAGCACAAGTTCCAGCAAATCACCACTCAGAATCTTTTCGAGGCGATCGAGCGCCTCTTCCTTCCCGCTGTCAGACGGTTCCCGAACTTCCGCTTCCGGTATCGTTACCTCCTCCAGGCACTCCCGGATACTTCCCCAGTCTGGACCGTCTTCATCCTCTTCCTCAGAATCTCCGTATTCCCCCGCATTTCTGCCTCTGTCCGTCTCCTCCAGAATTTCCAGCGCCTCCAGAAGAAACTGCCTGCTTTTCCCGGTTTTCTCTTCCATCCTCCGGTATTCTTCCAGCATACGAAATGCAGCTTCCTCCACCTGCCCGCAGGCGGCAAGCTCCTGCGCCATGTTTTCATCGGTGCAGGTCTCCGGCTGATTTCCCGCCTCCGCAAGCTTCTTCCGGTATGCCTGGATCGCCTTTGCCTCCGCTTCATAATCTGCCGTATAGGAAGAGAATTTTTCCATCTGCGCAGCAAGCTTCCCGGCCTGCCGTCTGAAAGCGCCTGCCTGTTCTTCGTCTGCCACTTTCTTTACCGACGCAGCCGCTTTCCTCATCCCGGCCAGATATTTCTCCAGCCGGAGCCTGCTTTTTTCCAGCCTCCTTGTCTTCTCCCCCGCTTTCCGGCAGACTTCAAAGAGATTCCTGAAATCACCGCCGCCGGCAGCTTTAGCAGCCTCCCCGGCAAGTCCGAAAAGGTCCGCGGCAAGCTCCGGAAGGCAGTAGCGCATGCAGGATCGGATCCCGGCCTCCAGCAGTTCTCCTCCGTGATCGGCCATCTTCTGTGTTTCCGTTACCAGCACTTCCGCTCTCTGCATCGGATACAGATTTTTCTGTTCCAGATAGAAATCCAGATAAGAGGAAAACGTATCTTCCATCGCCCCGCCGGATCCGCATTCCAGAAACAGCAGATGGTACCTGTCCCACAGATTCCGGTTATAATGACTTAAAAGCGATGACATGGAGGAATTTGCCGCCATCTGAAGGTACAGCCTTGCGCCCGCCGTTCTTGCAGACTCCAGAAGCCCCAGAACGAGCGACATCATACATACAACGGTCAGGGCCAGAAACACGGAAATTTCTCCCCGGCGTTTCATGATCAGTACACCTCTTTCGCCTGCTTGTTGATCTCCGCAAATACAGCAGTCAGCAGCTTGTTGATCTGGCCCTTGAATACGATCACAAGGCCGATCAAAACCACGAGGATCAGAACCACCTCGATTACGCCGACTCCGTCCTCTCCCGTTATAAACTCCCAAAGTCTCATTTTTTCCCTCCTCTCAGGATAACTGTTTCACATCATAAGAAACGCCGGCGCCACTGTCATCGCCATCACCACCGACAGCATTCCGAACAGCGGAAGCAGCAGTCTGGAAGAAGCCTCTTCCCCCTTTCGCCTGGCAAGATCCGTTCGCTGCCTGAACGCATTTTCCATCTCTTCTTCCAGAAGCTTTCTCAGATTCTTTCCACCCGTCTGCACACTGCTCTCCAGCAGTGATGCAAATCTCATATAGCATTTCAGGCCGCAGCGTCTTCCGAATGCCGCATACACCATGATTTCCGGTACTCCGGTTTCCATCTGGTTTACTGCAACCTGCATTTCCCGAAACAGCGGATAAGATTCCTGCCCGGCCCCGTCTTTCATATCTTCCGTCAGCTTGCTCCATGCCGCCCTGACCGGATATCCCGCACCGGTGAGGATCGTAAAACCGGACACCAGATCCGGATATGCCTCCAGAAGGCGGTCTTCTCTTCTCCTTCGTTTTGTTTCTGCCTCATTTTTCTCCTGCAGATACAGGCAAATGGCCCCCACGATTCCAAGAAACGGGAGGAGCAGATTTCCGGTCCGGCCCGCACTTTTATAGGAAACCGGTTTTCCGGAAAATTCTGTCGGAAGCTCCACGACCTCCTGCTCCGGCTTTTCCAGAACAAGTGCCTCCAGATATCTCTGAAACTGCTCCTCCTCTGTTTCCCTCGGCGGGCATACGATGACCGGAATCTCCAGCGTTTCCTTCGCGCTCCCGTTGGATAGCTCTGCCGAAAGCAAAACAGGGATCCCTGCC
>JALEWG010000132.1 GCA_022788065.1 Lachnospiraceae bacterium | reverse complement strand
TAAGAAATGTAAAAAATGGCTATCCTTATGGCAGGAATCTTACGGTAAGGAGGCCATTTTTTATGGATATGAATTATGAAATCACCAGTGTGCATGCCAGAGAAATTCTGGATTCCAGGGGAAATCCCACGGTGGAGACCGAAGTGGAGCTGGAGTGCGGCGCCATGGGGCGTGCTTCCGTCCCGTCCGGCGCTTCCACGGGAAAATATGAGGCGGCGGAGCTACGGGACGGTGGCGGCAGGTATCTGGGAAAGGGAGTAAAAAAAGCCGTGGAGCATGTGAATACGGAGCTTGCTGAGGCGGTTCTGTTTGAAAATGCCATGGATCAGAGGAGGATCGACAGGCTTCTCTGTGAGGCTGACGGGAGCAAAAACAAGGAACGGCTGGGAGCCAATGCCATACTCTCTGTATCATTAGCAACAGCCAGAGCGGTAGCCAGTGCCCTCCATATGCCGCTGTATCGGTATCTTGGCGGCGTTGCCGGCTGTGAGCTTCCCGTGCCCATGATGAATATTTTAAACGGAGGAAAACACGCGGACAACTCTGTGGACCTTCAGGAATTTATGATCATGCCGGTTGGCGCGTCATGTTTTTCCGAGGGCCTTCGCATGTGCGCGGAGATCTATCACACGCTGAAGGCGATCTTAAAAGCCGACGGATACTCCACTGCAGTGGGAGATGAGGGCGGTTTTGCGCCGAACCTTAAGAATGCGGAGGAAGTTCTTCAGTATCTTGTGCGGGCAATACGGGAGACGGGATACGAGCCGGGAACGGATGTTAAGATCGCCATCGACGCCGCCTCCAGCGAGCTTTACAATGAGCAGACAGGAATGTATGAGTTTCCGGGAGAAAGCGCGATGAGCGGGATCCGCGTGGAGCGGTCGGCAAAGGAGATGGTGGATTATTATCTGCGGCTGGTCGAAGGATATCCGGTCTGTTCCATTGAGGATGGACTGCATGAGGAAGACTGGGAAGGCTGGAGGCTGCTCACAAAAACGCTTGGGGACAGAATCCAGCTGGTGGGAGACGATCTGTTCGTCACCAACACAGAAAGACTTAAGAAAGGAATTGCCCTCGGAGCGGGAAATGCGATCCTCATCAAGGTGAACCAGATCGGAACGCTCACGGAGAGCATGGAAGCCATTGAGACGGCAAAAAAAGCCGGTTACCGGACGGTGATATCCCACAGATCCGGCGAGACAGAGGATCCGTTCCTCGCTGATCTTGCGGTGGCGGTTAATGCCGGTCAGATCAAAACAGGGGCTCCCTGCCGGTCTGAGCGTGTATCCAAGTATAATGAGCTTCTCCGGATCGGAGAATTACTGGAAATGTCCGCAGGGAAGTGTGGGAAAATCAAAGAAAAAAAGGTTGTATTTCCTGAAATATTATGATATGATAGTTATGCTTGTGGACAGGAGGTGTAAGTGGTGTTAAGAATCATTTTAACTATTTTATTCGTTATCTTATGCGTCGCAATGACGGTTATCGTATTAATGCAGGAAGGCAAGTCTGCCGGACTCGGAGCGATCAGCGGAGCGGCTGAGAGCTACTGGGGCAAGAATAAAGGACGTTCCATGGAGGGTAAACTGGAAAAATTCACCAGAATCTCTGCTATTCTGATCTTTGTTCTGGCTCTGGTTTTAAACTTAAAGATTTTTTAAGATGACGAACACTCTTGCAGATAAAATGCAGGAGTGTTTTTGCGTTGATATGCATTCGCGTGAGGTTTGCGGAGGCAGAAATCGCAGGTCAGAGGAGAAATATGGAAGAAAACCGTTTCCAGGAGAGAAAGGATATGATCCTTTCCCTGATGAATGAGAAAGAATATGTGCCGATGAAACTCAAGGAACTGGCGATCCTTTTAAATGTTCCCAGAGAAAACAGGGAAGAACTGAAAGCTGTTCTCGATGCTCTGATCGCGGAAGGGAAAATCGGCGTTTCAAAAAAAGGAAAATATGCGAAGGCCGAAATATTTGCTCAGAAAGGAGTGTTTTCGGCTCACCCGCGCGGCTTTGGGTTTGTGACGATCGAAGGCCGGGAAGATGACGTGTTTGTGGCGCCTGACAACGTGAAAGACGCAATGGATGGCGACACGGTTCAGGTCGTTGTGGACGAAACGTCCGGAAACCGCAGGGCCGAGGCTGTTGTAATTCGTGTGCTGGTCCGCGCCAACGAGACGATCATCGGGACCTTTGAAAAAAGCCGCCATTTTGGCTTTGTGATTCCGGACAATCCGCGAATCACCGCGGACGTGTTTATCCCGGAGGGGATGGAGATGGGGGCTGTTTCCGGACATAAAGTCGTGGTTCGGCTCACTTCCTACGGAGGAGAACGGAAAAATCCGGAAGGAAGGATCACGGAGATTCTGGGCCATGTCAACGATCCCGGTGTGGATATTTTCTCAATTGTGCGCGCTTACAACCTTCCCGAGGGATACCCGGAGGAAGTACTCGCGGAAGCGGCGAAGGCTCCGGAAGCTCTCTCCGAATCTGAGATTCTGGCAGAGCTTGAGAGAGGCCGCGTGGATCTGCGCGATACGGTCATGGTGACCATCGACGGGGAGGATGCCAAAGATCTTGATGATGCGGTCAGTATCTCAAAGGAAGTCATTGACGGGCATCCGATCTATCACCTGGGAGTCCACATCGCGGACGTGACGCACTATGTGAAAGAAGACAGCGCGCTCGATAAGGAGGCGCTCAAGAGGGGAACCAGCGTATATCTGGTGGACCGGGTGATTCCGATGCTGCCTCACCGGCTCTCCAATGGAATCTGCTCCCTAAATGCCGGCTGCGACCGGTTTGCGCTTAGCTGCCTGATGGATGTGGATGAAAAAGGCAATATCGTGAGCCACCGGATCTGTGAGTCTGTGGTTCGGATCGACAGACGAATGACCTATACGACCGTTCATGCGATCCTTCGGGATGGAGCAGCCCGAAAAGAGAGTGGAACCGGAGAGTATGCAGATCTGGTTCCGATGTTCCTTCTTATGAACGAGACTGCACAGATTTTGAGAAAGAAGCGAATGGCGAGAGGCGCGGTGGATTTTGATTTTCCGGAGTGCAAGATCATTCTGGATGAAAAGGGAAGGCCGACGGACATCCGGCCTTATGAGCGCAATGACGCCACGATGCTGATCGAGGATTTCATGCTGGCTGCCAACGAGACAGTGGCTGAGGAATACTACTGGCAGCAGGTTCCGTTCCTGTATCGGACCCATGAAAAACCGGACGAGGAAAAGATAAGAAGATTCGGGATTCTGATCAACAATTTCGGATATTCCATCCGGCTTCAGAACGGGGAACTGCATCCGAAGGAAATGCAGAAGCTGCTCGCAAAAGTCTCAGGAACGCCGGAGGAGGCACTGCTTTCCAGGCTGGCGCTGCGTTCGATGAAGCAGGCAAAGTACACGACGGAGTGTGTGGGTCATTTCGGCCTGGCAGCAAAATACTATACGCATTTCACATCCCCGATCCGCCGGTATCCGGATCTGCAGATCCACCGGATCATCAAGGAAAATCTGCATGGAGAACTGAATGAACGGAGGCTTTCCCATTATGAGAGGAAGCTCGGCGAGGTCGCCGTGTGGACTTCTGCCAGAGAGCGGCTGGCCGACGAGGCTGAGCGGGAGACCGATAAGGCGAAAAAGGTCCAGTATATGGAACGCCATATCGGCGACGAGTATGACGGCGTGATATCCGGGATCAGTAACTACGGATTCTATGTGGAGCTTCCCAACACGGTCGAGGGTATGGTCCGGGTATCGGAGCTGGACGGAGATTATTATGTGTTCGATGAGTCACGCTATGAGTTGATCGGAGAACGGACAGGAAAAAGCTTTAAACTGGGGCAGCAGATCCGAATCCGGGTGGTTTCCGTGGACCGTTTTATGAAGACCATCGATTTTCAGCCTGTAAAAAATTTTTAGGACGATCGATCAGGGATCCGGTGAGAAAACGGGATTCCGAAAGAAAAAGGGAACAGATAAGGAGCAGGATATGAGTAAAGGCAGTGTGAAACTGATCGCAAATAATAAAAAGGCATATTTTGATTACTTCATCGATGACAAATTTGAGTGCGGGATCTCCCTGGCAGGAACGGAAGTGAAGTCTCTTCGCATGGGCAAGTGCAGCATCAAGGAGTCTTTTGTGCGGATCGTGAACGACGAGGTCATGATTTTCGGCATGCATATCAGCCCCTATGAGAAAGGAAACATTTTCAACAAAGATCCTCTGCGGGAGAGAAAGCTTCTGATGCACCGGTACGAGATCAATAAACTTAAGGGAAAGATCCAGGAGAAAGGCTATACGCTGGTGCCACTCCAGGTTTATTTTAAGGGCAGCCTTGTCAAAGTTGAGATCGGTCTGGCAAGAGGCAAGAAGCTCTACGACAAGCGCGCCGATATCGCAAAGAAAGACCAGCGGAGAGAGTTGGAAAAGGATTTTAAGGTTAAGAATCTGTATTAGGAATGGTATAATCGGAAAATGAAGAAAGGCTGCCGGGCCGGTGGAATGATATTTCGCCTGCGCGGCAGCTTTTCTGTCAACCTCAGTATCCATACAGGCTATCCGGATGCGCAGATACCAGAATCGCAGTTAATTTCTGTGAATTGGTCGAAATTCAGCCGGCTTTCTCCCCGGCGCTTATGGTGGCACCGAGTTTTACGTGGGATACGGCATTTGCAATCTAAATGAAATAGAAAAACCGGACATGGATCACGATACTTCCTGTATCAAAATCCGTGCCCGGTTTTTTGATGGACCTGAGGGGAATCGAACCCCTGTCCGAAAACCAATCCCCTGTTCTTCTACTATCATAGTCTGTTATGGTTTCGTTCCCTCCTGCAGCCGGAAACAGACAGCCGACTGCGCTCGGTAGCTTCATCATACGCCCGCGTGCTCAAAGCTTTGCACGTGTCGTTTCCTGCATTTAATGATGCCGGTTGCTAAAGGTGCAGGTGCCAGTAGGCCGACA
>JALEWG010000087.1 GCA_022788065.1 Lachnospiraceae bacterium | reverse complement strand
CGTCAGCTTCGGAATCGGTATCAACTGCGGAGAAGCTGTCATCGGCAATATCGGCACTTCCAGCCGTATGGAATATACAGCAATTGGAAATACCGTCAACACGGCCGCACGGCTGGAGAGCCGGGCAAAAGCCGGGGAGGTTCTGATCAGTCCGGAAGTATACAAACGCTTGAGGGACAGAATCGAGGTGGAAAGTCTCGGACCATGTACTTTAAAAGGGATTTCTGAACCGATGGAAGTCTTCCGGGTAATAGGGATTCGGTAAGCAACATAGCCCTGTGGTGACAAAAATCATCACAGGGCTTTTACAAACAGATGCCGTCTGCTCAACGGTGGGAATGGCACTGTGCCGGATCGTGTTCCGGCTTCCGGAAGGTTTTTTAGAGTCCGGCTGTTTTTTGCGCACAGATACATTAAGAAGTTAGCTTTCCAGTTCGTTGATTAGCGACCGCAGCGCCATACGGGTCTTCTCCCGCTGGATTCCTTCATAACCAATGGCCTCTGCTTTGCGGAGAAGGTATTCGCGGAAAGCTATGACCATAGTCGGCCGGTGGATCTCCATCAAAAGAAATGGTTCAACATTCCGGACGATCAGGGCCAGTCCGCCTTCATTGACGAAGAGGTTGTAATTCGGACATTCTTTTGCTGTCAACGGCAGGAAGGTATAGGTGTCATACTTATCCATGAGCTTTAGGATATTTTTCAGATGGAGACAGTACGTTTCGGGCGTGTAAAACAGGTATTCAGGAAGCGTGTGGGAGTGAGCGACCACAGGCACGGTTCCGGAGCGGACCTCTTCGGCTGTGGCCAGATAGCACATATCGATATATGCTCCCTTGCGGAGGCGTTCTTCAAAATGAGGAATATCGTTCGTATGCACATCGAAATTTTCCGCCCACTCTATGCTGCGCGTTTTCCTGCTTATTTGCTCCATGAGATCGAACGGCATACTGTTGAGAGACAGAGTGCTGACCAACTGAACGGTATCGCCCTGTCGGGCGAAAAACTCTGAAAAACAGGTGGTAAAGTCTTCAGGGTTACGGTGGACATTCAGGGAAGGACGACACAGTGCGAGATGTTCCTGAAATTGTTTTTCAAAAGCGCTCACCAGCTGCGGGTCTGTGGAGAACATGATAATGTCACTGGTACTGCCGGGACCGACAGAGCATGCAAACTGTACACACTGTCCGGGTACTATGATCATGGAATGACGGTACAGGTTTCCGCGGAGCCTGGGATAATAATAGACTTTTGTCTGTCCTGTAGCGTAGATAGGCAGCCAAAACTGTAGAGATTCCGTATACCGGTTGATATAATTTAACGGCGGCATGATCTGACAGAAGGTAAATCCCCGCTCAAGCAGCTCCAGAAAGCCGTTCTGGATTTCTTTCGTGAGGGAATAATCGGACAGAAGCCATTCCAGATTGTCATCCACCACGGTCAGGATCGATCCGGGGGATTCCATGTCCTGCAGTACCTGCATTGAACGTGCAATCACTTCCCTACGACCCTTTTCCCCATAAAAGAAAAGAGTCTGATTTTCCGACGATGATGCCGGTCCGGGAAACGAAGACGAAAAGACCCGTTCCTGGCCGGGGAGCGTCTGAATGCTGGTCAGAATGGTGTCGGCAAGAGTGCTGTCTTCGCCTTTCAGCCAGTTTTCAAGAGTGGAAGTCAGTGCTTCGATGGGCATTGAGGGGCTGATGGACACCTGCCCGATCATTTCGGACAGAGCCTGACGCTGGAACGCCGCAGGACAGCGCCTTGCAAAGAAAGAGGCCATTTTCCGGGCCTGTGCCGGATTTTTTGAAAGCTTTCTCTTACCGGTCCGCATAAGGCTGATCATGGAAGGATCCACAGACAGCTCGGCAGCCAGCTCTTTGTTGCTGGTCTCTGCAATACGCATCAGGAAGGACAATTTTTCTGAAAATGGTATCATAAAGCGCGCTCCCTTTCGAAAAGTAATATAAAATGACATTAAGTGATATAATATCTACAGTATATTGATTTATTCGACTTGTTATGATAAAATATATCACAAACAGTGACAATAATCAAATTAATTTTGTAACTTCTGATTACTTCTTGTAATCTAATGTGACATAACATTTCAGCTTGACAATACCCTGATACAGATGCATGAGTGAACGATGAAGGAACAGCGAAAATCAGAAGATGAAAAAGCAGGAGGAACGCCATGACTATGGAAGAATGCTACCAGAAACTGGACGGCAATTACAGGGAGGTAACCGCGCGGATTCCCAGCCCCGGACTGGTGGAAAAATTTGTCGGCAAATTTCTTGAAGATAAAAGTTTTGAGACACTTTGTACTGCCATTGAGGTGGGAGATCGGGAAGGAGCCTTTCGGGCTGCCCATACATTGAAAGGTGTGTGTGCGAACCTGAGTTTTACACGGCTTATGGGTTCCGCCTCCCGGCTCACGGAAACGCTGCGCCTTCAGACGGACGCGGCTCTGGCTGAGGCCAGCCCGCTGATGACTGAGGTCCGGCAGGATTACCAGCTTACAGTCCGGAGTATTCAGGAGTATATGGACAGAGGATAGTCAGGAAGTAACACAAGAGAGGAAATGCAGTATGTTTCCAAAGAAACAAATTTTAGTTGTTGAAGATAATCCGCTGAATCGGGAGATTCTGATAGAGATTCTGGCCGAACATTATTTGGTTCTGGAAGCGGAGAACGGCCAGGAGGCTCTGGAGGTATTAAAGGAGCATGCAGACAGCGTTGCGCTGATCTTGCTGGATGTGATGATGCCGGTTATGGATGGCTTCACTTTTCTGGACTATATCAAAGCCGATGACGAACTGGCTCTGATACCGGTCATTGTCATGACACAGAGCGACAGCGAATCCGATGAAGT
>JALEWG010000085.1 GCA_022788065.1 Lachnospiraceae bacterium | reverse complement strand
GGGAGATTCATAAGTTTTCCTTGATTTTCCCTATGTATTGCATTATAATCCTTCTGTAAAAAATGCATTTTATCACGGCAACCTGATGAAGCATCATACTTTAAAAGAAACGGATGGGAAGAACATGAAGAAAGTTGATTTACTGTACGAAGGAAAAGCAAAAAAGGTTTATTCAACAGAGGATCCGGACATTGTAATCGTGGATTACAAGGATGACGCAACCGCGTTCGATGGACTGAAAAAGGGCACAATTGTCGGTAAAGGCGCAATCAACAACCGCATGACAAACCATGTATTCAGACTTCTTGAAAAGGAAGGAATTCCGACTCACCTTGTGGAAGAGCTGAGCGACCGTGAGACTGCGGTAAAGAAGGTCGAGATCGTACCGTTAGAGGTTATTATCCGCAACATTTCCGCAGGAAGCTTCGCAAAGAAAATGGGCGTGGAAGAGGGAATCGTATTCAAGCGCCCGACTCTGGAATTCAGCTACAAGAATGATGATCTCCATGATCCGTTCATCAATAAATATTATGCGCTGTCTCTGGAGTTAGCCACTGAGGAAGAGATCGACACGATTGAAAAATATGCGTTCAAGGTAAACGAGGTTATGAAACAGTACTTCGACAGCCTCGGAATCGACCTGGTGGATTTCAAGATCGAGTTCGGCCGCTACAAAGGACAGATCATCCTGGCAGATGAGGTTTCTCCTGATACCTGCCGTCTGTGGGATAAGGAAACTCATGAGAAACTGGACAAAGATCGTTTCAGAAGAGATCTCGGCAATGTGGAAGACGCTTACAACGAAGTATTCAGAAGACTGGGAATTGAGGACAGAAAATAATATATGAAAGAAGAGACGCATACTTTAGACTGGGGGATGGACAAGCTGCGCGAAGAATGCGGTGTTTTCGGAATGTATGATCTGTCCGGGAACAACGTGGCTTCGACGATCTATTATGGACTGTTTGCTCTGCAGCACCGGGGACAGGAAAGCTGCGGCATCGCAGTCAGCGATACATTCGGACCGAAGGGAATGAGTGCCTACAAGGGAATGGGGCTCTGTAATGAGGTATTCACTCCTGAGATACTGGACGGGCTGAAGGGGAACATCGGAGTCGGCCATGTCCGCTATTCCACTGCCGGCAGCAGCACGAGGGAAAATGCGCAGCCGTTAGTGTTAAACTATGTGAAGGGAACGCTCGCGTTAGCCCACAACGGAAATCTGGTCAATGCACCGGAGCTTCGCCGTGAGCTTGCGTACGACGGCGCGATCTTCCAGACCACCATTGACTCAGAAGTAATTGCGTACCATATCGCCAGAGCTCGCGTGAAAGCGAAGACTGTCGAGGAAGCTGTGGCTGCCGCCATGAAAAAGATCCGCGGCGCGTATTCTCTTGTGATCGCCAGCCCGAGAAAGCTGATCGGCGCGAGGGACCCGCAGGGCTTTAAGCCCCTCTGTATCGGAAAGCGCGATAACGCCTATATTCTGGCCTCTGAGACATGCGCTCTGGACACCATCGGAGCCGAGTTTGTACGGGATGTCCGTCCGGGAGAGATCGTCACGATCACGACGGCTGGGATCCATTCGGATACCTCGCTCTGCGCGGGAAGCGCGAAAGAAGCAAGATGTATCTTTGAATACATTTATTTTGCAAGACCGGACAGTTCCTTCGACGGAGTCGGGGTCTATCACTCCAGAATCTATGCGGGCAGATGCCTCGCCAAGGATTCGCCGGTAGATGCCGATATTGTTGTGGGCGTACCGGAATCCGGAAACGCGGCGGCTCTCGGATATTCCATGGAATCGGGAATTCCGTACTGCATGGCATTCGTGAAGAACTCCTATGTGGGACGTACCTTCATTAAACCCAAGCAGAGCAGCAGAGAATCCGCGGTCCGGATCAAGCTCAATGTTTTGAGGGAAGCGGTGGAAGGCAAACGGGTGATCATGATCGATGATTCCATTGTGCGCGGCACCACCAGCAACCTGATCGTGGACATGCTGAGAGATGCGGGGGCCACGGAAGTGCATGTGAAGGTATCGGCTCCGCCGTTCCTTTATCCCTGCTACTTCGGAACCGATATTCCCTCCAGCGACCAGCTGATCGCCCACAACCGAACCGTCGATGAGATCTGTAAGATCATCGGCGCGGACTCCCTGTCCTACCTTAAGGTGGAACGGTTAAAGGAGATGGCCGGAGGACTCCCGATCTGTACGGCCTGCTTCACCGGTGATTATCCGGTGGATCCGCCTGAGGAGGATATCCGGGGAAGCTACGAAAAATAACGGAATGATTTATAGAAAGAAATGAGGAGTATCATGTACGACAGATATCAAAGTCCGCTTTCTGAGAGATATGCAAGCAAGGAAATGCAGTATATCTTCTCGCCGGAAAAGAAATTCCGCACATGGAGAAAACTCTGGATCGCGCTTGCGGAGACGGAGAGAGAGCTGGGGCTTCCAATCACGGAAGAGCAGATCGAGGAGCTCAAGGCCAATCAGGACAACATCAACTTCGAGGAGGCAAAAGCCCGGGAGAAGCTGGTGCGTCACGATGTGATGTCCCATGTCTACGCGTACGGCTTACAGTGCCCGAACGCTAAGGGAATTATCCACCTGGGAGCAACCTCCTGTTACGTAGGTGACAATACGGATATTATTCTGATGACCGAAGCTCTGAAGCTTGTGAGAAAGAAACTTGTCAATGTCATCGCGGAGCTGGCGGCATTTGCTGAAAAGTATAAGGATCAGCCGACGCTTGCATTCACTCACTTCCAGCCGGCACAGCCTACGACTGTGGGAAAACGTGCGACTCTGTGGTTAATGGATCTGACTCTGGATCTGGACGACCTGGACCATGTCATCTCCTCCATGAAGCTTCTCGGCTCCAAGGGAACCACCGGCACCCAGGCAAGCTTCCTGGAGCTGTTTGACGGCGACCACGAAAAGTGCCGGAAAGCCGATCAGATGATCGCGGATAAGATGGGATTTTCCGGATGCTATCCCGTATCAGGTCAGACGTATTCCAGAAAGATCGACAGCCGTGTGCTTTCGGTTCTTGCCGGAATTGCTCAGAGCGCCCACAAATTCTCCAACGATATCCGCCTTCTTCAGCACCTGAAGGAAGTGGAAGAGCCGTTCGAGAAGAATCAGATCGGTTCCTCCGCAATGGCGTACAAGAGAAATCCCATGAGAAGCGAGAGAATGGCTTCCCTCGCCAACTATGTGATGGCTGACATGATGAATCCGATGCTCGTCGCATCTACCCAGTGGTTCGAGAGAACGTTAGATGATTCCGCCAACAAGCGTCTCTCTATCCCGGAGGGCTTCCTTGCTGTTGACGGTATTCTGGATCTGTACCTGAACGTGGTGGACGGTCTTGTGGTTTATCCGAAGGTGATTGAGAAACGCCTGATGTCCGAGCTTCCGTTTATGGCGACCGAGAACATCATGATGGATGCGGTGAAAGCCGGCGGCGACCGTCAGGAGCTCCATGAGAGAATCCGCGAACTTTCCATGGAAGCCGGAAAGAACGTGAAGGTGGAAGGAAAGGATAATAACCTTCTGGAGCTGATTGCAGCAGATCCCGCGTTCAATTTAAGTCTGGAAGAGCTGAAAAAGACCATGGATCCGGCCAGATACGTGGGACGTGCGCCGAAACAGGTGGAGGAATTCCTTGAGGAAGTGATCCGCCCGATCCTTGACGAAAACCGGGAGATCCTCGGTGTGAAAGCGGAGATCAATGTATAATAACAGCAATATCAATACAGAATATTATAAAGTATTCTATTACGTGGGGCGCCTCGGCAGCATTACGGCTGCAGCAGAGGCGCTCTGCATTTCTCAGCCTGCCGTAAGTCAGGCCATCCGTCAGCTCGAGAAGGCCTTGAACAGCCGCCTGTTCACGAGAACACAGAAAGGCGTAAAGCTGACCCCGGAGGGACAGCTCCTTTTCCCGTATGTGGAGAGGGGGATCGAAAACCTGTTGGACGGGGAGCGGATGCTTAGACGTCTGGTGGATCTGGATATGGGAGAGATACGGATCGGAGCCAGCGACATGACACTGCAGTTTTATCTGCTCCCGTATCTGGAAAAATTTCACAGCCGGTATCCCAATATCAAGGTCAATGTCACCAACGGTCCGACTCCGGAGACACTGGAGGTCCTCTATGAGGGGAAGATCGACTTCGGCGTGGTCAGCACCCCATTCGAACCCAGACCCGGCACGGCTGTTACGCCGGTGCGGAAGATCAGCAACGTGTTTGTGGCAGGAAACCGGTATTGGAGCCTGAAAGGAAAGCGCCTGGAATACGAGGTGTTAAAGACGCTCCCCGGTATTTTCCTTGAGAAAAATACAAGCACCAGAACTTTTATGGACCGGTTTCTGGAGCAGAAGGGAATTGTTCTGGAGCCGGAATTCGAGCTGGCCACCAGCGATATGGTGGTCCAGTTTGCCATGCGGAATCTCGGGGTCGGCTGTGTCATGGAGGATTTCGCAAAGGAGAAAATAAAGAGCGGCGAACTGTTCGAGCTGGTGTTCCGGGAGATGATGCCGGAGCGGGAGATCTGTATCGTGACCGACAGCCGGAATCCGGTTTCCCCGGCAGGTGAGAAGTTTTTGAGCCTTCTGGAGCTCTGGAA
>JALEWG010000083.1 GCA_022788065.1 Lachnospiraceae bacterium | reverse complement strand
GGAGATCAGCTCCCCGTCCCGCAAAACCGAGACCGTATCACAGACTTCCATGATCTCTTCCAGTCTGTGGGAAATAAACAGAACAGAAATGCCGGAATCCGCGATCTCGCGGATGCATTTTAACAATCCCTTTGTCTCCGTTATATTAAGTGAACTTGTCGGCTCATCCAGCATCAGCAGGCGCACATTCCTGTTATCCAGTTCCCGCGCCAGTTCCACAAACTGTTTTTGATTGAGTGAAAGCCGATCGATCTTTTCATCCGGATCCATATCGACTCCCAGTCTCAAAAGTGTTTCTCTTGCGTCTTCACAGTTTTTCTTTCCGTCCACCAGCGCCAATTCCGGCAGAATTCCTATAGGTGCCTTTACATTCTCCCGGTTGATCTTAATATTTTCTGTAACGGTCATCCCCTTAAACAGAGCAAGTTCCTGATGAACCATGGCAATTCCATACGAAACAGAGCGGGCATGATTGGTAATGTCCGCCCTGATACCATCGATCAGAACCGTTCCCTCGTAACCGCCGCTTTTTATTATCGCGTCATTCCCGTTCAGAATATTCATAAAAGTGCTTTTTCCTGACCCGTTTGCTCCGATCAGGCCGTACACTTCTCCATCCTTAATTGTAAGATTGATTCCCTTTAGTACACAATTTCCGTCAAAAGCTTTTGACAGATTTTTCGTTTCCAGCATCCCAACCCCCAAAAATCTCTGTAGTTCACACAACAGCGCTTCGACTGTCTCTACCCCAAAGACAGTTTGCTTCCTTATTCAGGTCCATTATACTGCTGTCCGGCGCCTCCGACCAATTGATAATTTGTATCTAAATTTTTATATTATTGTTTTTTTGTATAGGCAGCCAGGAGCACAAAACAGGCAGAGCATCCGGATCCGGTTGAACCCGCGCTCTGCCTGTATTTTCCTGTTTTCGTATATGTACTATAGCTCTTTTAAAAACGCCGCCAGCACATCGAAGGTGCGGTCGAAGGACTCCAGATTCATCTGCTCCTTCGGCGTGTGGGCGCCGTCAGTCTCCGCCCCCAGGGTCACCACATCCAGTCCCGGAATCATGTCGCAGAACACTCCGCACTCCAGACCACCGTGAGTCGCCAGAAGTTCCATCTCACTGTCCTTCTGCTCCTTGTAGACTCTGCAGAGCGTCTCTCTCAGAGCAGAATTCGGGTTGAACTCCCAGGACGGGAACTTGCTGTAGACTTCCATCGTCATGTCATAAATACCGGCCAGAATGCAGATTTCTTTCTCCATCTGATCTCTCAATGACATCTTTTCTGCCCGAAGGGAGTACTGAAATTCCAGATAATCTGCCCCTGTCCGGACAGACGCAAGATTCTCAGATGCAGTCGGAAGATTAGCGATCTGCAGACTTCTGTGGCGAAGTCCCGTGGGAAGCAGATACAAAAGATCAACGATCTCCGCGCTTACCTCCTCGCAGATTGCCGGACCGCTCTCCGCTCTCTCAAGCGTAACCGCAAAATCCGGTTCCTGGAAACCGATTTCGGAAGCGATCTGCGTCTTCATGCTCTCGAAAGCCGCCCGGATATCCTCCTCCTTTGCCTCGCTGGCAAAGACAGCCTCACACTCTCTCGGGATCGCATTATTTTTCAGACCGCCGTCCAGCTTCCGGATCCGCATATCACAGCTTCCGGAAATCTCCTTTAAGATTCTGCCGCAGATTTTTAAAGAGTTGCCCAGCTCCATCATGATGCAGCCGCCGGAATGACCTCCCTTAAGACCTGTCACAAAGATCCGGTACGCCGGTGTGTCGCATTCGTCAAACTCCACCGGCTTCCGGAGACCGATCATCTCTCCGCCGGCGCTCGTGGTACAGGTACCGACGCCGTGTCCGCCGAAATCCAGATTCACATACCGCTTTGCCGTAAAATACTCCGGCTTCAGGGCAAAGGCTCCGATCAGTCCCACTTCCTCCTGGACCGTAAAGACACATTCCAGTGCAGGATGCGGCAGATCCGATGCCAGAACCGCCAGCATATAAGCACATCCCATGCCGTCATCCGCGCCGAGTGTGGTGCCTCTCGCCTTCAGGATTCCGTTTTCAATATAAAGATCAATGGGATCCTTCTCGAAATCATGGGTGCAGTCCGCATTTTTTTCACATACCATATCCGTGTGCGCCTGCAGGATCACTGCTCCGTGATCCTCGTAACCGGCACCGGCAGGCTTAAAGATCACGACATTATTGAGTTCATCGCGAATGTATTTCAGTCCGTGCTCCGCTGCAAACGCCGCAAGGTAATCCGCACATGCCGCCTCGTTGAAGGATCCTCTCGGAATCCGGGAAATCTCCTCAAAATACTTCTGATGCGGTTTTTCATGGTTCAGTACGTTCATCTTCTGTTCCTCCTTATTCAATCGCACGGGATCTACATCGCCTCTCTGAAAATCTGTTCGACTTCTTCTTTGGTAAGCTCTGCGTAAGTGCCTTTTAATTTTTTAGCAGCTTTCTCAGCCATGATTCCGAATTTTTTATCATCCGGAATCCCTGCCTCCGACAGTCGGTCCGGAAGTCCCAGCTTTTTAAAATATTCCGCCGTCTTCTCGATTCCCGCCTGTGCCGCATCATACGGGGAAAGCTCCCAGGAAACACCCCAGACATTGACTGCATACGTCCGGAATTTCTCTACAGTTCTGTCGCAGAGCACATGACGCATCCAGTGCGGAGTCAGAATGGCAAGTCCGACGCCGTGTGTAATATCATAGTATGCGGAAAGCTCATGCTCCATCGGATGCACGGACCACGGAACCGGTTTGCCCAGCTTCAGAAAATCGTTAATGGCCCAGCTCCCCGCCCACATCAGGTTGGCTCTCGCCTCATAATCATCCGGGTGCTCCACTGCGCGAATGCCGAACTCAATACATGTTTTTAAAATTCCTTCCGCCATCCGGTCCTGCATGTACCCCTCCGCGTTGGAAAAGTAGGATTCCAGCGTATGGGACATGATATCCGCCGTTCCGGAAGCCGTCTGATAGGCACTCACCGTCTCCGTGTAAGTCGGATCCATGATTGCTGCCTTCGGTCTCAGACAGTCCGCTCTCGTTCCGAGCTTGTCATTTGTTTCCATATTGGAGATCACAGCAATATGATCCATCTCCGATCCGGTTGCCGCCAGTGTCAGCACCGCAACAATGGGGAGTGCCGATTTTATGCGGCTGCCATCCAGAACCAGATCCCACGCATCCCCGTCGTAGCAGGCAGCTGCCGCGATCACTTTCGCGCAGTCAATGGAAGAACCGCCGCCGATGGGAACCACTACTTCCAGCCCGCCCCTTCTGCAGATTTCCGCTCCCGCGCGGACAGAATCGATCCTCGGATTCGGATCCACTCCGGAAAGCTCCTCCCAGGAAATACCGCACTCACGAAACAGCGATGTCACCTTATCATAGATCCCGTTTTTCTTAATACTTCCTCCGCCGTAAACCAGCAGAACCTTTTTTCCGTATACGGACACCGCCTGTCCGAGATTTTCAATCTGATCTTTTCCGAAATAAACCGTCGTCGGAATGGAATAAATAAAATTTTTCATCGCTGCATCTCCCTGCTAAAAACAAACTTCCATGGTTATCAGGTCACTGGGCTCCGGAGCAAAGCCCCGGTGTTTCAGTGCCTCCTCCAGTTTACCATTTTCAAGCGCAAAAGTACAGGAAACTTTTGGAATTCCCTGTGCTTTTGCGTAATTAACCGCAAAATCGATACAACGATCCGGATCGCCGTCCATCATGGCAATATGAAGCGCATTCTGGTGCTGGAATCTGGCGCCGCATACGATGAAGCTTCCGCTTTCTGACTCCTCGAACACTTTTCCCTCGATTGCAAACGCTTTTGCATTCTCCTCATTGATGCGGTAAAACGTCCGGTTCATCGTCATATAGTCCTGGTACGCCTCTTTCTGCGACAGGATCAGCTCTGCTGCCCGCTCCCAGTTCACATGGACAAAACCGTGAGGATCCCCGCCGGAAAGATCGGTCAGATGGTAGCCCCGGTGCTGCGCCGCCTTTTCAAGTCCGAATTTTCGTGCAAGGCCTGCACTGGCCTGATTCTTCACTCCGGTGAACATGGCCATGGACGGACAGCCGTTTTTCTCTGCCAGTTCCCGATACATCCCGTAAATTGCTGTTCCGGCACCCATACGCTGCCACTTCGGGCTGACCCGCAGTGTCTCCAGCCAACCGCTGCCATCCGGAAGAACAGAAAATCTTCCGATTCCCGCCATCTCTTCCCCGGCAAACGCGCAGACCATTCCGCCTCTCAGACTGTTAAAATAATGCCATGCATCCTCCAGATAGCAATAATTTCCCATGGCTTCTCTCTCGACGCGCGCGCATTCTTCAAGTTCCTCATAAAAAGCTGTTCTGACCGTAAATTCCATACTCTTTCTCCTGACATATTAGATTTCTATTCATTTCGGATCGCTGCGAGAGGGCTAAGCTTCATAGCCCGAATGGCAGGGAACAGTCCGGCAAGCATACCGATCACGATTGCAAACACGACGGCCGCCACGGACAGCCACGGAGGGATTCTGGATATATCGCCTCCCTGTCCTCCCATCAGGGCTGCCCCAAGAAACTGGTTCACTAGATACGAGACTCCGTAGCTTAATCCCAGTCCTGCCGCTCCTCCCATGAGTCCGATAAATCCGGCCTCCAAAAGAAACATATTGCGGATATTTCCCAGGGAACAGCCAAGCACCTTCAGCACACCGATTTCCTTGGTTCTCTCGTAGATGGACATCATCATGGTATTGGCGATTCCGATGGCCGCCACAAACAGAGACACTCCGCCGATTCCGCCCAGGATCGCCTGGATCATATTGGTCTGTTCCTGGGCCTGCTCCAGCCACTGCATACTGCTGTACGCCTGATACCCCATATCCGTGATCGATGTCTGAACATCGACGACATGATCCATGTTGTCCACGTAAACATAGGCACTGTCATAGATAAAATAATTGTAGGGCTTCCCCTTTTTGTTGGTTGGCTGACCGGGAATCGGATCCTTTTTGTAAACACGCTTAAGCTGTGCTTTCAGCAGCTCAATATCCGTATAGATCCCGTAACTGTATTCATTATAATCGTCCACTCCGCCTTTTACCATACCGCTGACCGGAAACACGTATTTTTTCTGTTTCTGATTCGCGTTGCCGGTATTCTGAAACAAGACGAAAAAAGGCTGCTTATACAGATCAACATCAGGCATCTCTCCTGTATCCCAGAATCCTCTTCCCGTTTTCTCATTGTAAAAATCTCTGGAAACCATATTGCCGATCACAAGCTCCATAGTTCCGGAGTTCGGGTCCGGCAAAGTCCCCTGTCCGAGTTCGATGTCCTTCATGGCTTCTCTGGTGATTCCCATAAGCTGTGTGGAGCTGGTATAAGCCCCCTGTTTCATCTGGACATAGGTGGTGAGTACCGGTGATACTGCTTCCACATGCGGAATCGCCCGCAAACTGTCCATGGTGGAATCCACAAGGAATCCGTCTTCACTGCCATCACCACCCAACCGGTTGTTGCTGTACACTTCGATCCGTGTCAGGCTCCCGTAGGATGCATACTGTTCGATGGTCATCTCCTTGAGGCCGATTCCGAGAGATATCATGACAACGATGGAGGCCGTTCCGATGATTACGCCGAGGACCGTGAGCGCGGTCCTCAGCTTTCTGCGTCTCAGGTTATTGGCGCTCATTGCGAGCAGATCAAAGAATCTCATCGTCCATTCCCGCTTTCTTCTTTTTCCTTTTTACCAGGAAGACGATCCCGCCGAGCACGAGAACTGCCGCTGCCCCCAACGGAAGCGCGTAATTTTTAAGCATATCCATTTTCGAAGGCTCCGGTTCCGGAATATCCATCGGATCCATATTCACGAAAGGATCCTCCATGGGGACCGGTTCCATGACGAACAGCTGGATCTCCTTGTCCACGGACGAAACCTCGCCGTTCTCATCTTCGTATGTAATAGATACACGTATCATTCCGTCATCCATGGTCGGTGCCGTGCCGTGAATCATCGCGTCCACATTGCCGCTCTCTCCCGGCTTGATATTACCCACATAATTTTCACTTCGCTGAATCGAATCAGCCTCAAAAATTGCGGTCACATTGTATAAGGTCACTTTTCCGGTATTATTGACGTCGAACATGATGTTCGTCTCATTGCCCACATCGATGGAGTTCGGCATCACTTCCATGTTGCCGGTGTTCAGCCTCGCCTCCTGTTTGATGGGGATCGCGATCTTTACGCTCTCTTTGGCATTTTTGAACTCCGGACTGTCGTACTGCTCCGAAATCGTGACGGTGTAGGAACGCTGTTCCGCACTGGGGCTCGATGTAAAGTGCATGGTCAGCACCTCCGACGCACCCGGCGACAGGCTGTTCACGACCACGGAGTTAGATCCGTTGACCGTTGTAAAAACAGGACTCTCACTCACAGTCTCCGGGTCAAACGTAAACAGGATATTGCTCGCGGAGATCTGGCTGGAAGCGTTTTTCATCTTCACTCGGAGGGTGAAATCCTGCCCTGCGAGGATCCTCGCGGGCTCTGTCTCAAAGCTGTCCACGACAATACGGGCTTTGGTTCTCTCATTTTCTCCCGCATCTGCGGAAAGCTCATCCTCCTCGTCCTTGCCGATGATCCGCACATACATGGTAGCCTCGATCGGGGCGGCAAAATTTCCGTTTTCCTCCTCCCGGTAGTGGATCTTATACTTGATCGGATAGTATCCTGTCTTCGCCTTCTCACGGACGGCCATGCTGTACGGAACCTCCACGGTCTGATTCGACGCAATGTCATTCAGTCTCCTGTCATAGTTTCCGTCATTGATCTCAAACGGGAACTTCTCCACACTTTCCGATAGCTCCATCTCCACGCGAACATCATAGGCCGTTTTATATCCGGTGTTGCGCATATTCACATGGAAATCCATGACCTGGCTGTAGATTCCCTGAGGAGTGGGCTGATTTTCGCCGAGCGCAAAGGAAACCGGCTCGGACTCTTCTTCCGACTCGGTGGTACTACCGCTTTTTTGCTCCGCCCAGACGATGATCGTCTTCTCAAAATCCCGGACAGAGCCGTTTTTATCTTCCACGGAAAGACCCAGAAGCACCGGGTAATATCCCTCTTCCAGATTTTTCTTGACACTGACTCTAAGATTCACAGTCTTCTTTCCACCGGATTTCAGAGGACCCACACTGTGATGCTCATTGAGAGAATCATTGATCTCAAACGGATATGTGGCCTTCATGGTCTTGATAATTTCGCCGTCCTCATCCTCGATCTCATCATAATAATCCCGGTAATATTCCTCCGACGCGATCCAGATCTTTGTCTTTTTCCAGTCCACATCCGAAGTATTTTTGATCGTGACGGAAAGCGATGAGGTCTTTCCGATCACCACCGATTCCGTTTTCCCGATCACAATGCGAAGTTCGCTGTTGTCATCATCCTTATGGAACACTTTCGGAATTAATGTGTCTTCTTTTTCTGTCTCTTCTTCATCCGCAAAGGCGGTCACAGACCCTGATCCCAGAATCATTGCCGCCGTCAAAATGAACAGAAGAATTCTATTTATTCTCTTCTTCATACTCTTTTTTCGCCTTCTCCTTCTGTGCTGATTGTTTCCTGCGCCTGTTCCAACGCGAGCAGATCCACCTCCCTGTGGTTCTCCTCAATATGCACGATTTTTCCGTCGATGATCTTAAAGATCCTGTCCGCATAAGTTGCCAGGTTGTTGTCATGGGTGACCATCACCAGTGTCTGGTTTCTCTCACGGACAATTTTCTGCATCAGCTTCAACACCTCCATGGTCGTTTTGGAATCCAGGTTTCCCGTGGGTTCATCCGCAAAAATAATCTGAGGATTCACTGCCAGCGCTCTGGCAATTCCCACGCGCTGCTGCTGACCGCCCGACATCTGGTTTGGCATGTGCCGCATCTGTTTTTCCAGCCCGACCATCTTTAAATACTGGCTTGCCCGTTTCAGGCGTTCCGACTTTTTCATTCCCCGAAACGACAGGGGGAGCGCCACATTCTCGACAGCATTCATGGTTCCGATCAGATTATAGGACTGAAAAATAAAGCCGACCCGCTCTCTCCGGAACGTCACCAGTTGTTTCTCGTTAAGTTTTTCAATGTGCTTTCCGGCTATCACGATCTCTCCCTTTGACGGATGTTCAAGGCCTGCCAGCATATTTAAAAGCGTGGATTTTCCGGAACCTGACGGTCCTGTGATCGCGCAGAATTCTCCACGGTAGATTTCAAGATCCACGCCATCCAGGGCATGCACTTTTGTTTCACCCATCCGGTAGATCTTATAGAGATCCCTGACCCGGATCACGGCTTCTCGTTTTTTATCTTCCTCCACACTCGTCCCCTCTCTCTGACTGTTTTGATGGTTCTATTATATAGAATAAGGACTTCCCTGAATATAGATAATTGCTTAACAATTCTTACGAATTTTTACTGTGGTTCCATCACACCCGATCCTCCGTTTAAACTCGCCAAGATATTCCTCCAGGGACACATACCGGCCGTTATTGACGCGATATGACGGATTCCACATACGGATCACACGGACAGCCGTATTCTGCTCCGACACAGCCGGGCGGAACCGGCTGTCCGCATAGAAACAGTCTCCCACCACAACATTTTTCCATTTCATATAAACCTCACGGTTCTTCTTCTGTCTTTTATTCTGAAAGACCTCCATCACGATCAGTCGGAAAATATCGTCCCCGCAGCAGACGATCGTTCTGGGCCTGAGCAAAAAAATCTGACGTCGGATAAATTCGATATAATACTGTCCGTACTGCATACTGATCTCATCTGCAGCACCTTTTCCGCCCCGTTTATTGATATAGAGGAGTGCTGCTTTTTTCAGGATTTCCCGATTTACTCCTTTCGCCATTTCGGATTCTGTTTCCATGTGCGGACTCTCCAGGATCGCCTGCATTCCCGCAAGATGGTCCAGATACTCCACTTCTCCGGTCGGACTCTTCCCGGACACAGCCTGCCTTCGGATATCAGAAATCACCGGCATATTCTGATCCCTCTGTATAAATTTTCTCATATTGGTCTCTTTCAGGATAAACAGCGTGCCGTCGTAATCACTCTCAGATAAAATTCCGTCGATATGGAAACTTCTCTGGTCAATTTCTTCATAGCAGGTCTTCCCGAAGGGGTCCTCCTCGGACTGCTGCATCAGCTGCCAGAGCAAAAACAATTCCTCTCTGGTCTGGCATTTCGCAGCCTGCTGTTCCAGAACGATCTGCTCCATGTTTTTTCTCATACGTACCTCCCGGACTCTGGGCACTTCATAAACGCGCCGCTTCCCCTATTCTAACACATTTTTTTAAAAAGTTGTAGAATTTCCCTATCATATCCGTTATAATGGTTTAAATGTATCAAATCCATTTCCAAAAAGAAAGGAGAACGACCCATGAGACATTTAATCAGTCCACTCGATTTTTCCGTGGATGAGACACAAAAACTTTTAGATCTTGCCTGTGATATTGAAAAGAATCGCACCAAATACGCACATGTATGTGACGGTAAAAAGCTGGCGACTCTTTTTTTTGAGCCCAGTACCAGAACACGGCTCAGTTTTGAGTCCGCCATGTTAAGTCTTGGCGGTTCCGTCCTCGGTGTTTCATCCGCGGATTCCAGCTCCGCAGCCAAAGGCGAAAGCGTTTCTGATACCATCCGCGTTATATCCTGTTACGCCGACATCTGTGCGATCCGCCATCCGAAAGAGGGCGCCGCATTTGTCGCAGCAAGCAAATCTTCAATTCCCGTTATCAACGCCGGTGACGGCGGTCATCAGCATCCTACTCAGACTCTGACAGATCTTCTTACGATTTATTCCCTGAAAGGCAATCTCGGAAACATGACTGTCGGACTCTGCGGTGACCTGAAATTCGGCCGCACCGTACACTCCCTGATCCATGCGCTGGTGCGCTATCCGGGGATCCGATTTGTGCTGATCTCCCCGCCGGAGCTGCGCGTTCCGGATTATATCCGTGAGAGCGTTCTCGAGGCCAATCATATTGAATACCGTGAGACCACCAATCTGGACGACGCCATGGATGAACTGGATATTCTCTATATGACCCGTGTCCAGAAGGAGCGCTTCTTCAACGAAGAGGATTACATCCGCATGAAGGACTGCTATATTCTCGATAAGGAAAAAATGAAACTGGCAAAACCGGACATGTTCGTACTCCACCCGCTTCCCCGTGTCAACGAGATCTCTGTGGAGGTTGATGACGATCCGAGAGCCGCATACTTCAAACAGGCCCAGTACGGCGTCTATGTCCGTATGGCCCTGATCATGACTTTACTGGAGGTGGAACAGCCATGTTAAATATCAGCGGAATCAAAGAAGGCGTCGTTCTGGATCATATCCAGGCAGGAAAGAGTATGGATATCTACCGCTATCTCGGCCTCGGAAAAATGGACTGCACTGTAGCAATTATCAAAAATGCCCGCAGCAGTAAAATGGGACGCAAGGACATTATCAAAATCGAAGGATCCCTCGATACGCTGGATCTGGATATCCTCGGATACATTGACCACAACATTACCGTCAATATTATCCGTGACAATAAAATTGCTGAAAAACGCCGTTTAAAACTTCCGAAGCGTCTGGTCAACGTGATCCACTGCAAGAATCCTCGCTGCATCACTTCCGTGGAACAGGAGCTTCCGCATATTTTTTATCTTGCCGACAAGGAAAACGAGATTTACCGCTGCCAGTACTGTGATGAAAAGCATAAATAAAGGAAAAAACGGTTCTTCCACCAAAAATGTGGATGAACCGTTTTTTCTGTTTCTGAGCAAAACGATAAGCCGGGTTATGTCGTGGATGATCATCTATCTAGTCCGCCTGTCACCAGACGGCTCAAGCGACCTACCCGGAAGCAGACGGGCCGCCTTATGCTCCCTGTTCGGTCTTGCTTCGAGTGGGGTTTACATGTGCCCTCTCTGTTACCAGCGAGGCGGTAGTCTCTTACACTGCCTTTCCACCCTTACCCGCTTTCGCGGGCGGTTTATTTCTGTTGCACTGTCCCTGGAGTCACCTCCGCCAGACGTTATCTGGCACCCTGCCCTGTGAAGCCCGGACTTTCCTCTCCTGCATCCTTTCGGTCATGCAGCAGCGATCATCTGTCTTACTCAGAACCAGCTTACTATAACACAAACTTTATCATCTGTCCAGACCCAGATGAAAACCCTTACTGTTATACTTTCAGGCAGCTTCCCCCGATAAATTCCCTGAGGATCGAGTTCTTCGGAACCATCTCGCTGTCGAGGCCCAGGAAATAATCCAGGAATTTAAGAAGACGTTTGGCCTCATCGTACTCCTCACAGTCTCTCGGGATGCCGAACAACAGAGGCTCCGCGTACAGCTTGAGAACAGCCAGTTCATAGACGAGCGCGGAGTTAAACATCACGTCAGCCTGCTCCTGGAACGGGAAAATATTCTTGTCCTCACCTCTCCGCACCGACTGCCATCTCTGGATCGTTTCGAACGCAGAGGTTCCCCTTGTCCTCGCGTCCCGCACCATCCGTCGAATCAGCCGTCCGTCCGTAGTCGGAATCCGGTTATGTTCGTCAACATTCAGCTGGGTCAATGCGCTGATATAGATCTTAAATTTGCTTTCTCTGGGAAGTGAATAGGACAGCGCATCATTGAGGCAGTGGATTCCTTCAATAATCAGAATATCCTTCTTCCCCATTTTCAGCCGGTCGCCTTTGTACTCCCTCGAGCCTGTGTGGAAATTAAATCTCGGCATTTCGATTTCTCTTCCTGCCAGCAGCGCGTTCATATCCTCGTTGAATTTCTCGATGTCCACGCAGCCGAGGGCCTCCATATCCGGCTTTCCTTCTTCGTCAAGCGGGTATTCGGACCGGTTCCGGAAATAATTATCCACTGCGATCGGGTGCGGATTGTAGCCCAGCGCCCGGAACTGAGTCGCCAGCCGGTGGCTGAATGTGGTCTTACCTGAGGAGGACGGTCCTGCGATCATGACGATGCGCTTTTCTCCATCCTTTACGGCCAGCTCAGCTGTGTTTCCGATATTCTTTTCCTGAAGCGCCTCCTGCATCATGATCAGATCGGCCGATCTGCCGTCACTGATCAGCCGGTTGAGCGCTCCTACGTTTGGAACCTCCAGACTGTCGCTCCAGCGGTAGGAATCCCGCAGCACATGGAACAGTTTTTCGTGGAATTCCTCTTTCCGGACTGTTCTCGGATCCTCCGGTCTCGGGAGAAGAAGGAGGAAACCACTGTGGTACGGAATCAGGTCAAAATACCTGATATAGCCCGTATTCTGAACCATATAGCCGTAAAAATAATCCTCGAATTTTTCAATGCTGTAAATATTGACACGGGACGCACGGCGATACATGAAAAGCTGCTCTTTGTCCTTCATTCCGTGACGCCGGAACAGCTCCACCGCGTCATCCGTGTTGACACTCCGTTTCATGAGCGGGATCTTCTGATCTGAAAGCTCCCTCATCTTTTCTTTCACCCTGCAAAGCAGCGCTTCATCTGCATTTACTTCTCCGGAAACCTCTCCGTAAATACCGTTTCCCAAAGCAAAATCGATCTGGATCTTTTCGATTTTCTCCTTCGGAACAATCTCATAGAATGCCTTCAGCATGAGGAAAATCGCGCTGCGTTCATACGTCTTTCTCCCGGCCGGATCAGAAAAGGTCAGAAAGGAAACCTCTGAATCCTCATTCAGAGCCTTATGAAGCTCCTTTAATTTTCCGTTTGCCCGAACCAGAAGAATGTCATTTTCAAACTGCGGCTGAAAATCGGCCGCAATCTCCAGGAATGTCGTCCCTGCCGGGTACGACCGCTCCTGACCGCATATTTTTACGATCGGCATGTCTCAACCTCCTTTAGATCACAACTGCGGGAAACCGGACCGGCATCCGGATAAGCTCCGTCTGCCCGCCTGTCCGCTCCTTAAGATACTGCTCCACATATTCCATGAAAATATGCTCCAGGCCATAATGGCCCGCGTCAATGATCATCAGTCCCTGCGCCACGGCATCGATTCCTTCGTGATGCCCGATATCACCGGTCACGAGAACCTGCGCTCCCTTTTTCAGCGCTTCGCCGATTACGCTTCCCCCGGAACCGGGACAGACAGCCGCAACCTTCACAGGCTCCGCTTCCCACAGGTCTTCCCCGTATACCGTCACATACGGAAGGCCGAAGCTTTCCCTGATCTGTTTCGCAAAAGCTCTGCCGTTCATCGGGGCCCGCAGAACACCGATCTTTCCGATTCCGAACGGAACGCCGTTTTCATCTCCCATCTCTTCTATCGGCGATCCGAACACGATCCCCAGACGGTCCGCCGCCAGATCGGCCATACAGCCCGGAGCCGCATCGAAATTAGTGTGCATGGCAAAGCAGGAAATATCCGCCTGAATCATTGTCACCAGTCTCCTGCCGATAAAATCTTCGTCTGTCACGTGCTTTACCGCCCTGAAAATCAGCGGATGATGGCTGACGATCATGTCAGCCTGCTCTTTGACGGCTGTCTCCACCGTCTGGTCATCCACATCGACGGTGAGCAGGATCTTTTTTATCTCTTTTTCTCTGCGGCCGGCCAGAAGCCCCGGATTATCCCAGTCGCAGGCCATGCGTCGCGGCGCCAGCTCTTCCAGAAGCTCCATGATCTCACTGCATTTCATTCTGTACCTCCCGATTTATGGAAAGCTTTTCCTCCACCTCCGCAAGACTTTCCTTCGCCCGCCCGGAGCGCTCTGCCTGCTGACTTAATATATCCCGGAGGCTTTCCAGTTTTCTCTCTTCATCCTTCAGGTAGTTCAGAAAAACAGGATTTTTTGTCTCCACCAGACAGGTGCCGTACAAAAAACGTTTTTCCGGAATTTCCCTCACCACCATGGATCCTTGTTTTCTCACGTCAAGAACCGTATAATACTTTCCATCCTCGAAGACCATTTTCTCTGAGGCAATCGGGAAGCCGTGTTCCAAAAGCCATTTTCTCACCTTATCTGTCTCAGAATGGGGCGACAAAACCCATTGTTCTACGAAATCCCAGACATGGCGCCCTTCTTCCAGGATATGTATCACCAGCTCTCCGCCCATCCCGGCTATGATCACAGCCTGTGCCTCTCCTGGCTTTAATTCCTTTACCCCGTCGGAAAGACGCGTCTCAATCTTTTCTTCGAGGCCTGCAGCCGCAATATTCTCCTGTGCTCTGGAAAGCGGGCCTTTCCGCACATCCATGGCATACGCGCGCTTTGCGATTCCCCGTCTCACTAATTCCACCGGCACGTGTCCGTGGTCTGTCCCCACATCCGCCGCCGCTTCCTGCGGCAGCACAGTGGAAACCACCAGTTCCAGTCGGTCTGATAATCTCATCTTCCAGCTCCTTTTATTCATCCAGATAATCTTTCAATTTTTTGCTGCGGCTCGGGTGGCGCAGCTTCCGCAATGCTTTGGCCTCGATCTGACGGATCCGCTCTCTCGTCACGTTAAATTCCCGTCCCACTTCTTCCAAAGTCCTCGGGCGACCGTCATCCAGCCCAAACCGCAGCCTCAAAACCTTCTGCTCCCGCTCAGTAAGCGTATCCAGAACCTCCATCAGCTGTTCATGCAGGAGTGTGAACTCTGCCGCATCCACCGGAGCCTCCACATGATCATCCGGTATAAAATCACCCAGGTGGCTGTCCTCCTCCTCACCGATGGGAGTCTCAAGCGGCACCGGATCCTGGGAGATCTTCTGGATCTCCCTCACACGCTCCACCGGAACATCCATAGCCTGAGCGATCTCCTCCGGAGACGGCTCCCGGCCCAGGGACTGGGTAAGCTGCCTCTGTGTCCGTACCAGCCGGTTGATGGTTTCAACCATATGGACCGGGATCCGGATCGTTCTGGCCTGATCCGCAATGGCTCTGGTGATGGCCTGACGGACCCACCAGGTCGCATAGGTGCTGAATTTATAGCCTTTTCGGTAATCAAACTTCTCCACCGCTTTGATCAGTCCCAGATTGCCCTCCTGGATCAGGTCCAGGAACTGCATTCCACGTCCTACATACCGCTTGGCAATGCTGACCACCAGGCGCAGATTCGCCTCAGCCAGCCGCTTTTTTGCAGTTTCATCACCAAGTTCAATTCTTTTTGCGAGTTCGATCTCATCTTCTCCCGAAAGGAGCGGCACTTTTCCGATTTCCTTGAGATACATGCGGACAGGATCCTCCGTTCCGATTCCGTCCGGAACAGAGAGATCGATATTCTCCATATCCACTTCTTCGGTGTCCCCCTCTTCCATAAAGAGGGTCTCATCCATATCATCATCGGCCGATATTCGCAGTACATCAATTCCTTTGTTCTCCAGGAAGTCGTATATATAATCCTGCTGCTCCGGAGTCAGTTTATCTCCTGTAAACGCATCCAGAATCTCCTGCTGTTCCAGAACATTTTTTTTCTTTTTGGCGTCTTCCGCCAGTTTGTTCAGTTTCTCTTCAAACGTCAGTATCTTCTCTTCCATAACGACCATCCTTCCCGGATCCGCGGACTAATCCAGATCGATCCGCAGATTTTTCAACTCAGACTGCTGCCTGATGATTTTCTGTAACTGTACAATATCGTTTGCCCTTCTGCTCTGTTCGTCCAGACTGTTCTTTTTAATTTTCTTCACAGTCTCACAAAATGCCTTCTTCTGCTCCTCATTATTCAAGGATTCCGCCAGGCTTGCATGGAAGAGCGCTGCCACCTCCCTGTATTGTTCCTCGCCCTCAATGAATTGATTCAGGATCTGGGCGGGGTTAATATTTCCTTTTTCATGTTCCTCAAATACCATCCGGGCCACATTCCGGTACAGCTCGTCCGCAAAATCCTCCGGACTGATAATCCCTTCGATTTTTGAAAAGAGCTCCGGTCTTTCGATCAGCCATGTAAGAAGCAGCCGCTGGGATTTTTTGATGCCGTCTTCCTTTTCTTTTTTCTTAACAGGCTTCGCTTCCCCGTACTCTCTTGCCCGGACACCTGTCCCCATCTGGCTTCCCAGCGCGGAAACCAGCCGCTTTAAGTCATCCGCCGGGATCATATATTCCCTGGCAACTGCCTCCGTGTAATTGTCACGCTCAAGCTTTTCAGGAAATTCCAGCAGCTTCCTTGCAACTGCGTTATAAAAACCGGTCTTGGATTCAGGATCCTGCATATTGTACTGGCTGCGGATCACGGAAATCTCAAACATAAAGCTGTTTTGCGCCTGATCGATCCGCTTTTGGAACTCCTCTTTTCCCAGATTCTTCATAAATTCATCCGGATCTTTATACGGTTTCATATTCAGAACCCGCACCGACATCCCGACGTCCTTCAGGATCGGGATCGCCCGCAGAGCCGCCTTCACTCCGGCGCCGTCACTGTCATAGGTCAATATCACCTGATCCGTATACCGCTTTAAGAGCACCGCATGCTGGGGCGTAAACGCGGTACCAAGAGAAGCCACCGCATTGGTAAATCCTGCCTGATGCATGGCGATCACATCCATATACCCCTCGCAGATCAGCATATATTTCTCACGGGAAGTTCTGGCGAAATTCAGCCCGTACAGATTTCTGCTCTTGTCAAACAGCTTCGTCTCCGGAGAGTTTAAGTATTTTGGTTCCCCGTCCCCCATCACACGACCGCCGAAGCCGATCACACGATTATTGACGTCAAGAATCGGGAACATGACCCGGTTCCAGAATTTATCTCTGGCGCCGCGCTCCTCAATGAAAAAGAGTCCCGTTTCTTTTAAGATCTGATCCGAATATCCCTTTGACCTCATATAACGGTACAGATCATCCGGAACCTTATTTGCGAATCCCAGTCCGAAATGCCGGATCGTCTCGTCACTCAGTTCACGCCTTCTCAGATATTCATATCCGGCTTTTCCCTGAGGCTGTTTCAACTGATAATAAAAATAGTTGGCAGCCAGACGGTTGATCTCAAGAAGTGTGTTTTTCAGATCTGCCTGAGCCTTTGCCTCCTTTGAATACTCCACCTCCGGGAGCGTGATCCCGGCCCGGTCCGCAAGCATCTTCACCGCTTCCACAAAAGAATAATTTTCATATTCCATTACAAATGTGATCACATTTCCGCCTGCTCCGCAGCCGAAACAGTAATACATCTGCTTCCCCGGCGATACAGAAAAGGACGGGGACTTCTCATTGTGGAAAGGACACAGGCCGAAATAGTTGGCTCCTTTCTTTTTTAAACTCACATACTGGGAAATCACATCTACAATGTCATTTCTCGTCCGTACCTCTTCAATCACATCATCGGGATAATACATGTATTTCCTCCATTTATCATACCTTCCAGGCTTTCGGAACAAACAGTTCCTCAAACTTGTCGATCGCGTAGCTGTCGCTCATACCTGCAATATAGTCGCAGACCACCCGTTCGCGCTTCTCTCCCCGTTCCTCCATCATTACTATAAATTCCTCCGGGAGTTCCTCCGGGAGCTTCATATAATACTCATACAAACGAACGATCAGCTGCTGCGCTTTATATTCTTCCGACTTCGCCGCCGGATTTTTATATACATTTTCAAACATCCATCGCCTGAGATTCTTCATCGCCGACTCCACGCCGGGCGACATGACGATATCCGGTTTATCGAGACTGTTCCGGATAATGTCATGGATCATGATATCCAGCCGCTCTTTCACCGAGGTCCCCAGCACATCCGAATACACTTTCGGGATATCATTCTCCTTAATAATCTTTCCCCGGATCGCATCGTCAATATCATGGTTAATATATGCAATCTTATCGGAAAATCGTACGATCTTTCCCTCCAGCGTAGAAGGGTTTCCGGAGGTTCTGTGGTTTAGTATTCCGTCCCGGACCTCCCAGGTCAGGTTTAACCCCTCTCCTTTTTTCTCCAACACTTCCACGACGCGAACGCTCTGCTTGTAGTGGGAGAATCCTTCCTCGCAGATCTCATTCAGTATGTATTCGCCAGCATGCCCGAACGGCGTGTGTCCGAGATCGTGGCCGAGGGCAATGGCTTCCGTCAGACTTTCATTGAGACGGAGAGCCGCGGCGACAGTCCTGGCTATCTGTGATACTTCTAACGTATGCGTCAGACGCGTCCTGTAGTGGTCCCCCTCCGGAGCCAGAAATACCTGCGTCTTGTGCTTCAGGCGCCGGAATGCCTTGCAGTGTATGATCCGGTCTCTGTCCCGCTGATAGACCGGACGGATATCACACGGCTCCTCCCACCGGTCCCGTCCTTTCGTCTCACTGCTCAAAGACGCATAAGGGCTGAGATTTTCACGTTCCCACTGTTCCATGGTTTCCCTGATATTCACACAGACCGCCTCCTTCTGTAAGAACCACTGCCGCAAAACCGGCATTTTACATTAGCGATAGTACTATTATATCACGGATGCGTCTGTTTTAGAACAGGAATTTTACCTCGGAATGCTGTCCTCAACACACAGCGCCCCATATCCCACCTGCGGATTCGGATACTCCTGAAACCCCGGAAGCGCTCTCGCCCCGCGCCTCAGATATGCTTTCACCTTGTCTCCGTACAGATACCGGTCGTTTCCCCTGACGATTCCCCACTCCATCAACAGCGCCGCAGCTCCGGTGACAAACGGCGCGGCAAAAGATGTTCCTGTCACCGGTCCATATCCGCCGCCGCTCTTTACCGTCACGATTCCGACTCCCGGCGCCACAAGATCCGGCTTGGGAATCTGATAGAGCCTGGTATCCCCGCGCCCGGAAAACGGAGCGTAGGTATCGTTGGAATCATCGTAGGCTCCCACCGTAATCGGCCGGAGTGCCGTGGAGGGAATCGTCAGTGTCGTATCCGGATCCGGGCGGAGAAATCTTGTGGACCGGTTCAGCGCTCCGGAAGAAGGCAGCCAGAAATCGAACCGTCCGTCTGTGATCGTTTCCGCGCGGAGTGTGAAGCTCCAGATTCCGCTCTCCACATAATTATTTTTCGGGAGAAATTCAAAGTAAATCTCCTGTGCCTGGTTAAACGGTCCCGGTTCCCCGTAATACAAAAGAACTGTGGCTCCGCCCATATCGATCTCATGCGGCCCCAGTCTCTCGCTGATTCGTTCCGTAATACTCCCTGCGGGGTTTGATAGTGTGACGGTAAAGGAATCCTCATAGCTTTTCCAGATCTGTACACCGAATCCCGTCTCAAAGGGTGCCACGGAAAGTTCGATCACCTGCTCTGCTCCCACTCCCGAGGCATTCAGTCTCCCGGCCGCATGTCCTCCGGCATCACCCTCATTTCCGGCGCCGATCACGAACACGCTCTGTCCCTGTTCAGCCAGAAAGTCCAGATACCGCTCGAACAGACCGTTTCCGTCATGGGAGCCGTACGTATTGCCAAAGCTCAGATTGACCGCCACCGGCATTCGGAGGGAAACAGCCGTCCGCACGATAAAGTCCATACCCTCCATCACCTGTGTCGTCCGGGGAAATCCTTCCGGATCCGGAACGCCAAGACGGACCACGATCAGATCGCTCTCATAAGCGACTCCTCGATACTTTGCACTGCTCTCCCGCCCGTTTCCCGCGGCAATTCCCGCAACTGCGGTCCCGTGACCTCCGGTATCAACGGAAGGCACGATCTTCCCCGCTGCTGTCCGTGCACCTGTCTGAAGCGCTGCATTGATGGTATCCCGATCATAGACTGTTCCGGTTGTCTGATCATGAAGAAAAAGAATCCTGGTGGTTCCGTCCGCATTGCGGAAATCACTGTGGAAATAATCGATCCCGGAGTCCACGATCCCAACGAGAACGCCTTTTCCGGTCAGCGCCCCCTCTCCGGTCTGCACCGGCAAAAGACAGGAGGCTGACCTTGCCTGATTCACAGCAAAGTACAGCCTCTTTGGTTTTTCCGCATATTCAATTTCCTTTAAGTCGATCACCGCCTCCACCTGTGGTTCCGGCACGTTAAGGATCGCAAATCCGCCGGAAAGCTCCCGGATCTCCACCTGCGGGAACCCATAAGCGAGAGCCTCCTTCAAATCCCCGCTGTATTTCACGATAATCTCCCACATTTTCGTCTTTGTATCAAATCCCACATTCAGATCTTCTGTCTGAATGCGCTCCGCTTCCGGCACAGAGAGCGCCAGATTCAGAACGTTTTCCGCCTTCTGGTCTGTCATCACAGGGCACCTCCCGTTCATTTCCTTATCCATATGCGAAAAAGGGTTCAAACGTTCCTTGCCCTTTATCAGGATCGCACCCACTCTAAAAAACAGAAAACGTCTGCATCAGATACATGAACATCGGGATCGTGAGAATACTGATAATCGTGGTTGCCGTAATCACCGTACAGGCAAACTCATAGTCACTTTCCAGCTGTCTGGACATAATCCCCATCTGCGTCATGGCAGGCATGGTGGACAGCATGAAGAACACCTGCTTCATTTCTCCCGGAACCGGCATCATCCTCAGATACAGTGCAGATGCCACCGGAAGAACCACAAACCGCATGGTCAGAGCCAGATAGAGGTCACGTCCGAACTTCAGGGATTTGAAATCCATATTCCGGATCACACTTCCGATGAAGATCAGCGCTAACGGGGATGTGACGCCCGCAATCATGGACAGCGGTTTCATAATGAAATCCGGTACCTGTACGCCCAAAAGGATCGCACATATACCGCAGATCATACCGACGATCGGCGGGGAGAGGATCTTTTTCAGATTTGCAAGGAAACCTCCGCCGCTTCCCTTTTTTCCATCCCTCTGAAGCAGGGAGATCCCGACGGTCCAGAACAGCAGCGTACTGGATATGTAATAGATCACACCGACAGATGTGATATTTTCACCCCATAAAGCCTGAATCACCGGAAAGCCGATAAATACCACATTTGAAAAGCCCGATGCCACCACAAATGTGTAGCGGCGCCCCTCCTTCACCCGGAAAATGGCAGCAACCACAGCTCCCAGCACAATGCACATGAGGATCAGTCCGAAGGTGACCGGAAGTTTGAGTACCAGAGCAAACAAAGCCTCCCGGCTTCCGATATCCCGGTACAGATTATAAAACATATAAAAGGGAAGTGTCGCCTCAACCGTAAATTTGGAGAGAAAGTCCATTCCCGGTTTTCCGAACCACTTTTTGCCGGCTGCATAGAAGCCCAGCAAAATCAGCGTCATAATCGCAAAAACACTTTTTATCGACTGAAGTACCATATTTTTCCTCCGGTCCTATTTCAGGAATCCATTGACGATCTGAGCCTCCGCCTCCTGCTCAGTAAGTCCCAGTGTCATCAGCTTAATAATCTGATCTCCTGCAATTTTTCCGATCGCCGCCTCGTGGATCAGGGCCGCATCGGGATGATTTGCCGTGATCTCCGGGAGTGAACTGATTTTTGCATGATCCATGATAATGGCGTCACACTCCGTGTGACCTGCGCAGAGGCTGTTTCCGCGAAGATTGGAGTAAAAACACTGTGTCGAGGAATCCTTTGCAACCGAGCGGGAAATAATATTCGCACTGGAATTTTCCCCATCCATGGACACATCAAAACGGCTCTCGGCCGTCTGGGATCCGTGTGTCATAAGACGCTCCTGAACAACCAGCTTTGCTCCCGCTTTCAGATGCGCTTCCGTCTCTCTGTTTGTGGAGTCGATGCCCTTGATCTGGACAGTCTCCATCTCCATATAGCTTCCCTCTTCCATAGTGATCTCCGTGCGGGGATTCATGACACGCTCGCCGGAACCCTCGCCTTCGCCGTAATGCTTCTCCACGTATTTTAACTTTGCGTTCTTGCCGACAAAAAAGCGGTGGATTCCGTCATGGCGGGACTCTTTCGCGCCGCCGTTATGGATACCGCAGCCGGCAATGATCGTCACATCCGAGTTTTCTCCGATATAGAAATCATTGCATACCAGTTCTGTCAGTCCGGTCTGGCTTAATATCACGGGAATATGAACGCTTTCATTCTTTGTGCCCGGCTTGATATGAACATCAATGCCGGTTCCGTCTTCCCTCGTTACGATATCGATATTTGCTGTCGTATTTCTCCCTGCCATCTGCCCGTTAGCGCGGATATTATAAGCCCCCTCAGGCACTCCGTGAAGTCCTGCGACCTTTTCCAACATCATTTCCAGAATCTTATCCATAATTTACCTATCCCTCCTGTAAAACTGGCAGGAACCCGGCGCGGAAGCCGTTCCCAGAATCTCCGGCAGGATCTCATCCTTCGGACCGTGTTTTAATATGGACCCGTCTGAAATCACAACGATCTCATCTGCAATCTCCAGAATCCGTTCCTGATGGGAAATGATGATGATGGAACCATGTGTGTTCTTTCTCATATTCTCAAATACCTGGATCAGGTTCTGAAAACTCCAAAGATCGATTCCCGCTTCCGGTTCATCAAACACAGAAAGCTTCGTTCCCCGCGCCAGAACCGTGGCGATCTCAATTCGCTTTAACTCGCCGCCGGACAGACTGGCATTCACCTCACGGTTGATATAGTCTTTCGCACAGAGCCCCACCTCAGACAGATAACGGCAGGCATCCGCAGCAGAAAGCTGCTTCTTCGCTGCCAGGCGGATCAGATCCAGAACCTGCACGCCCTTGAAGCGGACGGGCTGCTGAAGCGCAAAGCTGATTCCCATATTGGCTCTCTCTGTGATATTTTTTTCCGTAATGTCCTGACCGTCAAACAGGATCTGACCGGATTTCGGTTTTTCGATTCCCATGATCAGTTTGGCCAGCGTGGACTTTCCGCCGCCGTTCGGCCCCGTTATCACGACAAATTTATCATCGCCAACTGTCAGACTGACGTCTTTCAGAATTTCCTTTTTCCCCTGGCTGTCATCGACGCCGAAGGAAAGATTTCTCATTTCTAACATGATTCCTCCTGAATGTATCGTTTCTGATATTCTTTCGCTAACGCTCATTATAGCCTATTTTTCCCGGAAATACTACCCGCATTCCACTTTTTTGTGTAATAGGAAAGCAATTTCCTATTACACAAAAAAGGCTTAAGCCTTTCGACTTAAGCCTTCGTGCGGAAGATGGGACTTGAACCCACACGATGTAACCACCACAAGATCCTTAGTCTTGCTCGTCTGCCAGTTCCGACACTTCCGCGTATCGTTTCTGCGATGTTCTTCACATCTCTCATCGACAAGAGATACTATAACACAACTCGGACAGTTTGTAAACACTTTTTTAAGATTTTTCAAATAAAAATTTATTTCAAACAATTCGCAAAAAAACTGTAATAATTTTTCCGATGATAAGACTTATTTCCTGCTGCCATCATCATTGAACGTATTCTTCAGCGCCATTTCTGTCGGAACGATCGAAGCCAGCAAAACGGTACACTTAACGACACATATTGCAATTCCTACCCAACCGATCACATCATCACTTTTACCATAAAAAGGAATCTGCACCAGAATTGTCGGGAACAACATGATCAATCCAATTCTCCACCAACGTCGCCCACAATTTCCATGAGCAAATTTCCAGGTATCCATGTTCATTTTTGAACGTCTGGAGCGGGTTGCAAACAAACATAAACCACCAGAACCACATATCAGCTGTGCGCCTCCCCGTGGAGCTTATTGTATCACAGGAAAGATTTTCCTATAACAAAAAGCCTTGATTAAATCAAGGCTTTTCATCATTCATGCAGAAGAAGAGACTTGAACTCTCACGGTATTGCTACCACACGGACCTGAACCGTGCGCGTCTGCCAATTCCGCCACTTCTGCGTTTCTTAGTATCTCATCGATATGATATATTATAGTACTCCTGATATATTTTGTCAATATTTTTTTGAATTTTTTGAAATAAATTCTATTTTAAAAATTTTCATAGAAGTGTGTTCAAAGTGTATTAGTTGTATGTTTTCATAAGTCGAGCAATATTGCGGTAACCGAAAGTACATTCGACACATCCAATGAATAGTAGTATGTCCGTACCCAATCCGTTTTAGCATGCGGAGCATTTTTTCGCAATAGGAAAGTACTATCCTATTGCGCAAAAAAACCCTTGAAAAATCAAGGGTTCTCATAAAACAAAATGCGGAAGATGGGACTTGAACCCACACGATGTAACCACCACAAGATCCTTAGTCTTGCTCGTCTGCCAGTTCCGACACTTCCGCCTATCGATTTATCATGCATTCGCACCACTCGTCGATGTGATATACTTTATCACAAATTATCCGGTTTGTAAACACTTTTTTTAAATTTTATCGAAAAAAAGAGTTCAAAAAAATAATTTTGAAATTTACGAATTACCATTGACAAAATCACTTGATTGTAATATAATATCATTCGTCGATATGACAAAAACGCAGAAGTGGCGGAATTGGCAGACGCGCACGGTTCAGGTCCGTGTGGTAGCAATACCGTGAGAGTTCAAGTCTCTTCTTCTGCACGAAGCTCAGACTTCACAATGTGAAGTCTGAGCTTTTTTTGTGCAATATTATTGCACAAAAAGAGCATCGCCCGACCGGCAGATCCTCTGACCGATGGACGGTACTCTCTTTCTTCCTAATTATATATCAATTGTTTTTACTCCTCGTAACGGCAGTTACCAAAATAGAAGTTTGCATTCTTATCGTATGTAAATCCCTTTAACTTGGCATTTGTACCTGCGCCCTGCTGCTGATAGAAAAGCGGAACCCACGGAGCCAGCTCTTTCAGATGTGCCTGAATGTCTCTGTACTGCTGCATACGCTCTTCATGGTTGGTGTTGATTGCTGCTGCATTGATCTCTGCGTCCAGCTCAGCATCCTTTAAGAAGGTGTAGTTGTTTCCGTCATATCCGCACTGATTGGATAAGAACAGTGTGGAAACACTTCTGTCCGGGTCGATGGTGCTGTTGCTCCAGCCAAGAATATACATATCCAGTTCGCCGGCCTTGAGCATTTCCAGATATGCGCCCCACTCCAGCTGATTGATATCTACATTGATGTTGATCTCAGCTAACTGTGCCTGAATGATCTGAGCCGTACGGTTTCTCACGTCGCCGTTGAAGCCGATCTTTACTGTAAATCCATCTTCGCAGCCAGCTTCCTTCATCAGTTCTATTTAAAAACCGTTCTGCCCCGGTTTCCCGGAATCAGAACGGTTTCCTCTTTTCTCAGATTCAATTATGCAAGATGTGCCTTTGCCAGCTCAGCTAACTTTGCGAAGCCCTCTGCGTCGTTGATTGCCATATCGGATAATACTTTACGGTTCATAACAACGCCGGCCTGCTTTAAGCCGAACATGAACTTGCTGTAGGACAGACCATTGATTCTAGCTGCAGCGTTGATACGGGCGATCCACAGCTGTCTGAACTGTCTCTTTCTCTCTTTTCTTCCTGCATAAGAGCTTGTTAATGCTCTCATTACGGACTGCTTTGCTACTCTATACTGTTTGGAACGTGCGCCTCTGTAACCTTTGGCCAGTTTGAGAACTCTGTTGTGTTTCTTCTTGGCATTTAAGCCACCTTTAATTCTTGCCATCGCTTATTTCCTCCTTCTCAATTCCGAATCTATTATAAGTACGGTAAAATCTTCTTCATTACCTTGCTGTTTGTGATATCAGTAACGATGTCTTTTCTAAGATTTCTTTTCCGCTTTGTAGATTTCTTAGTTAAGATATGGGACTTGTAAGCTTTATTTCTTACTAACAGACCTGTTCCGGATTTTTTGAAACGTTTTGCAGCTGCTCTGCTTGTTTTCATTTTAGGCATTGTAGTTTCCTCCTTAAAATTATTCCTATTTTTTTGCAGTTAAAAACATTACCAGGCTTCTTCCTTCTACCTTGGAAGGTTTATCTACGACTGCGATATCGGAAAGTTTTTCAGCAAAATCGTCCAGAATATATTTTGTCTGGTTCATGTGAGCCATCTCACGTCCGCGGAAGCGGAGTGTCACCTTGACCTTATTCCCTTTTTCGATAAACTTTCTTGCGGAACCGATTTTGGTATTCAGGTCATTGGTATCGATATTCGGAGAAAGACGAACTTCCTTCACCTCGATGACTTTCTGTTTCTTTTTGGCCTCTTTTTCCTTGCGGATCATTTCATACTTATATTTTCCGTAATCAATGATCTTGCAGACCGGCGGTTTTGCCGTCGGAGCAATCTTCACCAGATCAAGCTCTGCGTCCTTCGCCAGCTTGTAAGCCTCCTTTGCAGACATGATTCCAAGCTGCTCCCCGTTCTCTCCAATCAAACGAACTTCTTTGTCACGAATCTGTTCGTTAATCATTAACTCGCTAATAGCCGTACACCTCCATACTCATAGTGCTGAATCAACAGATCAGGCTTGTATCCTTAGGACACTCCTGTTCGGCAGAACAAAAAAAGCAGATAGTAAACTATCCGCTCATTAACTGCATCGGTTTCGCATGCTGCTGCATGGTAGTAAACCAATTGTTTATGAACCCGGGTCACTGACTCGTGCCGAGGTGAGGCGGATAACCTGCTTTCCTGTCTTGGTTGTTCTCACAACCTATATAACTATACTATATTGTTTCCCGTTTGTCAACTGTTTTCACAAAAATTATTACTGCACAGAATATTGCCGCAGGAAGTATTTCCGGACTTCCTGCGGCCCAAAGCCTTCCGGCTTATTTCTGAAGATTTTCCTACTTTTTTCGGAAACTTCCGCACTCGGTCTGCCCCACCGCTCTCGCTCCGTCACCGGTGATGGTGATTCGTTCCGCCCTGCACTGGTGATCATCATTATACAGACAGTTCATCACATCACAATCCACCTGAAGCTTCGATTCCGGAGTCTTGAACAGATTTTTGAATAATCCTCCCCGGTTCTCCTCGAAGCTTCCGCAGCACGTGTCACAGCTATTCCCTGCGTGGGCGCCCTCCACAAGGATCCCTCTTCTGCAGCAGCATTTTTCTGCATTGTGAACACAGGTGGTAACGGTACAGTCCAGTCTCGTCATCCTGCATACCTCCTTCCTGATCGATTACAGGAAATAGTATGCACAGATTTCCCCCTGTCATTCTCTACTTATCTTCCACCTCTGTAATTTTTATCTCCAGAAGTTTTAAGCGCTCCAGGAAATCACCGCTGTTTTTCATAAGCGGATATACGCGGACAAGCTCCTCCCCGCTCTTCCCGAACAGCGTAAAATGAACCAGCGCCTTGTTTCTTTTCTTTTTGTGAATCTCCACGCGACGGATATCGCCGTAGGCAACTTCTCTGGAAGCACCGAACGGCGGACGAATACGAACCTTTGAATTGTCCGCTGTAATCTTCCACATAAATCCCCAGTATGTGAATCCCACTCCGATCACGGCGCAAGCCAGGTAGAAGCTTTTCAGGATCAGACTGCCGTCCGTGGCAGGATTCACATAAAAGCTGGCCATTGTCAGAATATCCACGATACCCACAAGCGGTACCACGAAATTATATCGGATCTTCAGCTCCGGCAGATATCGGTGCTTCGGCTTTTCAAATTTTTTGATTTTGTTTCCCATACGATTTTCCCCTTTTCTGAGTTAAGCTGGTTTCATGACTTTCTCTATTGTCTTCTGGCATTTTTTCTCGAGAAAGCCATGGAACTGTTCCGGACGGCCTCTGTAAAAACCGGCTTTCTCCACCGGAATCACCATAGACTGGTTCCAGAAGATCATATAAAATTCACTTGTCTCTTTGATCCATGACACACCCTCATACTGATACTCGGTAACAATTCCCGGATACTTCACCTGAAAGCACTCCTCATCAAATCGAACGTCACAGACTTCTCCTTCCCGGCAGGAATTTTCCAGAAGCATCTGTGCCTGTCTCCTGTCTGCAGTCTCCGTGCTGTCCGAATCAACGGTCTGGCGCTTTCTCCGGTTCATCTGTTTCATGACGAACACAAAAACGATGGCTACCAACAGCGACTGTGCGGCCTTTTCAGCAGTCTCCATACCGGTCATGGTCATAAAAAACACACCGAAAGCGACTGCGCCCATCAAAATATCCGAAAAACGGATATCCTGCAAAAATGCCGGCATATTTCTCTTCTTCACCGGTTCCTTTTTCTTGGAGGCCAGGACCTGATGATAAAACATGGTCTCATTGTTTGTTGTTTTTGACGCAAATAACGGCTCCATACTGCTTACCTGACGGAAACAAATTCCAGCTTTGCTCCGCTTTTCCTTTCCAGGAACCCGGCCAGTTCGTCGCCTGTTCCTTTTTCCATATCATTTTTCATAAAGTAGCGCACCAGATTTCCTTTTTCCACCAGCACAAGCATTCCGGACATCTCGATCAGACGCTGAATATTGGAATAATCTGCCGACGTCTTCTCATTTTTTCCGATTGCCTCGTAACAGTCGTCAAAGAAACGATATTCCCATTGAAAATTAAATTTGTCCTTTCCGGCCTCAAACTGAATCTTAATATCACGTTTCGCGTCACTCCAGCCTCTCCAGAGTGCGTAAAGCCCTGCCAGAAACGCCATAAACATAAGCGCTCCGATGGCTCCCACCATATTGGCGGCAAAGCCGTTCAAAACCCGGCTGATGACGAGACAGCATACTGCCAATCCCAGAAAGGCCGCCATGATCCGGTTTCCTCCGGACTGAAAGCCCAGTTTTCTCACACCTTTTTCCAGATGAAGAAGCTTTTCCTCCGTCACCTGATGATGCACGATAAAACGTGCGTCCTCTTCTCTTTTTAACTTCATTGTTTCCCTCCGTAAAAGCCGATATTCGCCGGCAGTTTCTGTAATCCGGTGCTACAGTATCAGAATTGACGCGGTCAGACAGGCAATACTGATCAGAATAGACAGCGAGTTAAAGCTGCTGGCCTGATTCACATCCCCGTCGATCATGGACGTATATGCGACTCCCAGAGAGGAAACAGGTCCGAACATGAGGATTGCCAGCGCTCTCCTCACCTCATCTCCGAAAGGCGCAAACATATATAATAGAAAAGACAGCACAAATGCGACCGCATATCTGGCAAGAAGCAGACGGCTGATCGCGGATACCTGCTTTTTCGACACATGGATCTCCAGTCCCAGTCCGATCATGAACAGGGACAGGAACGTATTTGCATTCCCGATTGTCTCTGCAAAGCTTGTGACGAGCGCCGGCAGCTTCAGATGGAACAGCGCCAGGACTGTCATAATAATGTAGCAATCAAACGGCACCGACGAGAACAGCTGCTTCACCATCTGTGCCGGACCTTTTACCTGTCCTTTTCCTGATACTGCCACGGCAATCGCATACGACGTACCCGTACAGATCATGGCATTTCCCGCATCAAAAAGACTTGTCGCGGCTACTCCGGCAGGACCCAGGAAATTCTGAATAAACGGCATGGTAAAACAGCCGATGTTGTAACCGGACACATTCAGAAGGCCGAACGCCTTTTCTTCTCTCGTCCCATTAAAAAACAGTCCATATCCCACCGCCACATAGAAGCCGCTGCACAGAAGCCCCAGTGCCACGATCACCAGCATAGAGGGCTCCATGGTAATTTTGCTGCAATTACTGACGATCGCCGCCGGAAGTGTGATCTTTACGACCAGCTTTGAAAACACAGGAAGATCCTCCGCCCGCAGGATCCCAATCTTCTTTAAGACAAAGCTGAACAGAATGATCAGAATAAATGCTGCCGCCTTTAAAAGCACCTCACTCATGATATCTCCCCATTTCTCGCTTTCTCTGTCTTTTTTTCGTCAAGCTCCGGCCATACTGTCCTGAGCATAGTCAGATAGCAGGCTCCGCCGCCCATAAAGTTTGAGACCGGCTCCGCCAGAAAGACTCCCATTACACCGAGCCCGCCGACATGCGGCAGCAGGATGGTGAGCGGAAGCACGATGATCACTTTTCGGAATATGGAGAAGAACGTGGCCTGTTTCGCCTTCCCGAGTCCCACGAAGCTGCACTGCCCGGCATACTGCAGTGACATCATAAAAAATCCAAAGAAATAGATTCTCAGACACGGAATCGCCGCCTGTACCAGTGTTTCATCACGATTGAAAATATGAATAAACGTCTCCGGGAACAGGGAAATCAGCACCCAGCACACAAATGTGAAGGATATCGCGCTGACCGATACGAATTTGATTGCCTGCCTGACGCGGCGGTACTGCTTTGCCCCGTAGTTGAAGCCAAGCACCGGCTGGGATCCGCTTGTAAGCCCTTTGATCAGGTTCTCCACGATCTCGCGTACGGAATGGATCACCGTCATGACGCCGACATAGAGATCGCCTCCCCATGTCTGCAGTGTGGCATTGCACGCCACGGCCACCAGGCTGTTGGTAAAGCCCGCCATAAAGCTGGACATGCCCATGGAAGTGATCTTCACCACTCTAACACGGCTGAGGCCAAGTGTCTCCTTTTTCAGGCGAAGGATCGCCCCGTCTCCTGTGAGAAATCTGAGGGCCCAGGCCGCCGACAGGAACTGGGAGATCACTGTCGCCAGCGCGGCGCCCTGCACATCCATATGGAAGCCGAAAATAAAGACAGGATCCAGGATTATATTGGCAAACGCACCCAGAAGAACAGTTTTCATACCGATTTTCGCAAAGCCCTGAGAGTTGATAAAGGAATTCATACCGAGACCGATCATGACAAAAACGCTTCCGAGAAGATAGATCGTCATATAAGAATCCGCATACGGATATGTAATATCACTTGCCCCGAACAGATAGAGAAGCTGTCTTTTAAAGATGAGTCCAAACGCCGTCAGGAGCAGGCCACACAGCACAAGAAGCGTGAAGGAGTTTCCCATGATCGCCTCCGCCTCCTTCTCATTGCCCTTTCCGCGTTCGATGGAACAGAGCGGCGCACCGCCCATGCCGAACAGATTGGCAAATGCGATCGCTGCGGTGATAACGGGAAGGCAGACCCCAAGCCCCGTCAAAGACAGAGTCGCGTGTTCCGGAATATATCCGATATAGACCCGGTCCACCACATTGTACAGTACATTGATCAACTGTGCCAGTGTCATGGGGACCGCCATCCCGAGAATATTTCCCACCACACTGCCCTTTGAAAAATCGTTTTTTGAAGCTTCCATTGTTTATCCCTCGATGTCCTGAAAATCACTTAAATGACATTATATCTCAAAGTCCACGCCGAATCAATCGCAAAGTAAAGATTTTGGAGAACCGGCAAATGCTGGACAGAACTGCTATTCAATGTTATACTGGCCTTATTGATTTTCGCGGAGGATTTGCTATGTTGGATGAGAAAGACAAATTAATTTACGATCTTGAGGCTGAGATCCGGCGGCTGAATGATGAGAACCGGAAGCTGGAAGAGACTGTAAAATGGATGCACGAGCTGATCTGGCAGATGGTAAAAGAACGGGAATCTGAACACAGAGATTCGTAAAAGGAAAAAGGAAGGCGGGGGAAGAAATTCCGGGCCTTCCTTTTTTTATACGATCGTCTTTCTGTTATCTCCGGAACGACGATTCTCTCCAGGAGCGTGTTTTCGGCGCGCTGTGCTGGTTTTCCGTTTCCTTCACGCTTACCAGAATCTGCTGCGTCTGCCTGGTCTGTCCCGTGAAGATTCCCTGATTGATAATGCAGTCCTGATAATCGCGTCCTGCTGAAATCTTGATATGCTGATCATCCACCACCAGATTATTGGTGGGATCCAGTGCGATCCAGCGTCCCTCACTGCAGATCTCCACCCAAGCATGGCTTGCACCTTCTCCGATCAGCATCCCGACCACGTACCGGCACGGGATTCCCTCCATTCGGCAAAGGGACAACAGAATGTGAGAATAATCCTGACATACGCCTTTTCCCAGCGCCATCGCCTCCTCCGCAGTCGTATGGATTCCCGTCACGTAAGGCACATACTGAAACGAGCGGTAAAGGCCGGTCATAAAAGTGAACGCTTTGTCATACGCTGTCATCTCAGGAGTGAACGAAAAGCTGTCGGCAAACTTACGTATACATGGACCCGGTCTGGTATATTCCGTCTGATATCTGTAGATACCGATGAGATGGTCCTCCTTCGCATGCTCCCAGGGAGCGAGACCCGTTGCCGCCTTTCCCGTGACGCGGAATGAAAAATGATCGTGCATTCCCTCCGCGTGTCCATAGATGCAGTGATTTCCGAAGGCATCCTCCGCTTCCGAGATGAATTCTCTCGGATAGGCCACCACCTCCAGTTCGGATACCTTCTGTCTTTCATCGGAGTGCGGAATACATTTCAGTGTAAAACGATGCTTTGAAACCATTGGACTGAAGTCCAGCCTCATCACATATTCAAAACGCAGCTCCTTCATAGGCGCTTAAACCTCCAGCAATGCCTCCACCGT